>NZ_WVUG01000199.1 GCF_017614965.1 Streptomyces griseorubiginosus | reverse complement strand
GTGGTGCATTGGGGGCGGTGGGGGAGGCATGGCTGACTGCCTTACGCGTGACAGCCGCGGAAAGGTACGGAACTCCTCAACGCGAGGTCGCGCCATGCGAGGTACATGCCGATGTCCGGATCGCGGATCAGCTCCCTGTTGATCTCTGTGCCGTCGGAACGGTAGTTGAGATGCACGACGACCTTCTCGTCGAACATCCAGAAGTCCTGGGCGGGAAGCCCAGGGTCGGGGCGATCGGTCAGGTCCAGGATCCGGTAGTCCTCCCCGGCCAGGACGTTTCCGGGGATGCCCCAGGCGAAGAGGAAACGGCTGTACGCCGTGAGCGGCTGACGAACCACCTTGGCGCGCGTCATCGTCCGTCCCCGTCCAATCTGCCTCCTGACAGTCGCATGCCAGTCTTCGTTGAACATGTCCGGCATCGGCTCTCCGGCCAGGAAGGAACGTAAGGCCTTCGCCTCGCGGGGCAGCGTGTACGTCTGGTGCACCTCAAGCCGGAAGGCGGAGGACGTGAAGTCCCGAAAGTGTGCTTTCCAGTTGTCCCCCGCCAGATAGACGGGCTGCTCAGTGTCGGCGTTGGACACGTGGGTCTCCTTGAAGAATGACCTTGTGGGCGTTGGTCATGGCGTTGTTCTGTTTCCGTGGCAGTCAGTCCTCGCCAGAGAGATCCGGCCGGTCATCAGGACGTCGTGGTTCGCGAACGGCGTGTCGAGGGCGACGCTACGGCGGATGTACGCCGTCCATGTGGCGTTCCGCAGGTCGGTGTACGCGGCTACCATCCGGGCCCTGCTCGCCTGGGTGAGGATCCAACGAGCTTGGTCCCCCTCGGCGTTACGTCCGCCGAGATCCACTGCCATTCGCCACAGCTCGTCACCGTCGCCGTGTTCGTCGACGACGGAGACGAGCCCGATGTCGCCCAGACCTCGCTGGTCACTGGACTGGGTCGTATAGGCGATAGTGAGGTTCTCGAGGGGGAAGACGGTCACGCGGCTTGTGGCGGTCATTTCGGGCAGGGGCACAGGGAGAGGGTCCGTTCCGGCGCGAGCAAAGCGGGCGGGCTGAGCGCGGGGCACGGCCCGCCCATGGGAAGGGTTCTGCGGGAACGGATCAGCAGCAGGGGCCGTCGCCGCAGCAGGCAGGCGGATTGCACTCGGCGGCCGTCCCCCACAGTTGCTCGTCGACCTTGAAACCGGCGGTCCGGAGCTTCCCGACGACGTCCGTCATCAGGCTGGGCGTGCGGGTCTTGCTGTTCGGCCGGTGGTGCAGGAAGTAACCGAACTGCTCCTGACACCAGTTGGCGTACCAGTCGGTGTGAAGGATCAGGGTGTGCCAGCCGGGATCGACCTGGACGGAGGGAGCCATGCTTGCGCCCGCCCCGGTGGAGCCCATCACGTGGACCAGGGCGAGGGCCTGGTCGACTACGCGGTCGGCGGTGGCGCGGTCGAGGGCGTACTCGTCGGCACAGAAAGCGGCGAGCATGTCGAAGTCGGTCTGGGGGACGAGGGAGCGGCCGGTGCGTGCGGGGGTGGTAGCAGTGGTCATCATCGCCTTGTCTGTCTTGGATGTACGGGTACGTTGTGTGGATCTCGGGAGCCCGTCAGACCAGCGAGTCCTCAGCAACTCGGCGACGGCTCGCTTCCACGAGTTCACGGACAGCGTGCGGCGGGCACAGATCGCCGTCGTAGCGGGGCGGCACGACCCAGTAGGTGCCGGGCGGCTCTAGGCGGTCGATGCGCGGGACACCGAGGTAGGTGCCTTCTCCTAGGAATGGAGCATCGGGGGTCTGTTCGAACTGCGCGCGCACGGCCCCGCCCCCGTGGGTGAGGGCGTAATACGTAGACCCAGCAGCGCGGTGATCGTGGATCACCGGCCCCTGTAAGCGATCGGCCAAAGCCGCGGCCACGTGAAGGGGCTCCTCGCAGCCGACTGCGGCCCGCACGAAGCCACCACAGAGGCGAATCGCTGCGAATCTATCGCCCAGCGGAAGTAGCGCTACGCCTGGGCTCGACCACTCCATCTGGGCCTGCTGTGGCACGGGATGAGTTCTCGCCAGCCACTCTGCGATAAGCCCGTTGAGCACGTGAGTCTCCATCCTCCTTGGCCCCCAAGGAGAGTTGGCGCCGAACCACGCGTGATCTCCGGGGCAGCAGGTGCGGCAACAGCTGCCGCAGGCCACGACGTTATGGGGGCCCGACACGACACGGCCAGCGCTGTGCACGGATGTGCGTGTGAGCTTTTGAAAAGTACTGGGACCAGTTTGTGCTCTTGACGGGGACCTTGCTGGCCGGGAGTTTGGTGCACATCAGCGCACGCCTCGATGCGGAGGGCAGCCATGCATCTGCAGTTCATCGGGATCGATCCCGAGACCGGTAAAAACGGGTCACCAACAGCGTGGGTGGACCTGGACAGTGCCGACATCGTGATCCAGGGCTACACGGCCGACGAGGAGACGCGGGACCAGTGCGTGCAGAACACTGCCCCCGGGCACACGAAGGGCATTCCCCCGCATGAGACGGTGATCCGCATCCCCGCGCGACTGGTGCCGATCCTGAGGGAGGCCTGCGATGCCGCAGAACGTACCCAGCTTTGACGAGCTCTTGGAGGCCGCACGTCACTCCGCGGTACACCTCGAAATGCGCGATCAGTACGCCGTGGGCGATGAGGTGGAAGACTTCAACGACTGGCTCCGTACCGGCCGACGGGACGCGGATCCTGCCTCTGAATACTGGGCGCCCTGGGTGGACATGATCTCCCGTGCGCTCGACCGTGGGGTCACTGTGCGACGCGCTCGTGTGATCTCCGAACCGGTGACCGACTACATCAGGTACGAGCACGCCGGTACCGTCGTCAATGTGCATGCTGGCGAGCAGGTGCGTTGGTTGCCCCGCTATCGCGCAGCCGACTTGCTGCTTCCCGGCGCCGACCTGTGGATCTTCGACGGGGTACAGCTGCTGTTCAATCACTTCACCGGTACCGGCGAGTGGGCAGACCCACCCATGGAGCTGCGCACCGAGCCGAGCGTCGTCAAGCAGTGCTCAGACGCATTTGAAGCGGTCTGGGAGCGTGCCATCCCGCACGACCAGTACGAGATCCACTGAGAGAAAGCACCACTGGCCAGCTCATGCCCATATCCCCGTCCTCCTCAGCACAGACCGCGCGCGAGAACGTGGCGCGGCAGCTACGCGATCTGAGGAAAAACGCCGGCCTCACGGTCACTGAGCTGGCCACCCATTGCGGCTGGCACCACGCTAAGACCTCACGCATCGAGAATGCCCGGACACCGCCGTCGCCGACGGACATTCGCCTGTGGTGCCGCGCAACGGGCACTCCTGACCGGGTCCCGGACCTGATTGCAGCGTCCCAACACGCCGAGTCTCTCTACAGAGAGTGGCGGCAGCGCGTGCGTTCGGGGCTGCAGAAGCTTCAGGAGAGCTACGTCGAGCTCTACCGGTCGACGCGCCTTCTGCGTACGTACTCGCCAGTCCTGGTGCCTGGACTGCTGCAGACCGAGGGATATGCACGCGCGCTACTGAGCACTAACGCCCGACTCCTGGACGTTCCTGACGATGCTGCTGAGGCGGCCACGGCACGCCTTCAGCGCTCTCAGGTGATCCACGAGCCCGGGCACCGTTTCGTGTTCGTCATCGAAGAGGCCGTGCTCTATTACCAGCTTGGTCACGCTGACGCGATGGCCGCGCAGCTGGGTTACCTGCTGACCGCCGGGGCACTCCCTCAGGTCTCCTTCGGCATCATCCCCATGCAGACACGCGAGCGGGTGTTGTGGCCGCAGGAGACGTTCGACGTGCACGATGACACGCTCGTATCCGTCGAGCTGATCTCCGCCGAAGTGAACGTCACGCAGCCCTCCGAGATCGCCTTGTACATCAAGGCTTTCGAGCAACTGCGCAGCATGGCGGTGTACGGGGCTGAGGCGCGCCGCCTGATCGTGAAGGCTGTAGAAGCGCTGCAGTAACCCACCTGGCCTGACGGCAGGGAACGCTCTGCGAGCGAAGGGATCTCAGGCCGGGAGCACGTGCCCTCCGGGTCGCGAGCAGGCATGCCGTCCCATGCCACTGATGCCGTCGCTATCGGCGAAGGTAAGGGCCTGTCGGCCGCCGCCGTGCAGCGGCCCGAATTGTCGCCATTTCAATGCGTCGCGCGTCAGGGGAGGAATGCGCCTGCCGGGGCTTCCGAGGCACGACAACCGCAATCGCAACGGCCATGAGCGCCACACATGCAGTTACCAATGCTACGAACACCGTTGCTCCCTGTAGACGTCCCAGACCGTCGCCGCGGCGGCCCTGGCTCAACTCGTTGATGACTGCTTGATCGACTGTACGCACCGGGCGGTCGAACGTGAAGGGGACCTCTCGCAGCAAAGTCCCGTGGCTGCCCTCAAGTCCCTGGACGTACGCAGGCGCATAGCGCCTCGGGAATTGTCTTTTCGCCCCTATCAGTCATGACACTCTCCAATCAGGAAGCGTGTCCATGCTTCGGCGGAGATGACGATATGGGCGTAGCCAGGACGCTTCGAGTCTCGGACTAGCACACTGGACGCGACGAACGCGGCCTCAACGCACTCCGTCGCGTTGCCGCCACTGTATGACGACTTGAACCAGGCTCGCTCGGTGGCGGGTTGAGGACGAACCGACATTTACAGCTCCTTGCGTGCACGGTGGATCATGGCGGAGGAAGCTTCCATGTCCAACGCTTGTGCGCGCAGGTACTCGAACGCAAGTCTGTAACGCTCCAGTTCCTCATCCTTCTCCAGGAAGAGGGAGCCCGTGTGGAAGTCGACGTACACGACGTCGAGTGCCTGCTCGGTGCCGCCGATGACGACGAAGCTTCCGAGTGCGGCAGCATGAGCTCCCTTGGAGAAGGGAAGCACCTGAAGCGTTATGTGACGTGACTCGTTCGCTTCGAGTAGTCGGTCGAGCTGTTCTTTCATCGTCTCTGGCGACCCGACCACGCGACGGATCACGGACTCGTCCAGGATCGCCCACAGCTGCAACGGCTTCGGGCGGGTGAGGATCTCCTGACGCTTCATCCGGATGTCGACCAGCCGCTCGATTTCGTCCGGCCCCAGGGGCACCTCGTTGGCCTTCTGCAACGCAGTGCTGTACGCCCGCGTTTGCAGGAGCCCAGGAACGTAGACACAGGAGAAGTGGCTTTCACGTACGGCCTCGTTCTCAAGCGTGAGCAGCAGGTTCATGCTCTCGGGGATCGAGTCGGCGAAGGAACTCCACCAGCCTTGCTGTTTGGCGTCCTTGGCGAGACCCACAACAGCCCTGCGCTCGGCCTCGGTTGCCCCGTACTCCCGGCACAAAGCATCGACAACGATCCACTTGACCGGCCCTGACTGGGTCTCGTACCGGCTCACCGTGGCCTTGGAGACCCCGACGAGCTGCCCAGCCTCCTCTAGGGTCAGCCCCTTGCGGGCGCGCAACTTGCGCATCATGGCGCCGAGTTGGCGACGACGGGTTGTGGTTCGTGCGGCCATGGGGCTCCTTCGCCAATGCGCCGGGTGGCAAGCCCGATGGACACCGTCAGGCTAGACAGCGCCCGAGAGGACACACCATCGGATTCACTCGATCGATTCTCGTGAGAAGTTACACAGTGAGACTTCTCTGTGCCATTCTCATGTGCAGGTAACCACGCACCGCATCCGGACAGACACGGTGCGCAGCAAATGCGTGGTGAGGAGGGAGGAGTCGGCGCATGCCCGGCTACGAGGTCACCGAACCACGACTCCGCAGCGTCCTGCCGTTCGAGGCAGCGCCGGCAGAGGTGCGTCTCCTGCGGAGGGCGGCGGTAACGCAGCTGAATCGGTGGGGGACGCCTGTCGCTGCTGACGAAGCAGAGTTGCTCGTCACGGAGCTGGCCACGAACGTCATCAAGCATGTAGGGGAGGGGACATCAGCGACTCTGATCCTTGAATGGCGGGGTGAGCGGCTGCGTCTCGAGGTGCACGACAAGAGCCGGGCGCTGCCCTCACCTCACGTGGCCGACTGCAACGCGGAATGTGGACGTGGCCTGCATTTGCTTGCAGCGCTGGCCGCGGACTGGGGGGCGGTGCTGACCGCGGTGGGTAAGGCGGTCTGGTGTGAGATCGCGACAAGCGCCGGGCAGGGTTGCCGTCGGCTTGAGCGAGCCGCCGAAGCACTCGAGAACTACCAAGGGGCCAGGGATGGCAGTGTTGGGCGCGGCAGCAGGCGACAAGCAGGCCTTGAGGAGTCTGCTATTGAGCTGATCGCGGACTTGCTCCACTGGTCCGCAGCCCGCGGTCATGATCCCGATGACATCCTCGACCGGGCTCAGGTGCACTACGAAGCTGAAGCGGACGCGGCTTAATGGGCGGCCTACTGTGCAGACTTGCGTATCTGCTCCCGCAGCGCGGCCGGTGTACGCCAGGATTCTCCAGGACGGCTCCTGTGGCACATGCGGTGACAATTGGCGCAGACACAGGCCAGGTCGTCGAGCTTGGTCTCCCGGGGACCGGAGATAAAGAGGGGAGTGACGTGATGCACTTCGATGTAACCCTCGCCCAGATCTCCGTAGGTGTGGGAGAAGTCGAAGTCACAGACGTCACAGCGGAGTGCCCGTCCACGACTCCGAACTTGCTTGATCTTGAGAGCCCGAAGCTTGGGGTCTCGCTCGCGTGCGAGTGCCCAACGGACGAGGAGGCGTCCCTCGATTGCACTGGCACCTGTGTCATCGATCTCATCGGGCTGCACCGGGATCTTGTACAGCTCACCCGAGGCGATGCCCGCCTCGATGGCCCGGGCGGCTTGCAGCATCTCAGCTTCACGGTTTGTGAAGGCTTCGATCATGAGCAGTGTGGGCTTGCCGCATCGGGTGGGCTTGCCGGGATAGGAATTGTGGTTCGACGCGAAGTCCGAGGTCTTGCGGCTGACACTGTCCGGGGACCGGAAGTCGGGAAGGGCGAGCGCTTCAGGGCCGTGAATCGGCAGCGAGCGAAGCAACTCCGAGAGTTCCTGAACCTCAGCGTCCTTGGTCCGCAGCTCGTGCCAGCCGTTCTTCACTACCAGCGCCCCGGCCAGCAGCAGTTCGTCTTCAGTCCACGTAGGTGCCCGCATGAGCAATATCGTATGAGTGTTCGGCGCTACGGAGGGTGCGTTCAGCGAAGCGAGAGGCGTGCTGCACACTTGGGGAGGTCTCGTTGTCAGTGGGGTCTGTCACCCTCAGTGATGGTGGATTGCAAGATGTGTCTGCCGCAGTACGGCTGTAAGGAGGGGGCATGACCCACACGAAGGAACCCGAGAGCGTTCACTCGCTGGCGGTGGAACCTGAGTTCACATCAATTGAGATCTGTGCCGGCGCTGGTGGACAGGCCATCGGCCTGCATCAGGCCGGCTTTGGACACCTGGCGCTGGTCGAGATTGATCAGTACGCGGTGAAAACGCTTGAGCTGAACATCGAAGACCACGAGGTGTGGGCGTGGGAGAGAGAGCACTGCGACGTCCTGGCGGCCGACGTCAAGCAGTTCGACCCGTACCGGGATGTACGCAAGAGCGCTGACCTGCTGAAGCGGCAAGGGTTGGACCTTCTGGCTGGAGGCGTACCGTGCCCGCCCTTCTCTCACGCAGGAAAGCAACTCGGCAAGGATGACGAGCGTGACCTCTTCCCACGCATGCTGGAGCTTGTCGAGATTCTGAAGCCGCGGGCAGTCATGATCGAGAACGTCCGGGGGATCATGGACCCCAAGTTCTCGGACTACCGTGACTACATCCAGGCGAAGCTTCAGGGCGGAACATACCTGGGCGACGACGGTCAGCTTGTCCCTGAGGTGGGTCTGGGCTACACCGTCTGCAAGTGGGGCATTCTGGAAGCCAGTGACTTCGGGGTGCCGCAGCTGCGGCCCCGAGCCATCCTTGTCGCGTTCCGCAACGACGTCATCAAGGACCTCAAGTACGAGTGGCCCACGGCGACGCACGAAGATCCGGTCAGCGTCGCAGATGCGCTTGAATCGACCATGCGTCAGCGGTTCGAGCGCTACTTCGACGGGGAGCACTCGGCGGATGCGCACGCTGCTTTCGACCGGTGGCTCAAGAAGGCTCGTGAACGTGACGCAGAACTGAAAGGCAAGGGTGGTGGCATTGCTCCCACGCTTGTTGGCGGGTCGAAGAAACATGGTGGTGCAGATCTTGGGCCTAGCCGCGCGAAGGCAGCTTGGAAACAGCTTGGAGTCTCTGGCCTGGGCGTAGCCAATGACATCGACATGTGCGCCGAGAAGAAGAGCCATAAGCGCGACCTGTTCGGTGCTGACGGCCCTATGCTCACGGTGCGACAGGCGGCGATCATCCAAGGGTTCCCGATGGAGTGGGATTTCGCTGGCGGGAAGACGGCGCAGTACCGGCAGGTGGGCAACGCCTTCCCGCCGCCGGTAGCCAAGGCCGTCGGCAAGTCCATTGTGGATGTGCTGAAGGCAGCGCGGGAACGTGAGCAGAAGAAGGACTGATTAGATTCCTGGAGTTGTCTTTCGTCTTGTGATGCGACGCTTGGTGACCTCAGACGCGATGCGGTCAGCGCAGTCCTCTGAGGGCTCATGCTCCCAGAACCGGAGCACCGTCCAGCCTGCTTCCTCCAGGCGCTGGTCGGTGTCCCGGTCGCGGGCCATGTTTCGGGCAACCTTGTCAGACCAGTAGCCGGGATTGGTCTTCGGGGGGACGTAATGCTCGGGGCAGCCGTGCCAGTAGCAACCGTCGATGAAGACAGCTACTTTCGCCGGGCCGAACACCATGTCGGCAGTCCGGCGAAGGTCGGGAAGAGGCCTGGCCGCTACCCGATAACGGAGGCCCTGCGCGTGGACGAGCCGTCTGATCAGGCGCTCAGGCGTCGTGTCGCGGCTGCGGATAGCCTGCATGTTGCGTCGGCGGGCGGCTGAAGAGGCCCACGAACCGACAGGAGCTTCCCATGCCTCTCCGCTGGCCATCCTGTTCTCCTCCGGTTGCCGGGGTTCGGGCTACTCACTCAGTCTTCTTCCTCGCCAGTGACCTTGGGGAGGCGCGGCGCCGTTTCCACTGGGTCCTCTGGTGTGGCGAGCACCCAGTGTCGTCCCTCCAACTCCACCGATGGGCGGTTGCCGTGATGGGACATTGCTTCAGTTAGTCGGAAGCTTACAAACTCTCCCCGCTGTGGCACCTCTGCTCCTACCTGCTGGGCAATAGCCCGGTGCTTGCTATAGGGGCCAGCGATCACGATGCCCTCTTTGCGAAGCACCGTTCGAGCCCGGTGTTCGCCCTCCCGGATGCGCGCCATGTAATCGAGTTGTTGCGCCGCCGTACGAACCGCGCCACGTCCGATGCGGCGATTCTGAACCCGACGAAACAATTCGATGACTCGCTGCTGCCCTTTGCGTGAACCTTCAAGAAGGATTTGATTTCGCGTGGATTCTGGAAGGTGTAGAAGGACATTCTCGGGAAGCTTTTCCTCGTGCCAGATCCAAAATACTTTACTTTTGCGATATTCTGCCTTCAGTGTCAGTTTCTTGTCACGGTTGCTGCCCGTGTTGAGGAATTCTTCGCGCACTCGAAAAAGTCCGGCACTCCAGCAGCTCTTGTAGTCGTCTGCCCACACCAGGAGGCAAAGGTAGCCCATTGCCTCAGGCGGTATCATCCATCCGCCAAAATCCTGAGAGAACTTGCAGTCAACATCGACGCCAAGGATCCGGTAATCCATGGGGTGCTTGCTCTCGTCGCCGACGTCGCCGCCATCATCGAAGCGGAACTCTCGTTGCAGATTGATTTCAACAAGGGTGCCGGCGTGAGTCTTTTCAGTCTTAAAAAGCTGCTTCCATGCGAACCGCCCTGTCGCTTCACCGTTGAGTAGCTGGTCAATTGTTTCACGGAGGACGGAAGCAAATCTTTGGCCCGTTGGATCGAGAGAGCGGATATGTCCGGCGACTTCGCTAAGTTCTGGGTCCAGTTTTAGAAGTTCTTGGTTGGCGATCCAGGTGGCGGCATTTACGTCAGCTATTTCGAACGGAAGCAAAATGTGACCCCTATGAAACTTTGCGATGTCAAGCGGATGGCTTACTGGATGGGCTCGGCGTCACGCTGACGGCAAGTTACTAAGTGGAATAGTAGCGTCGTGGCGGTGCCGGGAGTCCTTCGCGCGGAACCGCACTAGACGGCGGTCCCCGCTCATGGCCGATGTCGGCGGGATCAGAGTGAAGGCCATCACGATCTTTGAAGGGTCGGCTGATCCATTGCGTACGGCGGCGCGGACGTCGCTGTGGTTGTCGCCGTCGACGACGGGATACAGAAGGATGATCCCGGTTGTGGGGCCGACTCCGGCGTTCTGATCTGGGTGGAGGGCGAGCGGCGGGGCGGCGTTGTCGATGAGACGTTGTGCGGCCGTGCGGTGTTCGACGCTGGTGATGCGCCCGAAGGACGTCTTGCCGGCCTGCCGCTTTCGGCGGACCAGGGATAGCGGGACGGACCCGAGGATGCCAGCTTCGACGCGTGTGTTCGAAGCCAGCCGCGGTGAGACGAGCAGCCAGTCGTCCACCTTGGCCAGTGAACCGTCAAGCTGCCGCAGATAGGTCAGGTGGGGGTCAAAGTACCGTGGACGCTCCCACTCAAGCTGGGACAGCACGCCCATAAGGGCCTCGTGAGTGATCAATCCGGTGAGTGCTTCGAAGGTGCGCGTCAGCGAGCTCGCGCTGTCCGGCGGATTACTGAAGGACACCGGCGTCGTGCCAAGTTTGTCCAGCAGCGGCCGCCAGCGTTCTGTGTTCCGCTTCTGAGCCGCGCTGTTGAGTGGGTACGAAGCAGGCTCGATGGGGCGCCCAGGGGACCGGACCTCCACAAGTTCCGCGTTGAACATCTTGTTCCGTGCGGACGGTCTGACCCAGGGCAGGTGCTGTGCGACCAGAGGGGGCACCTCCATGGGCGTCAGTTGGGGCTCTCCATCGACCACAACGGCATACCGGGCTAGCTGCTCTCGGAAGGTCTCCTCATCCCGGCAGACGGCTTCGTACGCCTCGTACAGATCTGCGGTCTTGTCGCGGCCGAAGGGCTCTTCCCGCCCGATGTAGAGCCTGACCAGGTCCCTGTATCCGGGCCTGAATCCGAACCAGCGTCCCATCTGCATCAGTGTGTCTGCCTGCTGCGTGGTGCGTCGATAGTAGGTGATTGTCAGCCCCTCTACGGTGAAGCCCCGTGACAGCTTTGTGCCTCCAACCAGGATCTTCCAGACATGCGGCGTCCTGTCGAAGTCGAGGTCGAGTTGATCGAAGTACCTATCACTGTCGCCATTCACGACGATGACCGGCTGGCTATTTGAACCGATGCGCCGCCGTGCCTCGCTGACGTATGGGCGCAAATCGTCGTAGGACGCGGGCGAGGGGAGATCAGATGCGCGGGCCTCGCTCACCGGGACGAAGTCTGCCGCCCACAGCGAAGCAAGGCGCTCATGGCCGGCCGAGGAGCTGTATCCCGCCTGGTGCCACATGGAGTTGATGCGCAACGCGAGGTCGGCGTGGTCGTCCTTGCGTACGGACTGATGCACAAGCATCGTGTGGTGCCGGAACGGGGCTTCTGGCAAGCCATGAGCGGCCCGGTAGAGCTTGAGGGCACCCGTCAGAACGAACGCGTCCATCGCTTCCTGGAGGCGGTCGCCGCTCGATTCGTAGATGCCCCGGACGTGTGCTCTCTCCTGCGAGTTGGCGAATGTCCGCTCGCCGTCCGCGACTGGAGAGTCCAGATCGTGGAAGTCCTGAGCACCCATGTATCCGGTCGGGCGGGGGAGCGAGATCAGGAAGTCACTTGGGAAGACGTCCTCGTCATCACCGGGGTCAACAAAAACATTGGCAAACGGAGTTGCCGTATACCCCACGTACTGCGCCCGCGGAAGCAGCTTCAACAGCTGCGAGATCAGTCCGTTGATTGCGGTGCGCTCGGTGGTACCGGCCTCCCACTTCTTCGGATCCAGGGTGTTCACGGAAGCCTGGTCGGATTCGTCGTCGATGATCAGGGCAGGCAGTTCGCCGAGGAGGCCGTGGATCTGCTTGAGGTCCTTGACGAGTTTGGTGAGGACGGACTTGTTCTTCTTCACCACGAGCACTCGCGCTGCTGCGTGATGGAGGTTAGCCGGGTCGTAGAGGGGGCGGGTCGGTTCGCGCTTTTCGAACTCCAGGGCGCGGATGCCCTGGGCGAGACTCTTGTAGTCCTTGTCCCGAGTCGTCAGGCGTTCGATATCGAACGCGCCCAGCGTGGAAGGGCGCCCGCCGTGCTGGACGAAGTCGGGCCAGTCGGCGTCGTCGTCGCTGACATAGTCGACGCCTACGAGGGTGTCCAGGTCGTTGATGTCGGCGCCTCGCAGGATGTTCTCCTGGCCGATCAATTCCATGTCGAGGCGGCGCTGGGTCTGTGCCCGCAGGAGGTTGAGAGTACCGCTGAGCACAATGACGAGGCGGTAGCCCGCGTCGATTGATTTGGCAGTGACTCCCGTGAAGTTCGCCGTCTTGCCGGACTGGACGTATCCCACGACCAGACCCTTTGCCTGCCGTGCTGCGGACTGTTCCGGGTCAGTGAGGCGTTCGACGACCGCGCGGCTAGCCTCGTCCAGGCTGGCTATCGCCGCGTTAGACCAGCCCTTGTCGCGGAGCTTCTCCTCGTACGATTTCCAGTAGAAGGACCGGGCAGCCGTGCGCTCCGGGGTGTACCAGCGGGTGAACTCGCGAGTGATCACGGTAGGACCGGGGAGCTTCGCGACGGGAACGGCGTGGTCCAGAGCCTTCCGAAGGTCACTACCGAATCGGAGTCGGTCATAGATGACAGCCCGTCGTTCGTCAGTGCGGGCGGGGGCGCCAAGCGCCCACTGAGGTTCTTCCGCGAAGTCCCACGCGGTGAGATGTCGGCTCCAGAGGGCTGTGAGGGCCTCATCTGCGCCGACCAGGCACGCGTGGAAGCGCTCTTCGCTGAGGTCGGCGTCCGGGTAGTCCTCGTCGGCCGCCAGCGCAGCCCAGCGTTCGAAATGTTTGGGACTGTGGGCCATGCCTGCCAAAGCAGAAGCGTGGATGTCCAGGAGAACGTTGGCTGGGGTGTAGCTCATCTGCGGGCCTCAATCAGCAGTCAGTGGGCGAACGGGCGAGCTAGGGCTAGGGCCTACGGCGGTCACGAGAAAGTCTGCTTGCGCCGGGCTCGCTGTGCTTCTGCAGAAGCCAGAAGGATGGTGTTCCAGTAGTCCACGCGGTCCTGACGGCTTCGCTCCCAGCGTCCGAGCCCGAAGCAGTCTTCAAGAAGCAGGTACAGCAGGGTTTTTATGACCGGAGCGTCATTCGCGCCGCCGCGTCTGCCGTCGTTGAAGGCCTCGCGGAACTCCTTGTTGAGGATGACAGCGTTCGTTTCGCGATCCAGGTCGAAGAAGCGCTCACGAGGAAGTGCTGCCCAAGTGAATGAAATCGGTTCCTCGCCCCCCTTTTCCGGCAGTTCCTCCTTAATGACCCGCTTCACCTTCGGATCGATCCCCTTGCCGGGAGGGGTGACCGGCTTACGGACAATCTCCGTGCGCCTCGAACCATCCCGATAGGCGGCCTCGGCGTCACCGAGATACTGGTAGAAGGTACTGCCGTCGGAACCCACCGCCTTGTCCACGCCGATAGTGAAGGCTGGGGTTACCGTGACCCTTTCCTTCTTCACATCGAGGCTCAGGACGTTGTTCTCGTGCGCGGGCAGATCGACGGCCACCCGGGCCAGCACGAGGTGTCCTTCGGGGTTGCGCAAACCGTTCCAGCCTCCTGCCTGGACGAGGCGGTTGTTCCGGTAGAAGTAGAAGCCTTGGCGCTCCGCTAGGGCACCGATCTGCCGGAAGCCAGCCTGCTTGGACTTGGCCGGCCAGATGTGGGCCGTCAGGCGTATGTCGCCGATGCCCTCAACGGGTGCAGCGAACTGCTTCGGATAGCCCTTCCTCCCGGGCACCTTGTATCCGAAGGGGTCCAGCGGCTCCACGGCGATGTGGTCCACCTCTTCGCCGAGTTCGTTCGCGCTGCTGCTCACGTCCCATACGGCGATGTCCAGTTGGAGGCCCTGCTGCAGGAAGCGATGCAAATACAGGCCGAGGTGGGTCTCCAGGCGAGCGATCGCCTGCGACAAGTACTGGTCGCCCTGTCCGGGTGTCACCGTTTCGAAGGCCCGCACATGGTCCCACCGTACGACGGTGCCCTGCCACTCGATGATGCCGTCGTACCGGTCGACAAGATCCTGTGCGTATAGGGGGTCTACGGTGTCACACCGGAAGCCGTCCTCTATCCCCTCTGCGGTGAGGCGGCGGCCTGCGGCACGGCTGCGCTTTGTGCGGCTGACCACAGTGAGGGACGAAGCATGCGAGAGCGATGCTGCCTTCAGTCCGGTGCCGTACATGCCGAGGGCACAGTCGCCGTAGGTGCGGCGTCTTCCCACCGTCATCGCATCGTCCAGTCCGGACTCGTCCATTCCTCTGCCGTTGTCAATGATCAGTAGGGTCAGGATTCGCACGGCGTCGCGCAGGAAGTGCACGACAACCTTGTCCGCGCCTGCGTCAATCGAGTTGTCGATCAGGTCCGCAACGGCGACCTCAAAGCCGTAGCCCTGGTTTGTGAGTGCTCTGCCGTAGCCAGCGTCCGGCGGCAGATGCGTGCTGCCGGACGTTGGGACCTCGTACTGCCAGACGCTGCCGGGCTCGTAGGGCATCGGTTCCTCAAATGCACAGGTCAGGGCCACTCCGAAGACGTTGCCCTTCAGCTCAGACGGTAAATGTGACCGTACTGCAAAGGTGGGACATAGGAGGAGGTAGAAGGTTGAAGATGGTCGATAAGTGCCTTATGTGTGCCGCATTTGAGGTACAGGGCGACATCCCATGCCTCTGTACTCAAGCCCCCTCATCCGGCTGGAAGGTTCGGGGGCCGCGGGCTACTACGGAGCGGACATCATCACCTACGGCTAGCGCGCGAGGAGTTGAGGATGGCGCAGGACGCGGCGGAAGGATGCACCGATGAACGACACAATCAGAGGAGTGCGGACCTTCCCCGTCGTTTTGGTCGTGGGAGGGATGTGCGCGTGTGTCGCGGGGATCGTTACCGGCGACACCGTGCCGATCGTCCTCGGTGCGATCGCCGTGGGCTGTGGAGTGGTCCTGGCGGTCTTCGTCCTCCTGGCCCATCGGAAGACTCGTTCCTGACACGGTGATCCGTACACCGACGCCCCGCCCGTCCACGAGATGGGCGGAGCGTCGGGATGTCGGTCAGGCTCCGTGGCACCCCTCGTACGGCTGCCCCGAGCCGCACCAACACGCCGCCCCCCGCTGTGGCGGCCATTCCACCGCGCGGCCCCGGGCCGCAAGGGTCGTCGCGTACTGGGGGAGGAGTTCCGGGTCGGCGGGGGATGTCGCCTCTGAGGCTGCGAAGGCCTCGTAGGAGGGGACCGTGCCCGTGACGATGCCGAGGTTCGGGGTGCCGGAGGCGGACAGCTCTCGCAGCGACGCCTCTATCGTCGTCAGGTGCTCCTCGTGGGAGGGGTACTCCGTGGTCAGGGTCGGGTACGCGTCCAGGAGTTCCGCCAGTTCGGCCTTCGGCCAGTGCAGGACGGCCACGGGGAAGGGGCGGGACAGGGCCTCGCGGTAGGTGCCCAGTTCCGCGCGCAGGCGGGAGATCTCCGCCTCCAGTTCCGCCGGGTTGTCCGAGCCGAGGGACCAGACGCGCTTGGGGTCGTGGAGTTCGTCCAGGGAGACCGAGGAGGAGTGGAGGGTGTCGGCCAGGCGGTCCCAGTCGTCGTGGGGGACGCCGAGCATACGGCGGACCCGGTGGCGGCCGAACAACAAGGGGTGCGTGGAGTACGGGGGCTCCGATACGTCGGTCAGGAGCAGGCGCGCTCCCTCCGTGAACGTCTCCTGGGCCGCCTCCAGCTCGTCGTGGGCCTCCAGGGCCTCCGCGACGATCACCCAGGGGGCCGGGTCCCGGGGGGCCGCCGCGCGGACGCCGGTGATGATGGCGCGGGCCTCGGCCTCGTGGCCGTACTCCCACAGGTTGGAGGCCTTCAGGGCCCGTACCAGGTAGGGGTGCTCCAGGCCCGTCGGGGAGGAGAGCAGGCTGTCGTAGAGCGCGGTCGCGGCCGGGCGGTCGCCGGCGAGTTCCAGGTGGGCCGCGGCCTGCAGGAGCAGGGCTTCGGCGTCCTCGGGGTACAGGCCGGCGGTCCGCTCCAGGCGTGCCGCTTCGGCGGTGTGGTCGACGTTCTCGGCAGGCGTGTCGGGGCGCATGGACGACACCGTACTGCCGATGACCTACGGAGGCGGAGGGAGGCGGGGGAGGAGATGGTGAGATGTGCGCAGGTCGGTCGGCCAGTGAGCGGCGGTGCGGGGCGGGGCATTTCGG
>NZ_WVUG01000198.1 GCF_017614965.1 Streptomyces griseorubiginosus | reverse complement strand
GGGCCGGGGGGTCCGTCCAGTCCCGCTTTCGCGTGCGCTCACCGGTACTCGGCTCAGGGGGCCGGGGTCGCCGCCGGGCGTCGGCCCACCGCTGCCGCGGCCAGGCGGCCGAGGGCCTCGTCCTTGTCGCAGGGGTGGGCGCCGAGAGAGGTCTGGCGGGCGATGATCGTGCGTTCCTGGCGCATCAGGCGCCAGCCGCGGCGCAGGAGGAAGGGCACCGACTTGCGGCCCTCCTTCAGGTCGCGCAGGAAGCGGCGGCGGAACGTGCGCACCGGGCCGCGGTTCAGGCACAGCGCGTCGGCCAGCAGGCCCAACTCCCGGCAGCGTTCGACGATCTCGGCGGCGAAGATGCCCTCGGCGATGAAGAGGGGCGTGCGGCCGATGTCCACGGTCTCCTCGCCGGTGCGGGCGGAGAGGGAGATGTCGTAGACGGGGATCTTCGTACGGCCCGTGCGGCACAGTGCCTCGATCGCCGCGACCGCGACGTCCGTGTCCCAGGAGCCCGGGTGGTCCCAGTCGATGTCGGAGCTTCCCGCCACCAGCGGCAGGGTCGGGTCGTCGCCCTCCTTGTAGAAGTCGTCTAGGCGCAGCACGGGGAGGCCGGAGCGGGCGGCGACCAGGGACTTGCCCGAGCCCGAGGGGCCGCAGAGCAGCACGACGCGGGCGGAGGCGGGGAGATGGATGCTCACGGGACACCAGTTTGACGTATTCCGTACGCCTGATCGACCCCGCGGGTCGGCTTTGGAGCGTGCGTCACACCTCAACTACCCTTCGTGTCGACCTGATCACCCCGCGCACCAGAAGGTGGCACCCGCGATGGCCCGACACACGTCCTCCCCCACCCCGACCGCCCAGCGCGCCCTCGTCGCCCTCGCCTCGGCAGGGGTGGCGCTCGGCGCGGGTGCCGCGACGGCCTCCGCGGACACCGCGCCGGTGGTGAACGAGGTGGTGCACACCCGGCCCACGTCGCTCGGCCGTGTCGACCCCCAGGCCGGTCTCCAGGCCGTCACCGGCGTGGTCGGCTACGTCACCGGTCCCGTCGCCGGCCTCAAGCCCAACCCCCTCGCGGGCACCGGCGTCGACCCCCTCGACAACGGCGTGGCCACCCAGCTCGCCGACTTCCAGCCCCTCGCCTCCCAGGCCCTGACCGGCCCGATCGCCGAGGCCCAGTCGATCGGCAGCATCCCGGTCCTCGGCCAGGCCACCACGCTCCTGAGCCACTGAGGCCCACGGAAGAGCCGCGCCTGCCCGGGGGCGCGGCTCTTGGTTGCGGTCGGTCAGGCGGTGCGGCCGAGGTGGGTGACCAGAATGTGGATCACGTCATCGTCGATGACATACAGCACCCGGTAGTCGCCGACATGCAAGCGTCTAAGGTCGGGTGATCCGTAGGGGATCGAACCTGGCGGGCGAGGCTGATCGGCCAAAGCATCCACGGCCTCGTAAACGGCGGCGAGTCCCGCTCGATCCTCTTTCAGGAAGCGTGCGGCCGCGTTGGTGGCGCGTGGCTCCCAGACGATCTCGTAGGCCACTTACCGCAGCCCCAGCATCCGGCCGACTTCCTCATGCGGGATGCCCGGCTCCAGCGTCCCTTCCGCCTTGCGTCGCTGGTAGTCCGCGAACACCAGGGCATCCTCGAGATCCTCTATCACCTGAGGCGACACGAGGAGGGCAGCCACGTGGCCGTGGTCGGTCAGGGCGATGGTCTCGCGGCCGTGGGCGGCGCGGCGGACCAGGTCGCCGAGCTGGGAACGGGCGGCGCTGATGGCGATCTCAACCATGTGTCCACCTTGCCAGAAGGTGCATCTAGTGGTCAATTTATCGAACTAGTGAGCCGCGCCTCCCCCGGACGGAGGGGAGGCGCGGCTCGGTTCGTGGGGGTCAGTAGGACGAGCCCGAGGCGCCCAGGGAGCCCGTGGGGTGCCAGACGGTCTTCGTTTCCAGGAACGCTGTCAGGCGGTCGGTTCCGGGCGCGGCGAGCCAGTTGTCCACAGGCTGTGGACGAAGGACCCGCTTCAGGTTGTCCGCCGCCGCGATCTCCAGTTCCTTCGCCAGGACCTCGTCCGCACCCGCCAGATCGATCGCGTTGACGTCCTGGTGGGCCGCCAGCGGCGTCGCGATCTCCGCCGTACGGCCGGACAGGACGTTGACCACACCGCCGGGGACGTCCGACGTCGCCAGGACCTCGGCGAGGGACAGGGCCGGGAGCGGGGACTTCTCGCTCGCCACCACCACCGCCGTGTTGCCCGTCGCGATCACCGGCGCCACCACGGAGACCAGGCCGAGGAAGGACGACTCCTGCGGGGCCAGGACGGCCACCACACCCGTCGGTTCGGGCGAGGAGAGGTTGAAGTACGGGCCCGCGACCGGGTTCCCGCCGCCCACCACCTGCGCGATCTTGTCCGTCCAGCCCGCGTACCAGACCCAGCGGTCGATCGCCGCCTCGACCTGCTCGGCCGCCCTGGACTTCGACAGTCCCTCCGCGTCCGCCAGCTCGTGGACGAACTGCGCCTTGCGGCCCTCCAGCATCTCAGCGACCCGGTAGAGGACCTGACCGCGGTTGTAGGCGGTCGCTCCGGACCAGGCGCCGAACGCCTTGCGGGCCGCCACCACCGCGTCACGGGCGTCCTTGCGGGACGAAAGGGGCGCGTTCGCCAGCCAGTTGCCCTTGGAGTCGCTCACCTCGTACACCCGGCCGCTCTCGGAACGCGGGAACTTCCCGCCGACGTACAGCTTGTAGGTCTTGAAGACAGACAGGCGATCAGACATCGAGGTATGCCTCCAGGCCGTGGCGGCCGCCCTCGCGGCCGAAGCCCGACTCCTTGTAACCGCCGAACGGCGAGGTCGGGTCGAACTTGTTGAACGTGTTGGACCAGACGACCCCGGCCCGGAGCTTGTTCGCGACCGCCAGGATGCGCGAGCCCTTCTCCGTCCAGACGCCCGCGGACAGGCCGTACGGCGTGTTGTTCGCCTTGGCCACGGCCTCGTCCGGCGTGCGGAAGGTGAGGACCGACAGGACCGGGCCGAAGATCTCGTCGCGGGCGACGGTGTGCGCCTGGGTGACGTTCGTGAACAGCGTCGGGGCGAACCAGTAACCGGAGGAGGGCAGTTCACAGGCCGGCGACCAGCGTTCCGCTCCCTCCGCCTCGCCCTGCTCCACGAGCCGGGTGATACGGGAGAGCTGCTCCTCGGAGTTGATCGCGCCGATGTCCGTGTTCTTGTCCAGCGGATCGCCGAGCCGGAGTGTGGAGAGCCTGCGCTTCAGCGACTCCAGCAGCTCCTCCTCGATCGACTCCTGGACGAGCAGCCGGCTGCCGGCGCAGCACACCTGGCCCTGGTTGAAGAAGATCCCGTTGACGATCCCCTCCACCGCCTGGTCGATCGGGGCGTCGTCGAAGACGATGTTGGCGCCCTTGCCGCCCAGTTCGAGTGTGAGCTTCTTGCGGGAGCCCGCGACCGTCCGCGCGATCTCCTTGCCGACGGCCGTGGAGCCGGTGAAGGCCACCTTGTTCACGTCCGGGTGCGCGACGAGCGCGGCGCCCGTGTCGCCGTAACCGGGAAGGATGTTGACGACACCCTTGGGCAGACCGGCCTGCCGGCAGACGTCCGCGAAGAACAGGGCGGACAGCGGGGTCGTCTCGGCGGGCTTGAGGACCACCGTGTTGCCGGTGGCGAGCGCCGGGGCGATCTTCCACGCCAGCATCAGCAGCGGGAAGTTCCACGGGATGACCTGGCCCGCGACGCCCAGCGGCTTCGGCGAGGGACCGAACCCGGCGTGGTCGAGCTTGTCGGCCCAGCCCGCGTAGTAGAAGAAGTGCGCGGCGACCAGGGGGAGGTCCCCGTCGCGGGTCTCCTTGATCGGCTTGCCGTTGTCGAGGGTTTCGAGGACGGCGAGCTCGCGCGACCGCTCCTGGATGATCCGCGCGATGCGGAACAGGTACTTGGCGCGCTCGGTGCCGGGCAGCGCCGACCACTTCTCGAAGGCCTTGCGGGCGGCCCGCACGGCACGGTCGACGTCCTCGGTGCCGGCCTGGGCGACCTCCGACAGCACCTCCTCGGTGCTGGGGGAGACCGTCTTGAAGACCTTGCCGTCGGCCGCCTCCACGAACTCGCCGTCGATGAACAGGCCGTAGGAGGGTGCGATGTCGACGATCGCGCGGGACTCGGGTGCCGGCGCGTACTCGAATGCGGATGCCATGGTGATCAGTCCACCGTCACGTAGTCGGGGCCGGAGTAGCGGCCGGTGGCCAGCTTCTGACGCTGCATCAGCAGGTCGTTCAGGAGCGAGGAGGCGCCGAAGCGGAACCAGTGGTTGTCCAGCCAGTCCTCGCCGGCGGTCTCGTTGACCAGAACCAGGAACTTGATCGCGTCTTTGGACGTCCTGATGCCGCCGGCCGGCTTCACGCCGACCTGGACGCCGGTCTGCGCACGGAAGTCGCGCACCGCCTCCAGCATCAGCAGGGTGTTCGCCGGGGTCGCGTTCACCGCCACCTTGCCGGTGGACGTCTTGATGAAGTCGGCGCCGGCCAGCATGCCGAGCCAGCTCGCCCGCCGGATGTTGTCGTACGTCGACAGCTCGCCGGTCTCGAAGATGACCTTGAGCCGGGCCTCGGACCCGCAGGCCTCCTTCACGGCCGTGATCTCGTCGTACACCTTGAGATAGTCGCCCGCGAGGAAGGCCCCGCGGTCGATGACCATGTCGATCTCGTCGGCGCCCGCGGCGACCGCCTCGCGCACGTCGGCCAGCTTCACGGACAGCGGCGCGCGGCCGGCCGGGAAGGCGGTGGCGACGGAGGCGACCTTCACGGAGGAGCCGGCGACGGCCGCCTTCGCGGCGGGCACCATGTCGGGGTAGACGCAGACGGCCGCGGTCGAGGGGGTCGTACGGTCCGTCGGGTCGGGGCGGACCGCCTTGGCGCCGAGTGCCCGGACCTTGCCCGGGGTGTCCGCGCCTTCCAGCGTCGTCAGGTCGACCATCGAGATGGCGAGGTCGATGGCGTACGCCTTCGCGGTCGTCTTGATGGAACGGGTCCCGAGCGAGGCGGCCCGCGCCTCCAGGCCGACCGCGTCGACGCCGGGCAGCCCGTGCAGGAAGCGGCGCAGCGTCGCGTGGGACGCCGTGACGTCCGTCAGTGCGTGGGCTGCGGTAGATGCATTGGTGGGCATGGTCACCAGACGAGCATATCTACGCGCGTAGCGGCTGTACAGCCCGAGGAACGGCTCTGAGAGCAGCGGAGGAGTGGCTCGCTGTGACGAGGGGCAGGGGCTCGCTGTGACTCGCTGTGAAGCGGACGAGTGGCTCGCGGTGAAGCCGAGGAACGGCTCGTTGTGAGGCTGAGGCACAATCGCTGCATGACGACCCCCGACCGGATCTACCGATCCTCCGCCGGCATCGCCGGTGGTGTCCTGCTGCTGGCCATCGCCGCCTGGCTCGGCATCGACGCCATCGTCGCCGGCCACGGCCGCACCCCCTGGCTCGCGCTGGCCACCCTGATCCTCGTCGTACCGCTGGTCGTCGCCTTCACCCTCCGCCCCGCCGTCCACGCCAACGAGGAACGGCTGCGCATCCGCAACCCCTTCCGGGTGATCGTCGTCCCCTGGGGCCAGGCCGCCGCGCTGCGGTCCGGCTACTCGAACGAGGTCGTCGTCAAGTCCGGCACCAAGTACCAGCTGTGGGCCGTCCCCGTCTCCCTGCGGGCCCGCAAGCGGGCGGCCCGCCAGGAGGCCAGGTCGGCGGCCGACCGCTCCGCGGAGGCGAGCGGACGGCCCCGCCGGGGCGGCTTCGGCGGCTTCGGCGGCATGGGCGCGCTGGGCGGTGGCGGCTACACGCGCGGCACCGCCGCGCCGGAGGGCCCCGCGCGCGCCGAGACCGACAAGATCATGGACGACCTGCGCGAACTGATGGAGACCAAGGGCGAGGCGGAGACCGCGCAGGGCGAGGTCACGGTCCGCTGGGCGTACGAGGTCGTCGGGCCGGCGCTGGCCGGGGCGCTGCTGCTGGCCGTTCTGCTGGCGGTGGGGTGAGCGGGACGGCTTGCGACCAGGCCGGCTCGCCCCTTTTGGCAACGTTGTCCCACTGGCTCAGCGAGCGCTTTCCCTGTGGCTTTCCTAGGGGTTACCGAGGGGATACTTCGACATGAAGCATGGGCGCGGCCGATGCATTTGTCCGATCGCCGTCATGCCCGTGTCAGTAGATTGCCCATGCCACCCATAGCGCCGTACCTGCGGTTTTTACTCAACGATGGGCGGCGGGGGTGGGGACATGGAGCGGTCCGGGGGGACGGCAAGACCTGCCGTCGCGGCGGGCATGCGATGCCAGATCGACATCAACGGTGCGGGCGGGTTCGGCTGGCGGCTGGTGGCGCCCAACGGGCGCTCGGTCGCGGTGTCGCTGACCTCGCAGGACACTCACGACCGATGTCGCGCCGCGTTCGTGCGGCTGTGCGCGGAGCACGGCGAGATCGGCGGCGGTGTGCAGCACAGCACCGAGGGGGGCTGGGTCTGGCTGGCCTGGGACACGGCCGGCCGGCACGTGGCCGGATCGGCGCGGACGTACGAGCGGCACGCGACCTGCCGGGCCGCGTACGACCGCTTCCGCGCGTTATTACCCGAACTCGTCGGCGCGGGACCGGAGTTATGGGGCGAGGCGTGAAGACACCGGGGTGACGGAAGTTCCCCCCAGGGAACCTCTCGTTCACGTTTCGGGATGGGCATGTCAACCGATGGCACTGAGTGTCTGAAACGTGCCTGTGCTGAGAACCGACGTCGGCGACCCCGACGCACCGAGACGTCTGTACGCCGACCCCGGGCTGACCGACCGGGTCTTCCGCGGGGTGCTGCGCTCCGGCGGCGGCTTCGTGCTCGCCGTCATGCTGCTCGTCGGCGGCTTCCTGCTCTACCGGGCCTGGCTGGCGCTGGACAAGGCCGGCTGGTCCTTCCTGACCACCTCCGAGTGGGCCCCGGATGCCGGGCGGTTCGGCATCGCGGCCGTGCTCGTCGGCACCGTGCTGATCGCGACCGTCGCGGTCCTGGTCGCCGTACCCCTGGCCACCGGCGCGGCGCTGTACATCTCCGAGTACGCCCCGGCGCGGCTGCGCCGGACGCTGATCAGTGTCGTCGACCTGATGGCCGCCGTCCCCTCCGTGGTCTACGGACTGTGGGGCGTGTTCTTCCTGCAGGACAAGGTCCTGCCCACCGCCCGCTGGATCTCCGCCTACCTCGGCTGGATCCCCGTCTTCTCCGTCCGGGGCGCCGATCCCGACGACCCCCTCGCGCCCGAGAGCGTCTACACCTCCTCGACGTTCATCGCCGGCCTGGTCGTCGGCATGATGATCGCCCCGATCATCTGCTCGATCATGCGTGAGGTCTTCTCCCAGGCGCCCGCCGGTGAACGCGAGGGCGCCTACGCGCTCGGCGCCACCCGCTGGGGCATGATCCGCAGCGTCGTCCTGCCCTTCGGGCGCGGCGGGATGATCGGCGGCACCATGCTCGGGCTCGGCCGCGCGCTCGGCGAGACCATCGCCATCTTCATGATCATCTCGCTGACCTTCGACATCCAGTGGCACGTCCTGCAGTCCGGCACCAGCTCGGTCTCCTCACTGATCGCCCTGCGCTACGGCGAGGCCAGCGAGTTCGGCATGTCCGCGCTGATGGCGGCCGGGTTCGCCCTGTTCGTGATGACGCTGATCGTCAACTTCGCCGCCTCCTCCATCGTCGCCCGGTCGCGCTCGGGCGCGGCGAGCGACGCCTGAGGCCCACCCCACCGCCGTACAGGAAGAAGCGACCATGACCGTTGCCCCCGAAGCGCCCGGCGCGCGTCCGGCGGCCGGCCGCCCGCGCGCCACGCTGCCCGGCCCGCCGCGCGCCGCCGAACCCGGCGGTGAGCGACGCCGCGCCCTGACGCAGCTGCGCGCCACCGACGTCTACGCCATGACCGGCGCGGCCGCCTCCGCGCTCGCGCTGACCTGGCTGCTGTTCACCCGGCTGCTGCCGTTCGACGGCGCCGTCGGCTTCGTCGTCGTGGCGTACGGCCTCTTCCTGCTGATCTACGCGCTGCTGGTCTCCTTCGACGAGGACGGACCCGCCGTCGTCGACCGGATCGCGGCGGCGGTGGTGCGGTCGATGGGCCTGCTGCTCGTGGTGATCCTCACCTTCGTCGTCTGCTACGCCCTCGTGGAGGGCCGCAAGGCGCTGGTGCACGCGAACTTCTTCACCGAGGACATGCAACGGGCCGGGCCGCTGGAACCGCTCAGTGTGGGCGGAGCGCTGCACGCGGCGGTCGGCACCCTGATCATGATCGTGATCGCGCTGGCGGTCACCGTGCCGGCCGGACTGGTCTGCGCGGTCTTCCTCACCGAGGTGCCCGGACCCTACGCCCGGTTCGTGCGCACCATCGTCGAGGCGATGACCGCGCTGCCGTCGATCGTCGCCGGTCTGTTCATCTACGCCACCGCCATCCTCGGGCTCGGCCTCGACCAGTCAGGACTCGCCGCCGCCCTCGCCCTGTCGGTGATGATGCTGCCGATCATCATCCGGGCCGCCGACGTCGTCATCCGCCTGGTGCCCGGAACGCTGCGCGAGGCGTCGTACGCCATGGGCACGAGCCGCTGGCGCACGGTGTGGCACGTGGTGCTGCCGACCTGCCGTTCCGGGCTGACCACCGCCGTGATCCTCGGCACCGCGCGCGGCATCGGCGAGACCTCGCCCGTGCTGCTGACCGCGGGCTTCACCTCCGAACTCAACCTCGACCCGCTGCACGGCCCGATGGTCGACCTGCCGCTCGCCACCTTCGAGTTCGTCAAGTCGCCCGAGCCGACGATGATCGCGCGCGGCTTCGGTACGGCGGCCCTGCTGATGGCGCTGGTGCTGCTGCTGTTCGTCGTCGCCCGCGTCATCGGCGGCCGGGGACCGGGGCAGTTGACGCGCCGTCAGGAACACCGCCGGGTGCTCGCCTCGCGCCGTGACGCGCGCCGGTTCGCCGAGCGCCGGGCCGCCCCGCACCCCACCGTCCGTACCGAACCCGGGAGTCCGTCGTGAAACCCGCCACTCGCTTCCGTCTGGCGGCCACCGTGCTGTCACTGCTGTGCGGCCTGCTGGCCGGGCAGACGCCGCCCGCCGCGGCGGCCTCCTACGCCAAGATCACCGGCTCCGGTTCGACCTGGAGCTCCAACGCCGTCCAGCAGTGGGTCCGCAACGTCAAGGCCAACTACGGCATGACCGTCAACTTCACGGCCAACGGCTCCTCGCAGGGCCGCGAGCAGTTCAAGAACGGCACCGTCGACTTCGCGGTCTCCGAGATCCCGTACGGCCTGAAGGAACAGGGCATCACGGACACCCCGCCGAGCCGCGGCTACGCCTACATGCCGATCGTGGCCGGCGGTACGGCGTTCATGTACAACCTCAAGATCAACGGGAAGATGGTCACCAACCTCCGCCTGTCGGGGGACGTCGTGACCAAGATCTTCACGGGCCGGATCACCCGCTGGAACGACCCCGCCATCGCCGCCGACAACCCCGGTCTGACCATGCCGGCCCGCGCGATCGTCCCGGTCGTCCGCTCCGACGGGTCCGGCACCAGCGCCCAGTTCACCATGTGGATGTCCAAGCAGTACCCGGCCCTGTGGAGCGACTACTGCTCACGCACCGGACGCGGCGGCGGCAACTGTGGCATGACCTCCAACTACCCGCTGCTCAGCGGCTCCGCGATGATCTCCAAGTCCGGCTCGCTGGGCGTCTCCGGGCATGTCCGCCAGCCCTCCGGCGAGGGCGCGATCACCTACGTCGAGTACTCCTACGCCAAGAACACCGGCTTCCCGGTGGCCAAGGTGCTCAACAAGGACAACTACTACGTCGAGCCGACCGCCGCGAGCGTCGCGGTGGCCCTGACCAAGGCCGAGATCAACCAGAACAGGTCGTCCGTCAACTACCTGACGCAGATCCTCGACAAGGTCTACGCCAACCCGGACGCCCGCACCTATCCGCTCTCCAGCTACAGCTACATGATCCTGCCGACGAAGGAGGAGTCCGGCTTCACCAAGGCCAAGGGCAACTCCCTGGGCACGTTCGGCCGTTACTTCCTCTGCGACGGCCAGCAGCAGGCGGACGACCTCGGCTACTCGCCGCTGCCGAAGAACCTCGTCCAGGCCGGGTTCGACCAGATCCGCCGGGTGCCGGGCGCGCCGGCCGGCTCGATCAACATCAACGACTGCCGCAACCCCACCTTCTCCGGCGGTGTCAACACCCTGATCAAGAACGCCCCCTACCCCCGGTCCTGCGACAAGAAGGGGACGACGCAGTGCACCACCGGCACCGCGGGCGCCGCGGGCACCGACACCCCGGTGAAGCCGGGCGCGCGGGGCGGTAACACCTCGGGCGGCTCGGGGACTACGGGTGGTTCCTCCTCGACGGGCGGTTCCGCCGCGACCGGCGGCACGGGCGCGGGCGGCGGTGGAACGACCGGCGGCACCACGTCCGGCGCGTCCGGCGGTTCCGCCGGGGGCACCGTCGACCCCGACACCGGCGAAGTGGTCAGCGGCGACGGCACGGGCACCGGCGACACGTCCGTCGCGGCCAACCCCGTGGCCCTCGCCGCGGACAACGGCCTGGGCATGCGCGGCGCCCTGATGGCCCTGTCCGCCGTCCTGCTCCTCGCGGTGGTCGTGGGGCCGCCGCTCACCGCGCGGCTGCTGGCGGCCCGCGCCCGCCGCAAGGGAGAGCTGTGATGAGACGGCCGACCAAGGCGTCACCCGGCCGTCGCCGGGTGGCCGCGGGCCTCGGCTGCCTGCTGTCCGCCGTGCTGCTGGCGGTGCTGCCGCTGCCCCGGGGCGTCGACCGGGCGCAGGCCGCCACCGAGAGCTCCGCGGTGACCAAGAGCGGCACGAAGGCGGCGAACGGCGACGACTTCTCCGGCCTGAAGGTCACCGTGCACCAGACGAAGGGGCTGACCGGACAGGCCGTGCGGGTGACCTGGGCGGGCGGGGAGCCGGCCACGCGCTCCGACACGGACTTCCTGTCCGTCATGCAGTGCTGGGGGGACGAGGCGTCCGGGCCCGACCGTACGCAGTGCGAGTTCGGGACCTCGTCGGTCGCGCAGTCGGGCAGCGGCCGGTCCGTGTTCCTGGCCGGACACGGCTCCGTCGGCGACCCGCTGGAGACCGAGTCCGCGACCCCCCTCGACCACAACGGCACCCACTTCGTGCCCTTCCGGCCGGTGCCGGGGCAGGGGGAGGCCACCAAGAG
Source organism: Streptomyces griseorubiginosus (assembly GCF_017614965.1). GTDB lineage: Bacteria > Actinomycetota > Actinomycetes > Streptomycetales > Streptomycetaceae > Streptomyces > Streptomyces griseorubiginosus_B. The sequence goes on along the minus strand of NZ_WVUG01000198.1, from coordinate 5,202 downwards.
CGGCACCGACACCACGTACTTCACCGGCGGGGACACCAACGCCCTGCCCTACCTGCCGAACGACGGCAACGGCGGCGGCGACGTGGCCTTCGAGCTGAAGTCGTCCCTGGAGCAGCCCGCGATGGGCTGCGGGGCGCGCAGGACGGCCTCGGGCGGGCTGGAGCCGTGCTGGCTGGTGGTCGTGCCCCGCGGCAGCCACGACCCCGACGGCGGGACCCACCCCGCGGGCAACCAGGCCGCCTCCTCGCTCAGCCGGTCGAACTGGGACCAGCGCATCGTCTTCCGGCTGGACTTCGAGCCGGTCACGGACAACTGCGACCCCGACAAGCCCGAGCGCGGCATCATGGGGTCCGAGCTGGCCACCGACGCCATCACGTCCTGGCAGAGCGCGCTGTGCGCGACCGGGAACTACCGGTTCAGCTTCACCCAGTCCAGCGAGGACCAGGCCCGCTCGGCGGTGACCTCGGGCGACTCGGTGGCCGGGCTCGCGCTGACGGTGAACCCCGTCGAGCCGGTCGACGGGGCGGCGCAGGTGGTGCACGCACCGGTCGCCGTCACCGGCCTCGCGATCGGTTTCGTCTGGATGTACGACAACCCGGACGACCGGAGCCTGCCGCTGGCGGGGCTCAAGCTCAACCAGCGGCTGCTGGCCAAGGTGCTCACCCAGTCCTACCCGTTCAGCCTCGTCCAGCCCGAGGAGGGCGTTCCCGCGTACGTCTCCGGAAATCCGGAATCGATCGTGAAGGACCCGGAATTCCGCGAACTCAATCCGGAACTCGCGGGCCAGGCGGCCGTCAACGCGCCCGTGGGTCTCGCCGTCGCCCTGCAGAACTCCGACTCCGCCCGCCTGGTGTGGAAATACATTCTGGCGGACCGCGCCGCCCGTGACTTCGTCGCGGGGAAGGCCGACCCCTGGGGAATGAAGGTCAATCCGGCGTACAAGGACGGCGTGGTCTCGGACACGCTGGACTTCTTCCCCAAGGCGGATCTCACGCCCACGAAGGTCGACTGCGGGGTGGCCACGGGCCAGACCGTCACCCGCACCCCGCAGGACGTGGTCCCCTACGTCAACGACATGCACGACGGGGCGCTGCGGATCCGCCGCGGCGACATCGGGACCGCCTACAAGTGCGCCATCGACCAGAGCGGGCCGAAACTCTCCGCCGTGGGCCGGCAGACCCTGACGGCCCAGCGCCAGTACGGCGTCGTGGACAACGCCTCCGCGGTGCGCTACCTGCTGGGCACCGCCGCCCTGCCCGACGCCGACGGGACGTACGTCAGGCCGACCGACGCGTCCCTGCTCAAAGCGGTCGCGGAGATGCCCGACTCGGACGTGGCCGGCGTCAAGGCGCCCGACCCGGCGAGGATGCGGCACGGCGCCTACCCGCTGACCGCGGTGGTCTACGCGGCCGCCTCCGTCGACCAGGGCAAGGACGCCCGGCAGGACTACGCCAAGGTGATGCGCTACGCGGCCGGCGCCGGGCAGACCCAGGGCACCGAGAAGGGCCGGCTGCCGTACGGCTACGCGCCGCTGCCCACGGCTCTGCGCACCCAGGCGCGGCAGGCGGCCGAGCGGCTGGTGAAGGGCGTACCGGACACCGGGACGCCGTCCGGCGGCACCTCACAGGGAGGCGGCGGCCTCGGCGGCACCGGTGGCGGCGCGGCGGGCGGCGGCCTGGCCGGCGGCTCCGGGACCGGCGGTTCGGCGGGCACGTCCGGCGGCACGGCGGACTCCGCCGCGCCCGACGCCGGCCGGCCCTCGGCGGCCCCGACGGAGACCGACCCCGCCCAGCAGAACGTGGCCCAGTCCGGCGGACACACACCCGCGGAGGTGCTCGGGCTGATCCGCTGGGTCCTGCTCGGCGTCCTCGTCGCCGGCGGCGCGGCCTCGCTGGCGGGCCCGGTCATGCTGCGGCTGTCGGTGCGGGGGGCGGCCGGCGGCTGAGAAATCCACCGCGCGCGGATTTCCGGCAGTCTTTTCCCGGAAATCCGTGTGCCGAAATCGGTACGCCGTCCGTGCGTCCAAATCTGTACGCCGTCCGGCGAATTCCCTAGGAGTGATGTAGGAAACGGACTCGTAACCTGAATACCGGCTGGATTTTGTGGCCGCCGGTACGAGTCTGCGGAATTGTTCTGCGTGGCCGGCCGACGGGTCGGCGGCGAAAAGGAATCCGGATTTGCTTGTACGTCCATTGCTCGATCCGTTTCCACGGAGGAGAACCCAAGTGAACGTCAAGTCCCGCCTGCGTCTCGGTGCCGGTGTCGGTGCTCTCGCCCTCGGCCTCGGCGCCGCCGTGGCCGCCCCCGCCCACGCGGACCCCTCCTCGGCCACCGACTACCGTCAGCTGGCAGGTGTCGGCTCCGACACGACCCAGGACGTCATGAACGCCCTCGGCGACGCGATCACCAACGGCAACGGCAAGGTCATCGCCTCCTGGAACGCCACCGGCTCCAGCACGGTCAAGACCAAGTCCGCCGGCTGCTCGATCACCCGCCCCGACGGTTCCGGCGCCGGCATCACCGCGCTGAACACCGCCCTGGACGGCAGCACCGGCTGCGTCGACTTCGCCCGCTCCTCGCGCGGTCCGTCCGACACCTCCACCACGGACCTGACCTTCATCCCGTACGCCAAGGACGCCGTGTCCTGGTCGAAGCTGTCCGGCAGCGCCCTGCCCGACAACCTCACGACCGCTCAGCTCAAGGCGATCTACGAGTGCAGCCTGACCTCTCTCAACGGCGTCACGCTCACCCCGATCCTGCCGCAGTCGAGCTCCGGCACCCGCGCCTTCTTCCTCAACTCGATCGGCGTGGCCACCCCCGGCTCCTGCGTCACCACCAACTCCGGCATCCAGGAGAACGACGGCTCGGTCGTCGACAGCGCCGGCGACATCTTCCCGTACTCCGTGGCCCAGTACACCGCCCAGGAGTCCCTCGTGGTCGACGACCGCCGGGGCGACGCGGTGCTCGGCTCCGTCGACGGAAAGTCCGCGCGCAACAGCGACCTCACGCTGAACACGTCCTTCCCCTACCTGCGCAACGTCTACAACGTCGTCCCGACCGCCAAGCTGTCGAACGCGCTGATCGCGGACACCTTCGTGGGCACTGGTTCGAAGGTGTGCGCGAACACTTCCCTCATCACCACCTACGGCTTCGGCTCGCTCGGCAGCGCCTGCGGCAGCACGACCCTGACCGGCGAGAAGTGATCGCAACCACCCCCTGACCGCACACCGGCCGGGCACCTCCCAGGTGCCCGGCCCGACGGCGTTTCCCCGCCAAGCCCGAATCAGCCCGACCCCGCAACAGCCCGACCTCGAATCAGCCCGACCTCGACACAGCCCGACCCCGACCCGATCCAGACCGATGCAGACCCGCCCCGACCCTGACCGAGACCCTTGGGGGGACCGCCGATGAACCCACGACCCGCGCAACTCAGATCTCCCGTCACGCTGTTGACCTGCTTCGCCCTGCTGTGCGCCGCCCTGGCCGCCGTCGTCGGCCTCTCGGGACGGGCCAGCGCGGCGACCGATCTGGGCAAGCTCACGGTCAGCCCCGCCTCGGGCAGCATCACGGACGTCCCCATGACGACGTCCGTCACCACGAGCACCGGCTGCAACGCGACCAGCGCGCAGACCCTCGTGCTCCGGCTGGTGAACCCGACCACCCCGACGTCGTCCCTGCCGCTCGCACAGTCCGTGGCCAAGACCGGCGTCGGCGCGGACCCCATCACCGTCGGTCTCCAGGCGACGGCGGCCAAGCCGAGCCTGCAGTCGGCGCTCACGTCCTCCGGGGTCCTGGCACCCTACGACGGCACGTACACGGTGATCCTGACCTGCGGCACCAGCACCACCGCCGACCGGTTCCTCGCGAAGATCCGGGTCACGGGCGACCGTTGGACCCTGCTCGAACAGCAGGCCACGACCCTCGCGCTGACCGCGGACACCGGCGTACCCGTGGGCGGGAACGTCAAGCTCACCGCGACGGTGACGCCCCCGGCGGCGGCAGGCTCCGTGGAGTTCACCAGCGGCGGCACCTCACTGGGCACGGCCCCGGTCACCGGCGGTACGGCCACGCTCACCGTCAAGGCCCCCGCGATCGGCGGCCCCCTGACCTACGGAGCCGCATTCACGCCCACTGACGCCGACGTCTACGCCGGCGCGACCGCCACGGCCAGCACCAACATCGACTACGTCGTCTCCGCCAAGGACGCCGACGGCAAGGTCCTCGCCGCCAAGCCGACGCTGACGATCGGCCAGAAGGTGAAGGTCACGGTCAAGGGCTTCACGCCCGCCGCCACCGCGAAGGTGAACCTCACCGACTCCACCGCCACCTACGGCGACGTGACCGCGAACGCCGAAGGGGCCGTCGCCGACTACGCGTTCACCGTGCCCGACGCCCTGCCCAACGGCGACCACTCGCTGCACTTCTCCGAGAAGACCGGCGTCTTCGCGTCCTTCGACTTCGTCAGCACCGACGAGGTCAGCCCCGGCCCCAGCCCCACCGAGAACCCCGACCTCACCGTGACCGACGAGGACGGCAACCCGCTCGACACCGACCCGGCCCTCGACGCCGGCCAGACCGTGAAGATCACCGCCCGTGGTTACGGCGCCGGCGCCACCGTCAAGGTGACCCTCGCCGACAGCGAGGCGACCTTCAAGGACGCCAAGGCGGGCTCCGACGGCACGGTCGAGAAGTACGCGTTCACCGTCCCGAAGGACATCGAGGACGGCGACCACACGCTGACGCTGGCCGAGGACGGGACGGACGGGCACAGCGTCGCCTTCGCGTTCACCACCGGTACGGACGCCGGCGGATCCCCCGAGCCCAGCACCTCCGCCTCGGACACCGGCGGCACGGACACCGGAGGCGCCGGGGGCGGTTCGGACACCGGCGGTTCCTCCGGCTCGGGTTCCGGCTCGGGCGGCGGTGGCGGGGGGTCCATGGCGGCGACCGGCACCCAGGTCGGCGCCATCGGCCTCGCCTCCCTCGCCCTGCTCTCCGCCGGCTCGGCCCTGGTGCTCCACATGCGCCGCAGGGGCCTGCTCACCTTCGGCGGCGACACCCCGAAACACCGCTGACCGGCCGACGGACGGGCGGGAGGCGCGGCGAGCACCCAGACCGAGGCGCCACGCCCCCGCCCGCCGTCGGAGCCACACGTCGTAGGAACACCCGCTTCGAGGAGCGCCATCGTGACCACCCTCGCCC
>NZ_WVUG01000197.1 GCF_017614965.1 Streptomyces griseorubiginosus | reverse complement strand
GGGGAGTTCGGACCGGCGCCGGTGATGGCGGGGGAGGGGAAGGCGACGGCCAGTGCCTCCCCCTTCGACGCCTCCCCCTTCGACGCCTCCGCCCTTGATGCCCCGGCCTCCGACGCCTCGGCCTCCGGAGCACTGGTCTCCGACGGCTCGGCCTCCGGAGCATCGGTCTCCGACGGCTCGGCCTCCGGTGCCTCGGTCTCCGACGCCTTGGCCTCCGGTGCCTCGGCCTCCGGCCCTTTGGCCGCCGTACCCGAACCGCGGGACGCGACTCCCGTGGAGCAACGGCCAGGCAGGGTCTCCGTGTCGGTGGCGGCGACATCCGTGCCGGGGGAGGGCGGACGCGGGCGGAAGCTGAGCTGCACCGTGGCGCTCGCGGTGGCGGGGGCGCTGGCGGCGGTGACGGTGGGATCGGTGGTCCTGTTCGACCAGTGGCGGAGCGGGGACGAGGACTCCGGGGCCAGCGCGGGCAGCAGGCCCCCGGTGCAGTCGGTGATGCCGAGCGCGGGGGCGAGTGCGGGGTCGAGCGCGACGCCGACTTCCGCGACGAGCGAGATGCCCAGGCCGAGTGCCGCCGCCGTGCCCGTCTCCTACCTCGGCACCTGGGAGGGACAGGCCACGGCGCTGAACGGGACCCTTCCGGTCGGCACCTTCCGGCTGACGGTCCACCAGGCCTCTGTGGGGCAGGAGTTGGGACGGCTCCGGCAGACCGATCAGCTCGGCGGCGTCTGCACCGACATCCTGTCCGTGAAATCGGTGACGAAGAAGGAAATCGTCGCCACGTCGGTGGGCGCCGCGTCCAACCACGAGGGCTGCAACCCGACCCCGCACACGGTGCGGTTGTCGCGGGTGGGCGACGACTTGAGGTACGTGTCGGACAGCGAGGCGGAGGGTCGGCCTACGGCTCGGATGTCGAAGGTGGGGTAGAGCGGTTCGCGCGCACGTACATCACGAGGGCGGCGATGATCAGTGCGGTCGCCGCGAGGGTGGCCAGGAGGCCGACCGCCCAGAAGTACGGGTACTCGACGTGCACCCAGCAGGGGCCGCCGCGGCTGTAGCAGCCGAAGATCCAGTCCTGTCGGCGCTTGGGGCGCCATGTCGCGCTGATCACGCCCGCGATCAGATATCCGGCGCCGAGCCCGGGGAGCGACCCGATCGCCCACGCCAGCGAACACAGCTTGCCCGCCTTCCAGTCCATGCGCGTCAGCGGGGCGACGAACGCCGCGAACGCCAGCGGCACACAGGCACCGACGGTGGCCGTGAAGGCATAGGCGCCACCCGGCCACGACGGGGCGAAGCGGCCCCAGATGTCCTGACCCCAGGACTCCTGGATGAGGATCAACGGGGCGATGAGGAGCAGGAAGACGGGGATCACCAGGCAGGCGAAGAGGCAGTTGCCGCGTTCTTTGCGCTGCTCCTCCCTCGGTCTGCCCGGCCGGTGCTCGTACCGCAGCGCCGCCCCGGCCGCCTTCCTGCGCCCCGGCTTCCTCGAACCCGTACCCACGTGACCTCTACAGCGGCGTCGTGACAGTGACGTGTTCACCGGTGCCCAGGTGCAGCATGCCCTTGCCCGGGGTGATCGGGCCGCCGACCATGCTGCGGTTGGTCCGGATGCCGATGAGCTCGCCGGAGCCGGACTCCTGGGGGGAGAGCAGGATGCCGCGGCGGGCCTTCTTCGCGTCGACCTGCCAGCCGGAGAAGCCGTCGCAGATCTCGTCCTCGTCACCGGCGATGACGACGGCCAGCCCCTCCTCGGCGCCTCGCTCCACGATCCGCTTGAAGACGTCCTCGGCGTCGCAGTCGTCCAGCACCTCGGCGTCGTCGACCAGGACGACGACCGGGTCCTCCGGCTTGGCCGTGTCGACGAGTTCCGTCAGCTCGTCCTCGTCGACGTCCCGGCCGGTGAAGACCTTCAACACGCCTTCCTGACCGTCCAGTTCGCGCAGCGGTGAGGGGCGCGGGGCCGCGACGACCAGGCGGACGCCCTTGCTCAGGTAGGACCGGGCGAAGCTCAACAGCATCGTGGAACGGCCGGACTTGGCCGGTCCGCCGATGACGAACGCCGGCACGCCCTGCGCCAGGTCCGGTCCGAACGCGGTGAGTTCGTCGCCGCCGACACCCGCGAGCGCCCACAGCGGGGCGGAGGCCGTCGCCGGGTCGCGCATGGCCCACGCGTCGTCGAAGGAGATACGGCTCGGCAGCACGTCCACCCGGAACGGCCGCAGCGAGCGCGGAACTTGGGCGTCCCGGGCGGCCGCCGCCTCGCCGATGGCGACCAGCGCGGCGTTCTGGCCCTGACCCGTGGTGTCCTCGGAGAGCAGCGCGAACTGCGTCTCGGCCGCCGTCTCGCTCCGGAAGGCGCGGCCCGGCGGGATCTCCTCGGGCACCTTGCGGGAGTTGATGTCCAGCATGGAGAAGTCGGCCCGGTCGGCGAGCCGCAGACCGTACTTGTCCTCGGTGAGGGAGGAGATACGGCCCGCCAGCAGCTGCCGGTCACCGGTGATCACGACATGCAGACCGACGCTCGCGCCCTCGCGCATCATCGCCATGATCTGGTCGGTCAGATCGCCGTGGTTGTGCTCGCCGAGCGTGGGCAGCCAGCCCTCCCAGCGATCCAGCAGCACCACGATGTGGGGCAGCCGCTCCTCCACGGAGACGGCCGCCCGCTGCTCACCGATGTCCGCGAAACCCCGGTCGGCCAAGAGCTCCTGACGACGGCTCAGTTCACCGGACAACCGGCTGATCAGCCGCTCGACCCGCTCCAGCTGGTTGCGGCTGACGACCGCACCGCAGTGCGGCAGCCGGGTGAGCGCGTTCAGGGCGCCGTTGCCGCAGTCGATCCCGTAAAGGTGGACGTCCGCACAGGAGTTGGTGCGGGCCAGCGAACCGGCGATGGTGCGCAGCACCTGCGAACGGCCGGTGCGCGGGGCGCCGGCGACGATGAGGTGCCCGAAGGTCGCGAAGTCGACGGCGACCGGACGCCGCGCCTGGTCGGCGGGCAGGTCCTCGATGCCGTACGGGGCGGCGGGCAGCGCACCCTGGCTCCGGGGGGCCGGCACGTCGTCCAGGAGCAGCGTCTCGTCCAGCGCCGGAAGCCAGGGCGAGTGCTGCGCCGGGATGCCGAGCGCCTGGTTGGCCTCCCGTACCGCGTCCACCAGCACCTTCAGGTCGGTGATCTCGTCGTCCTCGCGCGCCTCGGACTTGGGCTTGGCCAGCGCGGCCCGGCCCAGGTCCTGCCAGGTCAGCGGACCGGCCCAGGGCGCGAGCGTGGCGGGATCGGCGGCACCGGGGCGGCGGCCGCCGACACGGCCCGACTGGAACGGGATCAGCGAGGCGTGCCCGAGCCGGACGTACGCCCGACCCGGTGTGCTCTTCGCGATGTGCCCGGCGTCGGGCGCGTCGATGACGTCCGTCGACTCACCGGCGTCGGTCACGCGCAGCGCGATGCGGAGGTTGGTGTTGGCGCGGATCTCGGGGGAGACGACACCGGAGGGCCGCTGGGTGGCGAGGAGGAGGTGGATGCCGAGGGACCGTCCACGCTGGGCGATGTTGACCAACCCGGTGACGAAGTCGGGCAGATCGCGCACCATCGAGGCGAACTCGTCGATGACGATGAGGAGTCGCGGCACGGGCGGGTGCGACGGATCCCGCCGCACCAGGTCCTGGTAGTCCTCGATGTCCTTGGCGTCGGCGGCGGCGAGGATGTGCTCGCGGCGCTTCAGCTCGGCGCCCAGCGACTCCAGGGCGCGTTCGACGAGATGGGCGTCCAGGTCGGTCACCATACCGACGGTGTGCGGGAGTTTGACGCAGTCCTTGAACGCCGAGCCGCCCTTGTAGTCGACGAGGACGAAGGTCATGTTCTCCGGCGTGTTCGCCACCGCCAGCGCGGCGACGATGGTCTGCAGCAGCTCGGACTTACCCGAACCGGTCGTACCGGCGATCAGTCCGTGCGGGCCGTCGCGCCGGAGATCGATGCCGAAGGGGCCGTCGTACGACTCACCGATGACCGCCATCGTCGACTGGCCGCCCATCCGCCACCGCGCGGCGATCGCGTCCCGCGTGGGCGGCTCCAGTTGGAGCACGTCGAGCAGCCGGCTGGAGCCGGGCAGCGCGGAGTCCTCGGTCTCACCGCTGATGTCACGCAGCGGGGACAGGGAGCGGGCGAGCCGCGCACACCAGGCGGCGGAGACGAAGTCGGGCCGTACGTTCTTCTTCCGCAGCGCGCCGGTCTGCTCGACGCGCAGCCGCAACTCGGGTGCCCGGGCGGTCTGTTCGTCGGCCTGAACGGCGCTGGGATGCCAGGCCTGGAAGGAGGGAAACCCACCGACGGCCTGCTGCGCCACGGGAGTCGGCTGCCCGCTGCTCTCACTCTGCCGGGGCTCGGCGACCACGAAGGCCTGGCACTCACCGGGCAGGAACCGCTCCTCCTCGTCCAGACAGATCGCGTAGATCGCGACCGACGGACCTTCCCGCAGCAGTCGTACGACACCGGGCATGGACCGCAGCCGCCGCGACCCGTCCCATACGACGACGATGTCCGGGTCGGAGAAGGCGGGCCCGTCCGTCTTGCCGCGCCCGCCCTGCTTCAGTGCCTTCTGCCGGGCGTCGAGCAACTGCGTGAGCTCGCCCACGCGCGCACCCACGGTCTCGGAGTCCGTCCCGATCAGGACGTTCACGTCCTGTCCGCTCGCCGGGCGGGAATGCGGCAGCCAGCGCACCCAGTCCCAGCGCTCACGGGCGTCGTTGTCGGTCAGGACGTAGAACTGCACGTCCATCGGGCTGTGCAGCACGGCGGTCTGCGCGACGGCCCAACGCCCCATCGCGGGCGCGGAGTCACCGGGCCCGGCGACGCCGATCACGCCGAGTTCCCTCAGGGGGAGCGCGACCGGGGCGTCCTCGATGAACCAGCGGACCTTGCGCTTGTGCTCGTCCTGCTCGGGGTCGTCCAACTCGACCTCGGAGGGGACGCGTCCGGTGCCGAAGCGGATGAGGAGATGATCGGCGTCAGTACGTCTGCGCTCCCACAACCGGGTGCGCGGCCCCGTCCCGGTGGCGAGGACGGCGGCGGGGTCGGGCACGGCCTGCCGCCGGTCGGCCCGCTCGGCGACCAGCGCCTCCTGGGCGTCCTTCTCGATCCGCGCCTTGTGCTCCTGGTACTCCTTGCGCTGCTTGGCGTGCGACTTCCGGCCGTGCTTCTTGTCCATGAAGTAGTTGCCGAACAGCATGACCGGGCTCATCAGAGCCATGATCAGGTAGTACCAGCGCCCGAACATCATCACGGACACCACGGCACCGACCAGCGGCAGCAAGGCCATCAGCCAGGGCAGCGGCCGGGCCTCGTAGTCACCGGGCGGGTTCGGAAGCGAGAACGACGTCTGCCGCTCGGCGGGGCGCAGCCGCGGGGGCCGGTTGTAGTCGAGCCCGGCACCGTCGTCGGACCACTTGAGAGCGGCGTTGGGCGGGGAGTAAGGGACCAGCTCGAGAAGGGAGTTGCCGAGGGCGAGCTGAGATCCGAGTGGCCAGTCCCCACCGCCGAAGTCCTCACCGTCGAGACGAACGACGCCGTCCTCGTCCTTCTTCTGGACGCTGACCTGACAGGTGCCGTCGATGGCGATGGACAAGGTGGCGGCACGGGCGGGGAGTTCGGGGTCGTCGACGCGGATGTGATCGGCGGGACCGCTGCCGATGTCGTACCGCCCGACACCGAGCCGGTGCACGGCGCCGGCGGCGGGACCGCCGGCGACCCGGAACTCGACGACGCCGGTGGGTTCACCGAGGATGCACCCCGCGGGGTCGTGCAGGCTGACGACGACGCCGTCACGGAGGGGGGAGTTGACGACGGTGGCACTCGGGTCGACAGCGTATCCGTCGACGTAGGCGAGGGGGGCGGAGCCGCTGCCTGTGCCTGTGCCGGTGCCTCGGTGGGTGCCTATCGGGATGACCTGCGCGTCATCGCCGCCCCAGCCGACGTGCCTCGCCAACTCCTGCGCGATGGCGCCCACCGTGGACTCCGGATCGGCGTCGAGCACCACGTCGGCACTGGCACCGCCGAGCGGGTCGACGACGGTCAGACTCAGACGCACGCTTCGGTCCCCCAACACACCGGAACCACCGAGCGCGGTGGCTCCACTCAACACAGTGACAGCGACAGTGACAGTGACAACGACTGTGACTGTGACCTTAACCGTCCAGCCTTTGCCCGGCGCAACGGATGTGCACCGGTTCACGATTCCCTTGCATGAGGCCCCTGCGGTCCCATGGGTCACACCCGTAAGATCTTTGCTCGTGCGGACGGCCGCCCAGCCGCGGAAGGCCGCGCATCCGCCAACAGAGCCACGGGGGAAGGCCCTGCGGCCACACCAACGGGAGGGAGCCGTCATGGCCGGCAAAGACACCGATCTCACATATGCGGAGATGGAGAAGGTCGCGGGCGACCTGATCAAGGACATGCACGAGCTGGAAGACCGGATCAAGAACATCGAGAAGCGCGTCTCCGCCCTCGTGGAGAACGGCTTCACCACCCAGAAGGCCTCCGGAGCGTACGACGACTCCATGAAGGACTTCACCAAGGGCGCGACGAAGACGATCCAGGGCCTGCACGGGCTGTCGGACTTCCTGAAGAAGGCCAAGGAAGCGTACGAACAGCTGGACGAGCAGCTGGCGAAGCAGGCCAAGGGCTAGTAAAGTCCGCTGCCGGTCTGTGACTTGGGGTGCGATGGGGCGCTGGTGCGTCCCATCGCACCTGTGTTTTTGGCCTGTCTCATCGAACTGACAACTGACACTTTGCACACGGGGGCGCCATGGGTGGCGAGAGCGATCACACGCGGCTCGACCTAGACGCGATCAGGAGTATGGGAAGTGGACTCAGCGGCATCAAGAAGGCGTTCGAAGGTCTCGAGAGCCTGACCCATAAGTATGACGAAGACTTCGGCCACGGGGATCTCTCTGCCAAGTTCAATGATTTCGCTGATAACTGGAAACTCAGTCGCGATAGGCTCAAAGGAGAGGTCGATACCCTGGCTCAGATTGCCAAAGCGGCAGCGAAGGCCTACGAAGACATCGATCACCAGTTGGCTGAGGCGATTCGTGGGGCCCAAGACCCGAAGAAGGTGAAATAGTCCATGGCCGGACGGCCGCGCGACTGGCACCCGGTCGCGGACAGCGACCCTATTCCTGGCGATCCTGACCGCATGGCGGCTCTGGGAAAACAACTGCGCAAGACTGCGGATGAACTTGAGCGGCAGATCCGGAACCTCAAGGCTGTAGCCGAGGTGGATGGCTGGGATAGCAAGGCGGGTAAGGAGTTCCGAGAGAAGGCCCGAGGAAACGTCAAGAAACTCGAGGCCGCCTTCAAACGGTACGACACGGCAGCCGAGGCCATCGGCGTGCGAGTAGACGAGGCGGGCGGTGGCTACCAGGACAAACTGCATGCCAGTCCACGGAATTATGCCTCCGATCTCAATCGCGCCCAGGAAATCGCTGATGGAGCTCTGAAGGACGCCAAGGACGCTGATGAGCGTAAAGGAGCGGCTCAAAAAAGTCTCGACGGTCTTTCGGGCAAGGATAAAGAGAAAGATCAAGCAGGTAAAGGCCGCAAGGATCTTGAGGCCGAGCGAGATGCTGCTGGCGATGAGATCGCGGCAGCACGCGAAAAGATCAATGAGGCAAAGAGGATCCGCGACAATGCGGCCAAGCGGGCGCTAGAATCCATTGACGCGGTGATCAACCACGACTCCCTGAAGGACGGGTTCTGGGAGACCCTCGTCGCGGACGTCGCGGAGTTCACGTCATGGGTTGCCACGGTATGCGGGATCCTGTCTCTATTGGTGGGCTGGATTCCAGTGATTGGCCAGGCCCTGGCCGGTGTACTGGGCGCTATCGCTATGATCGCCACGTTGATCAACTTCGTGGCCACGTTCGTTCAGGTCCTTCAGGGGAACGCCGAGTGGATGGATCTCGGGCTTGCTGCGGTGGGTTTTCTTCTGATGGGGGTCGGCAAGGGATTCTCCAAGATTGCGGGGAAGTTCGCCAAGGGTGCTCTGGGTAGACTCGGCAGGGCTGGGGCGGCACGGACAGCACGTCAGATCGGTAGAGCGAACAAAAACCTTCGGAAGACGGCTGCTGATCGGCTCACCCTGGGTAGGGGAGACGTATGGAAGTCACTCAAGGAGCCTTTTACGGAGCCATTCTCGAAAGCGTGGAGTGACAACCTCAAAGTACTCAGGCCTCTTAGTGGAAATTACTTGCGTGCTGGGCAGGAGCTTGCGGCCCGTGGGGGCGGCAGCGGATTCATCAATACACTTAAAGGCATTCCCAAGTCACTTTCCATGGCTGATCCTGGTGTCGCATCAGACCTGAAATCAGTCAAGTTGGGGACGGCGTCTCTGGGTGGCCAATTCGACACCAATGCGCTCAATCATATCTCCAAGTCGGCCAGTCGTCTGTCTGTCGTAGGGGCTGGCATTACGCTGGGCGGACTGGGCTTGGATGGAAACCTTCAAAAGATCGTCGGCCTTGGCTGAGCCGACAACTCGAGCCCGATTGGAAGGATCTAAAGATGGCCGCGCCGGATGAGCTTCCCCCGTTGGTCGAGCCCTATGAGTGCACCTTTGACTTCCAGCCAGGCTGGGTGGATCTGACGCTCCACCAGAGCACTAAGGCGGAGGCTAGGGCCCTTGCCGCCGAGATCGTGAAGCGTCTCAACCCACTCTCATTGGAGATCGAGAACAGCGCAGTTTTCGATGACCTGGCCGATCGTGCGATCGATCTAAATGCGAACGCCCCTACGCTTGCGGCGGCTTACTACTCCGAAGCGGGGGAAGCTCTCGCCAACCTGAGGGTCGATGGCTATGGCGATGAAGGTGTCCCGCGTCCTGGCGCAGATGAGGTGATTCCGCTGATCTTGCAGTGGGAGAACGCAGAAGTGGTGGGAAAGCCCGATATCAGACATGTCGAGTTGCCGACCGGACCTGCAGTCCGGGTTCATGCCATGCTCAAGGTCAAGCGCATGTTTGGCTTTGGCCGAAAGATGGCGGAATTTATCAAGTATGTTGTTTTTCCACCCGAAATGCAGACTCTCATTGTCGTCACGGTGGAGTGGGAGAAGGTCGCTCTCACCGAGTACATCACTGAACTGGCCGACGAGGCGGTTCGAACCATGCGAATCACCCCACTTGCCTCGGGTGGCACCACCAATACCGCCGGGGGAGGCAGGGGATGAGGTCGGCCGACCAGTTCACGTCCGCCCCGAAGAACTACAACGTCGTCGTCCCGGATGGCTGGTTCCAGGTTTCGCTCGATCCGGATGACCGCGACAGGAGCATCGTTGCTCTTGCCGAGCTGACGTTTCGTGGTGTGGACAACGCTCCTCACATCAAGCAGGAGTTCATGCGGGACCTTCAGCGGAAGGCAAAGGACGCTTATCGAGTTGGCGGAACCGAACTCTATCTCTCCACGCTGACCGTGGGACCGGTTCCCCTGGCGTCCTCGCTCCTTATCAGCGTGCCTGGGCCTGAAGAGTGGCCACAGACGTCGGACGCCGATGAACTGGCGGAGCACCTGCTCGGGCAGAACACGGGCGGGGACCGGGAAGTCGGTGTGGTGGAGTTGGCCGTGGCCGGCAAATCCGTAAGGTACCGCTGTCGCGAAGCTGCCGATCCTGATCGGCAGATGGGTAACACCTTGCCGTCCACGACTCTCACTTACTACGTGCCCATTCCGACAACAGTGCGTTGGCTGCTGCTCAACTTCTCGACTCCAGTAGATCCACTCGCCGACCAGATGGTGGAGCTCTTCGACGCCGTGGCGGGAACGCTGCACTGGGAGTGAGCGACGATTACGCAAAAGCGATCCGCGGCGGGGTCTGCGGAAAGCTGACGAGGCTTCTGCCTTCCGTGTGCATCCCCGCTGTTGAGCTCAAAGGTCGCCTGGCTGCGGCTTGGCCGCTTCTCCGGACGGGCCCATCAGGATCGAGTGGGTCTCGTGGACGTCTTTTGCCGCCTTGGACGGGACCCGGACCTCGACCATCACGAGGCCGCTCGGGAGGCGGGTGAGGAGTGGAGACTGGGCGCCCGTCGGGAGTTCGGTGAGGAAGCGGGTCAGGCGGGCGCGCTGGCCGGTGGACAGGTCGCTTTCGGACACCGTGCGGACCGTACCGAAGAGCAACTGGCACAAGCGCTCGGCGCTGTCGGGGTTGCCGGTGAACAGGCGGATCCAGGATCGGTCGGTGAACGTCAGCCGTACATCCGCTTCGACTTCGCTGTACTTCATCTGCCGGGCCTCGGCGATGACGTCACGAGGGAACTCGGCCAGTTCGTCTGCCTTGTCCAGCGTGCCGCTTCGGGTTCCGAGGAAGAGCAGGCGTCGGCTCGTCAGGACCAGGTCGGTGCTGTAGCCCTCGGGGCGGCGCGCGGGGTCGAGTTGCCAGGGGACCGTACGGGCCAGGGTGCCGGGCGCGGCCCACATGACAGGGAAGTCCTCGACCTCGTTCTCGGGCTCCTCCGGCTTACCACGTACCTGCACGTCGCCGAAGGGCGAGCCGGCGGCTCCGCCGATGTTCGCGATGATGTTCGCGATCACTGGGATTCCAACGAGGAAGGCACGGCCCGTGCGGCGGGCGACGCGGTCTCCGGCCGTGTGCAGAGAGTAGGTCGGACCTTCGGGCCAGCCGGCCAACTCGGCCTGGATGTCGTTGCGATCGGGATCGCGGAACCAGCGGGATCCCGCGACGGCGGGGGCGATGCCGGTAGCGAACTTGCCCGTAGTGCGGAGCAGGAGATCCTCGTCGCGGTCGGGATACCAGTCCATGCCTATGCTTCGCCGTTCTCCGGTTCACGCGGCGCTTGATTCGATCGCCGGTCGGCGAAGGAGACCGTCTGCAGTACGGCCGTCGTCATGTCGCAAAACTCGCCCCAGTACCCCATCGCCGCCGTGTCGATGGTGAAGACGGCGGTGAAAGGTCCTGTCGGGAACGGTATGTGGACCTGGATCTGACCGGTGAGGAGTTTCGTCGGCTCACCACTCGCCGTGATGTCGGCGCTGAGGGTGAGTTCACGCAGCGTGATCCGGGAGACGGCTGGGCCACAGGGCAGATCGAGCCAGCGGGCGTCGTTCATCGGGTCGGCGGACAGCGCCGCAAGGATGCCCTGCGCGGCGATGTCCGGGTCTGTATGGTCGGAGGCATAGGCGGCCACAGTGAAGGCGCAGTGAGCGACGCCGCCGGTGTCCAGAGCGAAGAGGCCGAAGGCGGAGAAAGCGAGTCCTGCGGTTGCCATGGTCTCCGTCAGGAGTTCGTAGAACGGCGCTGCCGACTGCCACAGGGCGTCGTCTCCGCCGGGGTAGAGACCACGCACGAACTCAGCGGCGGCCGTGGGCCGTTCTTCCGCGGAAGCATCCACTGGGAGGGCGTGGATGCCGTCCGGGACGACGAACGCCATCGGCGGGATGATCTGTGCATCCTGTGTGGCGCCCAGCAGAACTGCTTCCGTCACTTCGTCTCTTCTTTCGGCATCACGTCCTTGCCGGACGGAGACAGGTAGCGGGTGAGGACTTGGAGCGTGCCGTTGGAGAGCGGGACCTGCAACTCGACCGCCACTGTGCCATCGGAAAAGCGGTCCAACGACGGAGGTTCGGTGACCGGCAGGACCGTACCGACCGAACGGGCAACGCTGAGCGGAGGATCTGCCACGAGTTCTGCGACGCGTTCGCGCTGTTGTGGAGTGAGGGCAGCCTCCGTCACCCGTTCACGCTCTCCTCGGAACTGGCCTACTAGCTTGGCCGCGTTGCCGACTTTCCAACGAGTCCAGGAACCATCTGTGAAGCGAACTCTGACATCGGACCCGTTGGCGGGGTATGCCATTTGGTCGATGGCGGTGACGGACGCCCTGGGGACCTGCCACAGCTCATCGGCGGGAGCCAGCCCGGCGGAAGCATCCACACCCAGGATGATCAGGCGCCGATCCGTCAGCACGAGCTCGGTACGGTACTTCCTGGGCTGACGGGCTGGATCCAGCTGCCAGGGAAGCGTTCGGGCGATGGTGCCTTCTGCCGCCCACATGACCGGGAAATCGTCCACCTCGTTCTCGGGCTCCTGAGGTTTGCCCGGGCTGCCCGGCTCATCGACCAGGCGGCCGCTGGGAACGTGGATGTTCCCGATCATGTTGATCAAACGGGGGATTCCGAGCAGCGCGATGTCCAGAGCGCGTACGCCGGCTTGGTCGGCCTTGCCCCGAGGAGTGAAGCCCGGGGCAGGAGGCCAGCCGGTCAGTTCGGCTTCGATGTCACGCCGTTCGGTGTCGCGGAACGAGCGGAGACCAGCCACCCGCGGCGCCAACCCGGTGGCGAAAACGACGTTGGCCCGCATGAGCAGGCTCTCACCCGGAGGCGGGTACCAGTCCACAGCCCGTGTCCTCTCAGTGCGCTGTCGCGGAGTCCTGGAAGCGATCCCCGGGATTCATCATCTCGCCGATATGCGACGGGATCGAAAATGCCTTGGGAAGGATCTTGATGGTCGCATCGATTCCCCGGCCGAGCTTGCTCATGGAGTCGATGTTCTTCAGCCCTGGGATACCACCGGTGCCGAGCAACTGACCGTTACGAATGTTCTTCTCCGCAAGAAGGCTGATGCGGTTCATGATGCCGCCCTCGGTGGAGATGTGACCGCCCGCCTTGAGGCCGAAGAGGCCGATTGTCCGTCCTTTGACGGTGAAGCTCACAGCGCCCGCGACGTTGTCGCCGACGCCGACGATGTTCCGTCCGATGGTGCT
Organism: Streptomyces griseorubiginosus; assembly: GCF_017614965.1. Lineage (GTDB taxonomy): Bacteria > Actinomycetota > Actinomycetes > Streptomycetales > Streptomycetaceae > Streptomyces > Streptomyces griseorubiginosus_B. The sequence continues at coordinate 3,686 of NZ_WVUG01000197.1, read as the reverse complement.
GACACCCTTGAAGCCGTCACCCAGTTCTGCTGCCCGTGCTGCGGCGACGGCTCCGTCGGCGACCTTGACCCCCTTGGCGAAGGCGCTGATGCCCGGAATGGAGCCCAAGGCGTCGAAGCCGATGTTCATCCAACTGACATCAGCACCCGCAGCCTTGGCGACGAGGTGAGTCACCAGCGCGAGCCCGCTGCTGACGACTGCCGCCGCGGCGAAGATCGCGCCGATGGGTTCGAACGGCGCGGTGAGAATGGCCAGCATGCCGAGGACCCCGCTCAGATCGCTGAGCAGGTCTCCGACCAGCTTGATCATGTCGGCGTGGTCCTCGAGCCACTTCCCCGTGGCGTCCCACGCATCCGAGATCCCGTTCCCGAGCTTGTCCCAGAACCCAGGTTCGTCGGGTGCGATGTCGCCGGCCTTGTCGAGTTCCTTGCTTATCTGCCGGGCTGCCTGCCGGTACTCGTCCTCCAGTTCGTGGACCTTCTGGATGACGCCGTCCACGGCGCTGGAGGCTTTGGCCAGATCGTTGCTGCCCTTGCCGTCGGCTTTGGCCTCGGCTTTCGACTGTGCGTCGAGCTTCTCCCCGGCGGACTTCTCCAGCCGGTCCGCTCGGTCCTGGAATTCCTGGAGTTCGTTGGCCCAGCGGTGCAGGGCGCGGGAGGCCTTGTCGAAGGAGTCGTGGCTCTTACGTATGAGAGGGGTGACGTCTTTGCCTATGTACTCGGTGAAGGCGATCGCAGTCTTGCCTTTCCAGGCGCCGCATTCGATGCGCTCCAGCTCACCGAGCGCTGTGCCGAGTTCACCCGCCAGCTTGCCTATCTGCTTGGCCAGATCACGGGTGTCCTCCACGCTTCCCGGCGTGGGGTCCCAGCCTATGTGCGGAAACGCCGGCCGCTGCCCCGCCACGTCACTTGCCCTTCTGCTTCGGGGCCTTGAGTGACTCGGCCAGGTCGAGGTCGAGCTTGCCGAAGCTCTCTCCGATCTTATTGATCATCTTCACGGCGCCCTGGGTGTGCTTGCCGAGCTGCTTGATGCCGTAGGCCCAGTCGTCGGCGAAGTCGTGGACATCGTCGACGAGTTTGCTCTCGCCAACCGCCGTGGCGTCGGTGTTCTTGAGAGTGCGGCGGGTGGTCTCCATGCGGTCGCTTATGGAGGAGAAGGTCTTCTTCAGGTCCTGGAAGACGGTGTCTTCGAGCCGCAGGTCACTCACGATGATCACTCACGATGCGTTTCGGATGGGGCGGACATGGGACTTGGACGGAACCCCGCGCTCCGGTCGCGCTGTGCCCGCTTCGCTGGAGCGAAAGGGGGGGCAGGGCGGCCCCAGGCGGAAAATCAGGCCTGGTGATCTTATGGAGAACGCGCAGGCAATCGAACTCAGCGGTAGAACCTTGAATGTTGTTTGGGTGGCCCATGATGGATCATTTGCTGAGTCTTGACGAATCTCGATGGGCCCGGTTTCGGAGGTGCTGGGCGGCCGTGGTGAGTCGGCCGCCCACCGCCAATCAGCGGTTGACGGCTTGGATTTCCTGGACGGTGACGTTCTGGGTGGCGCCGAAGGTGCCGTCGGGCAGGTTGTCGCCGGTGCCGTCTGAGCCGGTCCAGTGGATCTTCCAGGTGATGGTGGCCTTGAGGGGGTAGGTGCCGTTGCCCGAGGAGCGGAGGTACTTCACGCCGCAGGGCGGGGTCTGGTTCGCCTTGCCCTTGGCGTAGGGTTCGCCGATGTGGCCGCCGTTGATCTGGCAGACGCCGGTTGCGGGGTAGGTCTCCGCGTCACTCGTGCCCGGGTCGATCTTGAGGGAGACGGGTTCGGCGGTGGTCGTCGCGGAGATGCCGAGTACGGGGACCGAGGCGGTGACGGAGACCGGCTTGAACTGGGCGCCGTCGAGCCATGCCCAGGTCGGCAGGTTGACCTTGGTGGCGTTGGCCGGGGCGAGGGTCACCTTGGTGCTGGGGACGCGGATCTCGTTGTAGGCGAGTTCGGCGAGGATCTTCGGCGTCACGGCGTTCTGGACGTTGGCCGGTGGGGGATCGCCCTTGTCCACCCAGAAGATGGGCTCGGTGCACTTGTCCCAGCCGGGTGGGAAGCTCTCGTTGACGTACGAGTCCCACCAGTAGCCTTTGCCGTCCTTGTCCTGGTTGAAGTCCTTGTACGGGTGTCCGTTGACGTATCTGTCGCGTTGTTGGGAGTCCCATTGGTCGCCCGTCGACCCGGCCTCCCAGATCGGCTCCAGATACGCCTTGAGCTGCGCAGGCGAGTACTTCGGGGCGTACCAGCAAGCCGGCGGGGTCCAGGGCGTGGTGGAGGTGACGGGGCCTACGGAGCTGCCGGAGCCGTTCTTGGAACGGTCGTAGACGATGACGCCGACTTTGGACGAGAGTGTTCCGTCGTCGCTGGCGTTTCCGGTCTCTTGAGTCTGTCCGGCTGTGCCGTCGTCGCCCCGGCCGCCGGCGTAGGCAGCCTGCGCGGTGAGTAGGGGAACGCAGACCAACGTGAATGCGGTGGCGACCCTTGCCAACTGGTTTACGGCTGGCATGCCTTGTCCCCCCGGTTCGACACGATGTCCGTGGTCTGCCAGACACCCTGAGGATTTTTGGAGAGCGAGGTGTGATAAAGGACGTAACTGTCAGCCGATGTTGGCGTCTTGTCGACCTTTCCGGTCCTCTTGTTCTTCAGGAACGATTTGCTCTCGTCAGAGCAGTACGTGACGTAGGCCTGACCGTCTCCTGACAGGGTCACCTTGCGGTCGAAGTAGCGAGTTTCACCGATCCAAGTGTCGTTCTTGTCGATGTAACCCTGCACAAACGTGATCGCCGAGCTAAGTGCCTTGCCTGAGTTGTAGAAGCCGAGAGCTTCTGCGTCCGTGCTCCCCTTGAAGATTGCATCGTCCATCGAGTTGACACTCATGGCGCTGTCTGCGAGGACCGCGTCCTTCGTCGTGTCGCCCGTTTTCTGGTCTTCGAAGACGTTCTTGGCATAGGAGGGAAAGCTGATCTTCGGACGATTGGCTTTGCTCGGAGCGGATGTGCTCGGAGCGGCCGACGTCTTCGTGTTTCCGGTATCGGCCCCCGCGATCTTGTCGTTGGCCTTGGAGTTGTCGCCCCCGCCCCCGCAAGCCGTCAGCAGCAAGGCTGCGGCTGCGGTGAGCGCGGCGGCAGCGGGCAAAGTGCGGCGCTTCATCTGGTGGGCTCCCCGTGAGACTGAAGTACGTCAAGGGTACGAACGCTATCGGTGGGGTTCCTGGTTTCGCCAGAGCGAACTTCCCTGCGAACTTGCACAAGTCGGGACGTAACGGCCCTTGCGGATTGGGTCGTGTCCCGATGTGCTCCAACTGGCGGCGGACCCGGACGCGTTCGCCTATCGCGTCCGGCTCTGCCGATGCCAGGGATTTCGGATCGCTATCGCGGCTTGCTGCATCTCGGGCACGCGCACGGCGGATACGCCGACGTACGCGGCACCGGCTCCGCGCGGCCGCCGGCCACGATCTCCAGCCTGCCGCTGTCAGCCGTCACGGCTCCGCCCGCGTCGAGCGTGTAGATGCGGAGCGTCAGGCGAGAGCGGCGGTGGGTGGAGTCGAGGAGGTCCAGGGCGTCCTGGCGGGGTGGGTAGTGGGGGGCGCATTCCTGGCAGGCGTAGACGTTGAAGCCGGGGCCTGTTGGGGCGTGGACCTGTCTCTTATACACACCTG
>NZ_WVUG01000196.1 GCF_017614965.1 Streptomyces griseorubiginosus | reverse complement strand
CCTCTCATTCGACAGGCACGGTGGCGCGAGGGCGGGGGCGGACGGCGCTGTCTGCTCACGAGGCGAGAGTGTCGGGGGCCGGGGTCTGGGAACGAGGAGTGTGGTGAGGTTTGCCGTACGTCATCCCCGACGGCAGGTTCCACGACCTGGGCGCCAACCCTCTGCCTGTTCGCGGAGTTTATACGACATATGTTCACACGGTGTTTCGGCTAGCCGTTTCCAGTGCACCCGGCAAGGGCGTATCCGGTCGGCGATGCGCGGGAATCATCCCGTTTCCGCTCCGGCCTTACGGCGGTGACCTCGGGTAATACCCCGGGAGCGGTCGGCCAATTCTCGTCGGCGTTTTTCACGAGTTCTTGTCGGCGCGAAACTGCGCCGTGCTGCATGCCCGGTGAATGTGCCGCCGGTCACGTCCCACCAGAGTAGCGCCCGACGGAGGGCTGTGGGGACGTTATCGATCGCCGAGGCGGGGCATCATCCCACGTGACCCGACACCGGCGGCCGAATCGTCGAGCCGCCCGATGCAGGAGGGAAGCTTCGATGGGGGAGAAGGTCGTGGCAGGTCGGATCGACCTCTCCGATCGTCAGCTCTACCGGGACAAGCTCCGCAGGTGCCTGACGGGACTGGAGCGGCTCCTGGCCGAGAAGCGGTTCGATCGCCCGAGGAATCTCATGGGGCTGGAGATCGAATTGAATCTGGCCGGCGCCGACGGGATGCCGAAAATGCTCAACGCGCAGGTCCTCGAACGCATCGCGAGCCGAGATTTCCAAACAGAACTCGCCATGTTCAACCTGGAAGTCAACATAGCCCCACATCCTCTGGGTGGCAGGGTATTCGACCGGCTCGCCGAGGAACTCCGCACCTCCCTGGCATATGCCGACCGGAAAGCCGGCGAACTCGACGCCGGAATCGTGATGATCGGCATTCTGCCCACGCTCGACCGGGACGACCTGGTCTCCACCAACCTTTCCGCGGTCGACCGCTACGCCCTGCTCAACGATCAGATCGTGGCCGCCCGCGGCGAGGACTTCGCGCTGGACATCGACGGCGTGGAGCGTCTGACCTGCACCTCCAAGTCCATAGCCCCGGAGGCCGCCTGCACCTCGGTGCAGCTGCACCTCCAGGTCACCCCGGGCCGCTTCGCCGACGTGTGGAACGCCGCGCAGGCCGTCACCGCCGCGCAGATCGCCGTCGGCGCCAACTCGCCGTTCCTGTTCGGCCGCGAGCTGTGGCGCGAGTCGCGGCCCCCGCTGTTCCAGCAGTCCACCGACACCCGTCCGCCCGAGCTGCAGGCGCAGGGCGTGCGCCCGCGCACCTGGTTCGGGGAGCGCTGGATCTCCTCCGCGCACGAGCTCTTCGAGGAGAACCTGCGCTTCTTCCCGGCCCTGCTGCCCATCTGCGACGACGAGGAGCCGCTCGACGTCCTCGACGCGGGCGGCATCCCCGAACTGCACGAACTGGTCCTGCACAACGGCACCGTCTACCGCTGGAACCGCCCCGTCTACGGCATCGCCGACGGCGTCCCGCACCTGCGCGTCGAGAACCGCGTCCTGCCCGCGGGACCCACCATCACGGACGTCATCGCCAACGCCGCCTTCTACTACGGCCTCGTCCGCGCCCTCGCCGAGGAGTCGAGGCCGGTGTGGACCCGGCTGCCCTTCGAGGCGGCCGCCGCCAACTTCGACGCCGCCTGCAAGCACGGCATCGAGGCGCGGCTGCAGTGGCCGCGCCGCGGACGGTACGGCGGGACGGCCGAGGTCGACGCGGTGACCCTGGTGCGCGACGAACTGCTGCCGCTCGCCGCGGCCGGACTGGACGCCTGGGGGGTCGAGCCCGCGGACCGGGACCTCTACCTCGGCGTGGTCGAGGAGCGCTGCCGGCGCCGGGCCAACGGCGCGACCTGGCAGGCGGCGACCTTCCACCGGGCGCTGGAGACCGGCATGACGCGCGATGCCGCGCTGGCCGCGACCACCCGCAGGTATCGCGAACTGTCGCTCGCGGGCGAGCCGGTGCACGCCTGGCCCGTGGGGCTGCCCGAACCCGTGCCCGCCGGGTGAGGGCGCTGGTCGGGCGGTTCCCGATCCACGGGGCGTCGCACTCCGGGGGTCGGTTTCGCCGGGCCGCGCCGGTCGCTCCCCGTCGGTACCGCGGGGGTCGCGGTCGGGCCGGTGTCGGGATGGGGCGTGGCTGTCGTTTCGGGCGTCCACCGCTTGGGGGATGGTCAGTCGTCGGGGTTGCCCTCGGCGCCTGCCGCGACGATCGCCTTCAGCATGACCGACTGGATGTCGGCGGGGTTGCTGACCGACTGGCCCGAGCCGCCGGTCGCCTCGGCGATTTCCTGAGCCTCCTGCCGGTCGGCGTCCGGACCCACCGCGATCATGATCAGCGGCACCGGACGCTGGGGGTCGGTGAGCTTCTGCAACCGGCTGATCAGCCCGCCACGGGAGATGCTGCCGGGGTCCTGGTTGACGCCGTCGGTGAGGACGACCAGGGCGTTGAACTTGCCCTGCACATATGACGAGGTGGCCTCCTTGTAGGCGGCGAGCGTGGTGTCGTACAGGCCGGTCGCGCCGTTCGGTACCGGCTGCAGAGAGGTGAACGCGGCGGACAGCTCGTCCCGCACGGTACCGCCGCCCTTCTGGTCGCCCAGGCGTTCGGTCGGCACCAGGACGCGGTAGTCCTTGTCGCCGTCGAGCTTGGTGGAGAACTCCCACAGCCCGATCTCGTCCTCGGGGGTGAAGGTCGCCAGGGCCTGCAGCAGCGACGCCTTGGTCACGTCCATCCGGGACTGGCCCGTCTTCGCCACCGGTTCCGACATGGAGGAGGACGCGTCCACGACCGTGGTGATCCGCGCGCTCTGCACCGTGATCGTCCAGGTGCCGAGCGCCTCCTGGAGCGCGGTGTCGGAATCCGGCTCGGGGGCTTCGGCGTCGTACGGCTGCGGGCTGCTGCCGCCCGCGCGCGCGACCACCGCCCGCGGTGCCCCGTCGTCGGAGGTGCGGAAGCCGTGCTTCTGCAGCAGGCGCAGCTGCTCGGGCTGGCGCAGGTAGTTCATGAACCGCAGCGCGGCCCGGCTCTGGTCGGTGGTCAGCTGGCCGACCATCGTGTACGGGTAGGTCAGCTGGGGCGAGCCGTCCTTGGGGTAGAACATGTCGAGCCCGGCGTCCGCGTCGGCCGAGGAGTTGTAGGTGTAGGCCGCCTGCTCGGTGAGGATCAGCGCCTCGTTGCGCTTGGGATTGCCCAGCTCGGTGCCCGAGGAGTCGCGCGGCAGCGTCTCCACGACCTGGGCGTCGGTGTCCGAGGTGCGCTGCGAGAGCGTCTTCATCATCGCCGCGGCCTGGGTGTCCCCGCCCTTGAGCTTGGCGGCGGCCGTGGTCAGCCGGGTCAGCGCCAGCAGCCCGGTGGCGCTGCGCGCCGGGTCGGCCGCGCCGAGCCTGAGCGAGTCGCTCTGCATGGCCGCGCCGGCCAGCTCCAGCCAGCTGTACGTCTTCTGCGGCCAGCCCAGGGACTTCGCGGCCGTCGGCACCATGGCCACGCCGACCGGCGTGGAGGCGACCGCACCCGCCGGGGTGACGTCGGTCGCCGCGCTGTTCGCCGTGATCCGGTCGACCCAGAGGTCCGAGTCCGCCACCCAGACCTGCGCGTCCGTCTTCCTGCCGGCCTGGAGTACGTCCGCGACCTTGTACGAGTCCCGGGCGGTCACCGACACGGCGACGCACCGCCCGTCGGAGGTGATCTTGTCCTCGCGGGCCTGTTTTGCCGCGGCACCCAGCACGGGCGCGATGTCCGGGGAGGCGACGAGGTTCAGCCGCACGGCGTGGTCCTGGCAGGACGAGCCGAAGGAGAGCAGTCCGCTCTTGACGGCACCCGCCGTGCCGCCGGCCACGGTCAGCACGAGGACCGTCGCGATGGCCACCGTGCGGCGGCGCGCGCGTGGACGGGGGTCGCTCGCGCCCGCCCCATACTGATCGGGCAAGCTGTGACGTCCCATGACGGTGGTGCCCCTCCCTGTTGAACCTCGTGCCGCGATACGGCCGTATGGCATGCAAAAGGGGAGGTACGCCCCGTACGGCGTCCGTCCCCCCAACGGCCTGTCACGCACGATCTTCGCAACTTCTTTCGAGACCCTAGCGGCGGGACGGTGACGATGAGGCGGGATTACTGAATTGGAGTCAGGTGTGCAGGCAGAGACGGGTGGGGTGGCCGATTCTTTTCCGCCCGAGCGGCTTTCGCGACGAATCCTCCGGGACGAGACCCTGCTCGTTCTGGGGCTTTCGCTCGGTGCGAGCGGTGTGTCCGCCCTGATCAGCTTTGTCGGATCGGTCACGAAACCGGGCGGGCTGAAGGACCAGGCGGCGACCATGAACGCCTCGGCCGCGCCGGGCCGTCCCTGGCTGGATCTCGCCTGGCAGCTGTTCGGGATCGCGTCCGCCCTGGTACCGGTCGCGCTCGTCGCCCATCTGCTGCTGCGCGAGGGCGGAAGCCTGCGCACCATCGGGTTCGACCGGACCCGCCCCTGGCCCGACCTCGCCCGCGGCGCCGAGATCGCGGCGGTGATCGGCAGTACCGGAATCGCCTTCTACCTGGCCGCACGCGGTCTCGGAGCAAACCTGACCGTGGTGCCCGAGGCCCTGCCCTCCGTCTGGTGGAAGTACCCGGTGCTGATCCTCTCCGCGATCCAGAACGCGGTCCTGGAGGAGGTCATCGTGGTCGGCTATCTGCTGCGCCGGCTGGGGCAGCTGGGCTGGACGCCGGGGGCCGCGCTGGTGGCCAGTTCCGTACTGCGCGGCAGCTACCACCTCTACCAGGGCATCGGCGGCTTCCTCGGCAACATGGTGATGGGCGTGGTCTTCGTCTACCTGTACCGGCGGTGGGGGCGGGTGGGTCCCCTGGTGGTGGCGCATTCCCTGCTCGACATCGGGGCGTTCGTCGGCTACGCGCTGCTGGCCGGCAAGGTGGGCTGGCTGCCGACCGCCTAGGCGAGCAGGTCGCCGTCGATGACGGTGACCGCGCGGCCGGTGAGCAGGGTGCGGTCGCCGCGCAGTTCGGTGCGGACGCGGCCGGAGCGGGGGGAGGCCTGCAGGCCGGTGAGGACCGGACTTCCCAGGCGCTCCGACCAGAAGGGCGCGAGCGCGGTGTGGGCGCTGCCGGTGACCGGGTCCTCGTCGATACCCACGTTCGGGAAGAAGCAGCGCGAGACGAAGTCGTAGCCCCGGGTGGGGTCCTCGGCGCGGGCCGTGGCGATGATGCCGCGCTCGGAGTACGCGCCCAGCGCCCTGAGGTCGGGGGACAGGCCGTGGATCGTCTTCTCGTCCGCGAGCTCCACGAGCAGGTCACCGATGTTCGGTCCGGTGTCGAGGACGGAGAGCGGCCGCGCGCCCAGCGCCTCGGCGACCCCGTCCGGCGCCTCGACCGGGGTGAGCGGGGCCGTCGGGAAGTCCAGCGTGATCGACCCGTCCTCCTCGGGAGTCGCGACCAGCACGCCGCTGCGGGTCGTGAACCGCACGGCGCCCTCGTGCGCGCCGGTCGAGTGCAGCACGTGGGCGGTGGCGAGGGTGGCGTGGCCGCACATGGCGACCTCGGTGGCCGGCGTGAACCACCTGAGCGCCCAGTCGGCCTCGCCGCCCTCGGGCAGCGGGTGCGCGAACGCCGTCTCCGCGTGGTTCACCTCCAGCGCGATCCTCTGCAGCCGCTCGTCCTCCGGGAAGGAGTCGAGGAGCAGCACCCCGGCCGGGTTGCCCGCGAAGGGACGGTTGGTGAAGGCGTCGACGATTCGGATACGCATGGCGTCGACGCTAGGACCCCGTGGCTCCCTGGCCCAAGGCCAATTCGCCACCACTGGCCTGTTTCCGGGACCGGCGTTGCCGTCTTGCCGGTTCATGCTGCGCCCCTGGACGATCCGGGAGACGCTGACACCCTGTACAGACAGGCGCCCGCAGTTCCGCTCCGTTCCAGGAGGCCGTCATGTCCCAGTCGTCCGTGCTCGCCGCGCTGCTGTCCGGGCTGCGGAGCGGATCCATCGAGCTCGTCGACCTGACCCAGCCGCTCTCGCCGTCCACCCCGGTGATCCAACTGCCGCCGCAGTTCGGGCAGACGCAGGTCTTCGAGCTGGAGGAGATCAGCCGGTACGACGACCGGGGACCGGCCTGGTACTGGAACAACTTCCGCAGCGGTGAGCACACCGGCACCCACTTCGACGCCCCGGTCCACTGGGTGACCGGCAGGGACCTCGCGGACGTGGCCTCCGTCCCCGCCGGACGGCTCATCGCGCCCGCGGCCGTGCTGGACTTCTCCGAACAGGCCGCCAAGGACCCCGACTTCCTCGTCGAGGTGGACCACATCAAGGCCTGGGAGGCCGACAACGGCCCCCTGCCCGAAGGGGGTTGGCTGCTGCTGCGCACCGGCTGGGACGCGCGCTCGCATGCGCAGGAGGAGTTCCTCAACGCCGACGAGAACGGCCCGCACACCCCCGGACTCTCCTCGGAGTGCGCGCGCTGGGTCGCCGAGGAGGCCCCGGTCATCGGCCTCGGCACGGAGACCGTCGGCACCGACGCCGGGCAGGCGCACTCCTTCGAGCCGGCGTTCCCCTGTCACTCCTACCTCCTGGGCGCAGACAAATACGGGCTCACCCAGTTGCAGAACCTCGCCGCCCTGCCGCCGACCGGCGCCGTCGTGATCGCGGGACCGCTGCCGATCGTCAGCGGCTCCGGCGCCCCGGCGCGCGTCCTGGCCCTGGTGGAGCGGTCGTGAAGGTCGCCGAGGCCGTCGGACGGGCCCTCACAGCGGCCGGGGTCGACCACGTCTTCGGGGTCGTCGGCTCGGGCAACTTCCACCTCACCAACGCCATGGTGGCCGCGGGCGCCCGCTTCGTCGCCGCCCGGCACGAGGGCGGCGCGGCGACCATGGCCGACGCCTACACCCGCACCAGCGCTACGGTCGCCGCGCTCAGCGTCCACCAGGGGCCCGGCCTGACCAACGCCCTGACGGGCATCACCGAGGCCGCCAAGAGCCGTACGCCGCTGCTCGTGCTGGCCGCCGAGGCGACCGCGCAGCACTCCAACTTCCGTGTCGAACAGGCGGTGCTGGCGCACTCGGTCGGTGCCGTCTCGGCCCGTCTGACCACGGCGCACGACGCGGTCGACCAGGCCCGCGCCGCCCTGCGCCGCGCCGTGCACGAACGCCGCACGGTCCTGCTCAACCTCCCCCTGGAGGTGCAGGCCCTGGACGTGCCCGCCGGGATCTCCCTGGACGCCGTACCCCTGCCCGGACCGGAACCCGTCGAGCCCTCGGAACGGGCGGTCGCCGACCTCGTACGCGCCCTGGAGCGCGCCCGGCGACCGGTCTTCGTCGCCGGCCGCGGTGCCCGCACACCGGCCGCCCGCGACGCGCTGACCGCACTCGCCGACCGGCACGGCGCCCTGCTGGCCACCTCCGCTGTGGCGCGCGGCCTCTTCCACGGCAGCCCCTGGACCCTCGACGTCTCCGGCGGCTTCGCGTCGCCCCTCGCGGCCGAACTGATCCAGGGCGCCGACCTGATCGTCGGGTGGGGCTGCGCGCTGAACATGTGGACCATGCGGCACGGCAACCTCATCGGCGCCGGCGCGACGGTCGTGCAGGTCGACGACGACCCGGAGGCGCTCGGCGCGCACCGGGAGATCGCCCTCGGCGTCACGGGCGACGTGACCCGGACGGCCGTGCGGGCGTTGGAGGCGGCGGGCGAGGAGCGGGACGGGTACCGCGCTCCCGATGTCGCCGAGGCGCTCGCGGCGCGGGTGCGGTGGCGGGACGTGCCGTACGAGGACGAGAGCACCCGGGACCGGATCGACCCGCGCACGCTGAGCATCGCCCTGGACGACATGCTGCCCGCCGAGCGGATCGTCGGCGTGGACTCGGGCAACTTCATGGGCTACCCGAGCGCGTACCTCTCGGTGCCGGACCAGGACGGGTTCTGCTTCACGCAGGCGTTCCAGTCGATCGGCCTGGGGCTCGCCACCACGATCGGCGCGGCCCTGGCCCGCCCGGACCGGCTGCCGGTCGCCGCGCTGGGTGACGGGGGTGCGCTGATGAGCGCGGTGGAACTCGACACCGTGCGCCGCCTGGGGCTGCCGATGGTGGTGGTCGTCTACAACGACGAGGCGTACGGCGCCGAGGTCCACCACTTCGGCCCCGACGGCCACCCTCTCGACACGGTCACCTTCCCTGAGACGGACATCGCCGCGATCGCGCGCGGCTACGGCTTCGAGGCGGCGACGGTACGCAGCCCCGCCGACCTCAAGGCGGTGGCGGACTGGGTGGCCGGCCCCCGCTCGGCCCCGCTCCTCGTGGACGCGAAGGTGACCCGGGACCACGGCTCCTGGTGGCTGGAGGAGGCGTTCCGGGGCCATTGACCGGGCCCGCGAGGACCCCGGCCCCGGCTGACCGCACTCCGGCGCCTCACGACCCCGAGGGCTGGGTCGACCGGTAAGACTTGTCGAACCCCACACCGAGTTGGGAGCGAGGATGGGACGGTGGCCTGAGGGTTCCGCCGCTGATCCGGAAGCGGCGCGGGAGCGGTATCACTCCGACATGCGGTCGATGCGCAAGGTACTGCGAGAGGTGATCAGGGCCGATCTCCGCACCGCGCACTTCGGTCTGGGGATCGTCATCGTCGCGAGCGTGATCATGGCCTTCCTCGTGGGACCCGCCGCTGGTGCCCTGCTGGCCGGCGCCTTTGGTGCCCTGTTCCTTGGTGCTCTGGGCGTCATGTTCATTCGCGGCATTCGAGGTCCGGACGCGCGGCGACGAGCCTATCTCTTCACTTTTGGTTGGGCGAACTGGGTGTAGACCCGGCGGAGAAGCCCACGACCGGCAGGGGCTTGCCACGCGAACGGTTCCGATATATCGTTGACGCATCGCGACAGATCAACGAACGAATGGAGTGATTGCGATGCGTACCCATGGATTCGAACGTGGACACGGTGGACCCGGCCCTCGTGGTCGGGGTGGTTTCGAGGGTCGGCGTGGTGCCTTCGGTCCCTTCGGGCCGGGCGGACCCGGCGGTGACCCGCGCGGCGGCTTCGGTTTCGGCGGACCCGGCTTCGGCCCGGGCCCCTGGGGGCCGCGAGGGCGCGGCGGACCGAGGGGAAGGGCACGGCGAGGCGATGTACGCGCGTCGATCCTGGCCCTGCTCAAGGACCGTCCGATGCACGGTTACGAGATGATCCAGGAGATCGCCGAGCGCAGCGGCGGGGCATGGAAGCCCAGCCCCGGCTCGGTGTACCCCACCCTCCAGCTGCTGGAGGACGAGGGCCTGATCACCAGCGCGAGCGAGGGCGGCAAGAAGCTGTTCTCGCTCACCGAGTCCGGCCGCGCGGCGGCCGACGAGGGCCCGGACGCGCCCTGGGAGGAAGCCTCCCGCGGTATCGACTTCGAGGCGCTCGGTGAGATCCGCCAGGCCGGCTTCGGGCTGATGGAGGCCTTCGGCCAGGTCTGGAAGACCGGCAGCAAGGAGCAGCGCGAGAAGGCGCTGACCGTCATCAACGAGGCCCGCAAGAAGCTGTACCTGATCCTCGCCGACGAGGACTGAGCGTCCTACGGCGGCGAAGGCGCCCCACGGAGCGATCCGCGGGGCGCCTTCCCGTGTCCGGCGGTCAGGACACCAGCCCGGCGAGCTTGCGCAGCGACTCGTTGAGGGCGGCGGTTCCCGAGTCCCTGAGCTTGCCCGCCATCAGGGTCACCGCGGCGCCCGTGAACTCCCCGTCGATGCGGACCTTCGTGGCGTCCCCGTCGGGGGTCAGGGTGTAGCGGGTGGCCAGGCTCACGGCCATCGGACCCTTGCCCGTGATGACGAAGAGCCGGGCCGGTTCCACTTCCGAGACGGTCCACTCGACCTCGGCCGGGAAGCCCATCAGCTTCATGTTCTCCTGGAAGGTCGCGCCCACTTCGAGCGCCGCCGGGCCGCCCTGCGGAAAGCCGGTGTGGGTGGCGTTCCACTCGCCGTACGCGGGCCAGTCCGTGAGCTGTGCCCACACCTTCTCGGCCGGCGCCTCGATCCGTGCCTCCGCGCTGATTTCGGGCATGCGACCACCTCTTCGTGTCGGGCTGTGGTGTCGCGGAAAGTAACCGCAGGGGTCGCAACATTCAATACTGACGAGCCGTCAGAAATTGTGCGGTTTCCCGGCGGTACGGCGCCCTCAGCCCACCCGCCGTATCAGCGCGGCGTCGAACACGTCCCACGCGCGCGGGAAGGCGCTCTCGTCATGGCAGTGCCAGGCGTCCCAGAACAGGTCGGCGGGCAACGCGTCCTTAGGGGCGTCCACCCGGTACACGTACTGCTTGCCGTCCACGGCCGGCAGGGACACCAGCCAGCACCCTCTCTCCACGCACCGGTGGGACGTGCGACGGAGCGCCGCGGTTGCACATCCGGCGCACGGCAAGGCGGCGCGCGCCCCTCCGGGTAAAGCCACCTGATCTCATCCGCAAGGAGGAGATTCCGGCGTTCGCCGTCCACTCTCCGTGGGACGCGGAAATGGTTCCCCCCGGGGATGACCGCGGACGCCGGGGACTGATGAGGTGGGGGTTGTGCCACCCCGTATACCCCGACAGCAGGCCGAGGAGCCGGCCGTCGGTCCTCGCCCGGACAACGATGCCAAGCTCAGCGCCGCACTGGCAGCGGTGGTCTCGGGCGCCCGCCGCCGCGCGGTCCGCGACGGGGACCGGCAGATCGACACCGCCCATCTGCTGCACTCGCTCCTGGAGTACGACCCCGAGGTGCGCGCCGTCTTCGACGACGGAGCGGAGAACGCCCGGCTGCTCGGCTATCTCGTGCAGCGCAGCATCGGCTACGGGCTGCGCTGGCAGGGTTCGGTGGAGGACTCCGGCGCCGTGCCCATGGCGACCGAGGGCGCGGGATTCTCGCCGCTGGCCGCGGGTGCCATGGAGAACGCCGCCGCACGCGTCGCCCGCCGGGGCGAGGACGCGGCGCTCGGCGTCGACCTGCTCGCGGCGATCCTCACGGACCCGCAGGCGCGGGCCGTCGAGGTGCTGGCCCGCGCCGGAATCGACCCGCAGGAGGTACTCGCCCGGATCGAGGACCGGCTCGCCCGGCCGGAGTGGTCGGGCCAGTGAGTGGTACCGGGTCGGAGGGGGCCGGCTGCTGAGGCGCATCGAGCCCACGGGATCGGCCGCGGATGCGCATCGGGCCGGAAGGGTCCGGCCGCGGAGGGGCGCCGGACCGTCCATCCGGTGAGACAGGTGTCATCGGGGGTGACGCTCCTGTCGTCGCCTGTCATCATGTGCCGGTGCGCACCTCACAGAGCAGTCAGGCCGGTCGTGGCAAGGGCGTAGGGCTCGCGCTCGTGTCCGCCCTCGCCTTCGGAGGGTCCGGCGTCGCGGCGAAGCCGTTGATCGAGGCCGGGCTCGACCCGCTGCACGTGGTGTGGCTGCGGGTGACCGGCGCGGCCCTGGTGATGCTGCCGATCGCGGTGCGCCACCGCACGCTGCTGTTCCGCCGCCCCGCTCTGCTGGCCGGGTTCGGCCTGCTCGCGGTGGCGGGGGTGCAGGCCTGTTACTTCGCCGCCCTCTCCCGCATCCCCGTCGGGGTCGCGCTGCTCGTGGAGTACCTCGCGCCCGCCCTGGTGCTGGGCTGGGTGCGGTTCGTGCAGCGGCGGCCGGTCACTCGCGCCGCCGGGGTGGGAGTGGTCCTGGCGGTCGGCGGTCTGGCCTGTGTGGTCGAGGTCTGGTCGGGCCTGAGCTTCGACGCCCTCGGCCTGCTGCTCGCGCTCGGCGCCGCCTGCTGTCAGGTCGGTTACTTCGTCCTGTCCGACCAGGGCAGCGACGCCGGCGAGGAGGCTCCGGATCCGCTGGGCGTCATCGCCTACGGCCTGCTGACCGGCGCCCTGGTGCTCACGGCCGTCGCCCGCCCCTGGTCGATGGACTGGTCGGTGCTGTCCGGCACCGCGCACATGAACGGCACCCCGGTCGCGGCCGGCCTGCTGCTGGCGTGGATCGTGCTGATCGCGACCGTCCTCGCCTACGTCACCGGCGTGCTGTCGGTACGCCGGCTCTCGCCGCAGGTCGCGGGCGTCGTGGCCTGCCTGGAAGCGGTCATCGCGACCGTCCTGGCCTGGGTGCTGCTCGGCGAGCACCTCTCGGCACCGCAGATCGCGGGCGGCGCCGTCGTCCTCCTGGGCGCCTTCATCGCCCAGTCCTCCGCACCGGCCAAGCCCTCCCCGGACCCGGTGGCCGGCGGCGGCCCGGAACGCGAGTTGTCGGCCCGGGGAACGGCCGCCTAGCGCTCGCCTAGGCCTGTTGCGAAAGTCCCACCGTCCGCCCGCAGGCGGGCCTCGGTGTCATGGGGAGCGTGCCGGGCGTCGTGGGGCCGGCGGGACTTTCGCAACAGGCCCTGCCGGAGCGGGTATGCGGAGAGGGGCCCTCCCCCGTGCGGCCCCTCTCTCAATGATCAGCGCCAGGAGGGCAGTTGGTGTCACACCCCGTGCCTGCGCGCCAGATGCCCACGCGCTGCCGCGTCACGCGGACCGTCTCGCCGCGTCAGCGCGGCCGCCACCCGCTCGTGCACCTCGGGCTTGTGGTTGGCGTACTTGAACTTCGCGCGGACGTCCAGGACTTCGAGCCGTATCCCGCGCAGACCGGCGAGCATCCTGCCGTACGGCACCTCGCCCGCCGCCACCCTCGCCGAGCCGCCCTCCGGCTGGAAGTGGTCGACCAGGCGGTTGAGCAGCTCGGCCTTCTCGGCCGGATCGTCCACCAGGTGCGCCCGGCACCGGAGCTGGACCGCCGCGTAGTAGCTCGTCGGCGTGCCGTGCTCGGACGGTGTGCCGGGCATGGCCTGCCAGTAGCCCGGCGCGTACACGTAGTCGTCGACCACGCTCAGCACGACGTCCGGGTTCGCCTCCAGCGCCGGCCACAGCGGGTTGGGCCGGGCCAGGTGGGTGAGGACCTCGCCGCGCCCGTCGTCGTAGAGGAAGTGCAGCGGCTGGACGTACGGTGCCTCGCCGGGCAGTCCGTTGACGGCGAGCTGTCCGAAGTCGTGGACCGCGAGCCACTGCTGCCACTCGGCGTCGTCGCGTGCCGCGTCCCAGGGGTGGATCAGCATCAGCGGACTGCCAGGTAGTCGGGGAGTTCGATGCCGGGGGTCAGGTCCGCATCGGCCTCGGGGGTGTCGTACCCCTTGCGCAGCGGGACGAGGCCGGCCCAGTGGGGGAGGGCGAGGTCCTCGGGCTCGTCGTTCACTCCGCCGGTGCGGAGCTTGGCGGAGACCTCGTCGAGGTCGAGGCGGATGACGGCGGTGGCCGCGAGCTCCTTCTTGTTCGCCGGGCGCGCGTCGGCGGCGCGGCCCGGCACGACGTGGTCGACCAGCGCGTCCAGGGCCGCCCGCTTCTCCTCCGGGTCCGTGACGTCGTGGGCGATGCCGTGGACCACGACGGAGCGGTAGTTGATCGAGTGGTGGAAGGCGGAGCGGGCCAGTACCAGCGCGTCGACGTGTGTCACCGTGAGGCAGACCGGGAGCCCCGGGTCGGCCTGTCCGGTCATCCGCAGCGGACGCGAGCCGGTCGAGCCGTGGACGTACAGCCGCTCACCGACCCGCCCGTACAGCGTCGGCAGCACCACCGGCCGCCCGTCGCGCACGAAGCCCAGGTGGCAGACGTATCCCTCGTCGAGTATCGCGTGCACCAGTTCCCTGTCGTACGACGCCCGGTCCGCCGAGCGCGTGGGGACGGTGCGGTCGGTCGGCGTGTAGGCGGCGGGCGGCGACGTCGGCTGGGCGGTCCCCTGCATGGCGTTCTCCAGTAACTCGTTCGACTCGGTGCCTCGTCTTGCACGGAACATTGCACTAGTGCATAATCTGCTTTGTGCTAGGAGGATATCGGATCGAAGGGCGACGCGCAGCAGAGATCGCGGCGAGCGTCGAGCGCGCGGTGGGTTCCGGGGAGCTTGAGCCGGGGCAACCGCTTCCTCCCATGCGGGAGTTGGCGGTCGAGCTGGCGGTGAATCCCAATACGGTCGCGGCCGCGTACCGGATCCTGCGGGAGCGCGGGGTGATCGAGACGGCCGGGCGGCGGGGGAGCCGGGTGCGGTCGAAGCCGGCGACCACGGGCCGCGAGTACGCGCGGATGGACGTGCCCGAGGGCGTGCGGGACGTGGCGAGCGGCAATCCGGACCCGGCGCTGCTGCCGCCGCTGGCGAAGGCCTTCGCGGCGGCCGCGGAGCAGGGCGACCGGGACCCCGTGCTCTACGGGGACGCCCTCATCGAGCCCGAGCTGGCCCGTATCGCCCGTGCGCGCCTGGAGGCCGACGGTGTGCCGGACGGGCCGCCGGCCGTCACGTCCGGCTCGCTGGACGCCATCGAGCGGGTGCTCGCGGCGCACCTCAAGCCCGGGGACACCGTGGCCGTCGAGGACCCCGGCTGGGGCAGCCTGCTCGACCTGATCCCGGCGCTCGGACTGCGCACGGCCCCGGTCGGCGTCGACGACGAAGGGCCGCGGGCCGAGGACGTACGGCGGGCCCTGGAAGCCGGCGCCCGGGCGCTGGTCGTCACCGACCGCGCCCAGAACCCGACCGGCGCCGCGGTGACCGCCGCACGCGCGCGTGCCCTGCGGGCCGTGCTGCGGGAGCACCCGCAGACCCTGCTGATCGAGGACGACCACGGCCACGGCATCGTCGACCTGCCCCTGCACCCCCTGGCCGGAGTCACCCACCACTGGGCTCTCGTCCGCTCGGTCGCCAAGGCCTACGGCCCCGACCTGCGCCTCGCCGTGCTCACCGGCGACCCCGTCACCGTCGACCGCGTGACCGGCCGGCACCGCCTGGGCCCCGGCTGGGTCAGCCGCATCGTCCAGCGGGCGGTGGTGCACCTGTGGACCGACGACGCCCTCGACCCGAACGCGGTGGCGGCCGCCTACCGGGAACGCCGTGACCTGCTGATCGACGCACTCGCCGAGCGGGGCGTCGCCGCACACGGCCGCAGCGGCATGAACGTCTGGATCCCGGTCCCCGACGAGACGGGCGCCGTCGCACGCCTCCTGCACGCCGGCTGGGCCGTGTCCCCGGGAGCCCGCTTCCGCATGAGCGCCCCGCCCGGCATCCGCATCACGATCTCGACTCTCACCCCGGAGGAGACGCCACCGCTGGCGGACGCGATCGCCCGGGCCCTGGGACCGGCGCCTACGCGTACCTACGTCTGAGCCGGCCCCGTCACCCGAGAGTCCCGCCCACCGGGGCTCTCTCGAACGCCCCCGCGGGTGGGCGTGGATCGTCTGCCCGGCGGCGAGCGCGGCCCCACCGCGTACCTATGTCTGAGCGGGCCCCGTCACCCGAGAGTCCCGCTCACTGGGGCTCTGTCGAACGGCCCCGAGGGTGGGCGTGGATCGTCTGCCCGGCGGCGAGCGCGGGCCCCACCGCGTACCTACGTCTGAGCGGGCTCCGTCACCCGAGAGTCCCGCTCACTGGGGCTCTGTCGAACGGCCCCGCGGGTGGGCGTGGATCGTCTGCCCGGCGGCGAGCGCGGGGCCCACCGCGACCTGCCACGTGACCCGTGCGCCATCGAAGGGGCCGTGGGCGACGAGAGGCCCAAGCGGCGCGGCGAAGCCGGACCCTTCCCGGCCGGTGCGACCAACGCTCCGGGTACGGCGGTCGCCCGCCTGCCGGTGGTCGGCGGTCTCCTGGTGCGCCCGACCCTGGGTGACGCCGACCCGGCCCGCCCTCTCGACCAGCACCCGGAGCCGGACGGCAGGCGTCGCGGCGGAAGTTCCGCGGTTCCCCATCTGCTTGCCCTGGAGGTCGACGCCTGCCCATGCCTCAGGCGCGCCGGCCCACCTGGGTCAGTGCCGCACCCGCCAGGACGATCACCGCACCCACCGGGGTCGACCAGGTCAGGGACTCGCCGAGGACGGCCACGCCCGCGGCGGTGGCGATGACCGGGATGAAGTACGTGACCATCTGGGCCGTCGTGGGGCCGACCTCGGCGACCAGGCCGTACTGGACGAGCACGGCGAGGCCGGTGCCCAGGGCGCCCAGCGCGGCGATCGCGAGAAGGGGGAGGGCCGGGAAGCGGGTGGGAAGGGAAGTGAACAGCGGGGTCACCACGGCCAGTTGGGCGGTCGCCAGCAGCAACTGGGCGCCCGTCAGGGAGAGGTTCGAGTGGCTGGACCCGGCCAGGGTGCGACGGACGTAGATCCAGCCGACGGGGTAGCTCAGCGAGGCCGTCAGAGCCATCGCCGTGCCCGTGGCGTCCAGGCCGTGGAAACCCTGCCAGGCGCCGAGGACCGTCAGGACGCCGAGGAAGCCGATGCCGAGCCCCGCGACCCGGACGCGGGTCGGCCGGTCCTCCGAGAGGGCGACCAGGGACAGGGCCATGCCCCACAGCGGCGAGGTCGCGTTGCAGATGCCGGCCAGCGTCGAGGGGATCGTCAGCTCGGAGTAGGCGAAGAGCGAGAACGGCAAAGCGTTGAGCAGGAACGCCGCGACCGTCAGATGTGCCCAGGTCCGCACGCCCCGCGGCAACCGCTCCCGCCTGACCGCCATCGCCCCCGCGAGCACCGCCGTACCGAACACCAGCCGCCCGAGGGTGACCTGGAACGGCGCGTAGCCCTGGGTGCCGACCTTGATGAGGAGGAAGCTGAAGCCCCAGATCAGGGAC
>NZ_WVUG01000195.1 GCF_017614965.1 Streptomyces griseorubiginosus | reverse complement strand
GGGCGGCGGCTGAAGCTGCAGGGCACACAGGAGCGACGGGGCGGAGAGCAGCCGCCTGGGGGTGAGCGGCGTCGGTGGGGTGAGAGGTGCGGGGCCGTGGGTACGTGGGCGTCAGCGGTCGGGCACGGTGCCTGGACCTGTAGCGCACACACGAGTGACAGTAGGGACCATGCGACTGGCGTTCTCCACCCTCGGCGTCCCCGGCCTGCCCATCCCGGACGTGGTCCGGCTCGCGGCCACCCACGGCTACCACGGCGTCGAACTGCGCGCCCATCCGGAGGAGCCGGTCCATCCCGGCATCGGGCCGGACGAACGGGCCGACGTGGCCGCCGAGTTCAAGGCGGGCGGCATCGAGATCCTGGGGCTCGCGGGCTACGCGCGGGTCGCCGCGCCCGGCGACGACGGGCCCGTGATCGAGGAGGTCCGCCGCCTCCTCGACCTCGCCCACGACGTCGGCGCCCCCTACGTCCGCGTCTTCCCGGGCGGAGGCCCCGAGCAGACCCGCGAGCGCGCCGACGCCATCGCCGCCCGGCGGCTCGGTACGGCCGCGGAGCACGCCGCCGACCTCGGCGTCCGCATCCTGCTGGAGACGCACGACTCGCACCGCACCGGCGCCGACGCGATCCGCGTCCTCGGTCTGGTCGGCCACCGCTACGTCGGCTCCCTCTGGGACGTCATGCACACCTGGCTCGGCGGTGAGCAGCCCTCGGAGACCTACGCCGCCCTCTCGCCCTACCTCGGCTACGTCCAGGTCAAGGACATCGCCTCCGCCGAGGACAAGACCCCTCTCGCGCTCGGCGCGGGCGTCCTGCCGCTCACCGAGTGCGTGGACGTCCTGTCCCGGCACGGCTGGGACGGCTGGCTGTGCTGGGAGTACGAGAAGCGGTGGTACGAGGAGGCCGCGCCGCTCGAGGACCTGCTGGGCGCCGGCCGCTTGCACCTGGCCCGGCTGCTCAACGACTCGGCGTGAAGCGGGCCCGCGCGACGCCGGCGTAATTCGCTGGCCGCGGCCGGGAGCCGCTGGCTAGGGTCCCGCCGTGCCCCAGCCCGCCCCGAACGACCCCGTCATGCCCTCATGAGCATCGGCCGTACGTTCGTCGACGTCCGGCCGCTGCGGACCTCCCCTGCCTTCCGACGGCTGCTGATCGGGCGCACGGTGTCCTCGCTGGGCGGGTTCATGACCGTCGTGACCGTCATGTACCAGGTGTGGGACATGACGCACAGCTCGGTGTGGACCGGCGCGGTGGGGCTGGCTCAGGCGGTGCCGCTGGTCACGGTCGGGCTGTTGGCGGGGGCGTGGGTGGACCGGGCCGACCGGCGCCGGGTGTTCCTGCTGAGCACGGTCGGCTCGGCGGTCTGCGCCGTCCTGCTGGCCGTGCAGGGCTTCGCCGGGCACGTTCCGGCGTCCGTGGTGCTCGGGCTGGTGGCGGTGCAGACGTCGTTCACGGCGGTCGGCGCCCCCGCGTCCGGCGTGTTCCTGCCCCGGCTGCTGCCCAGGGACCAGGTGGGCGCCGGGCTCGCCCTCCAGCAGGTCACCGGCCAGTCGATGATGCTGCTCGGGCCGGCCGTGGCGGGCGTCGTCCTCGGCTGGTGGGGCGTGGGCGTCTGCTATCTGCTCGACGCGCTCAGCTTCGGCATGGCCTTCTACGGCGCCTACGGCCTCCCCGCGTTGCCGCCCGAGGGCGGGAAGTCCCGGCCCGGACTGCACGGCGTCCTCGACGGGCTGCGTTTCCTCACCGGCCACCGGGTGGTGCGCGGCGCGCTGCTGACGGACCTCGCGGCGACCGTCCTGGCCATGCCGGTGAGCCTGTTCCCGCTGGTCGACTCGGAGCGTTTCGGCGGCGACCCGCGCACCCTCGGCCTGTTCCTGTCGGCGCTGGCGGTGGGCGGGGTCGTCGCGACCGCCCTGTCCGGCCCGGTGACCCGGCTGGCCCGTCCCGGTCCGGTGATGCTGTGCGCCTCCGGCACCTGGGGCGCGGCCCTCGCCCTGTTCGGCCTGACCACCAGCGGCTGGGCGGGCCTCGGGACGCTGGTGCTGGCGGGGGCGGCGGACGCGGTGGCCGTGCTGTCCCGGGCCACGATCGTGCAGACCCGCACGCCGGACGCGTTGCTGGGCCGGGTCACGGCTGCCGAGACGATCGTCGGTCAGGCGGGGCCTCAGATCGGCAACCTCCGCGCCGGGCTCGTGGCCGCCCGCACCTCGGCCACGACCGCCCTGCTCACCGGCGGTCTGATGTGCCTGCTGGCCGTGCTGGCGGTGGCCGTGAGAACGCCCGAACTGCGGGACGGCGCCGGGGTCACACCGGACGGACGGTGATCTTCGACGTCGGGTCCAGGCACCACTCCAGTACGGCCGGCCAGGAACCGTAGCCCGCGTCCAGGTCGAGGTGCGCGGCGCCGGGAAGGAGGTCCGTCGGGATGCCGAGGGGGTCGCCGTAGAGCTCCCGCGCTCCTTCGGGGCAGTACGGATCGTCGTCCCCGGCGACCAGACGGGTGGGCGTCGGAAGGGCGAAGTCCAGGGCTGGCGGGGCGAATTCGGCGACCTCGGGATACCGGGCGAGGACGGACGCGGACGGCGGCGCCACCAGCAGCACCCGGTCGACGGCACCGTCCGTCACGATCCCGCGTGCGACGGCGTGCAGCCACAGCACGGCGGAGGCACTGTGGGCGAGCACGACCCTCTCCTCGCCGTCCATTCCCTCCAGATACCTGCCCAGTTCCGACAGCCACACCTCCAGGCTCGGGTCGTCGGGATCCGGGAGCTGGGGGTAGGTGACGCGGTGCCCGAGCCCGTCGAGCCGGTCGGCGAGCCAGTGCTGCCAGTGGGCGGGCGGACGGTGGTTCTGCCAGCCGTGGAGGATCAGGAAGTGTGAGGTCATGGAGATCATGCTGACCGAGAACCGGGGCAGGGGTCCAGGGCCGCTCGGGGCCGGCCAGGATGCGGACGGTGCGGTCGGGGCGGTCCGCGTGGCCAGGAGGCGGGCCGGGCGGTCCGGGTCAGAACAGGTCGAGGATCTCGGTCAGCCCGGTGACGGACGGCGGCGCCCCCGGTGGCGGTGCGGCTCCGTCGGGCTTCATCACCCGGCCCACGTATCCGAGTTCGACGGCCGCGGCGACCAACTCCGGGTCGTCGTCCACGAACAGGCACTCCTGGGGCCGCAGCCCCAGCGCGTCGCTGGCGTGCCGGTACATGCGCGGGTCGGGTTTGCGGCAGCCGAGGAGCGCCGAGATCGCGTACGCCTCGAAGTGGTCGCCGATGCCCAACGCGGCGTGCATGTCCGGCAGTCCGGCCCAGGCGTCCGAGACCACCGCCATCCGCACACCCCGGCGCCGCAGTTCGTCCAGTGTCTCCGCAACGCCCGGGCACAGCTCCACCACCGACGTGACGGGGATCTCCCGGCTGAGATCGGCCAGCAGACCCGGTGTCGGCTGAAGACCGAGGTGGCGCAGCAGGACCCGGTGGTAGTCGTCGTAGTCCGGCGTCGACGCCGACGCGGCGAAGAAGTCCTCGCCCGCCGCGATCGCCGCCGCGAACCGCTCCGGTGTGACCGTGGGGTCGTGACGCAGGACGGTCTCCTCGAAGTCCACCCGGGGGTTCCAGCGGCCCCCGACGGGCCGAGTCAGCACCCCGCCCGAGTCGAAGAGCACGGCCTGCAGTTCACCGGTCATCCCCCAGCACGCTCCTCAACTCCGCGAACGCCTCATGGAAACCGGGGAAAGTCTTCCGTACGCAGGCCGGATCGTCGAACGAGATACCGGGCGTGCGCAGGCCGGTCACCGCGAAGGACATCACGACGCGGTGGTCGCCGTAGGTCCTGATCTCCGCGCCCGTCGGTGTGCCGGGAAGGATCTCGATCCAGTCCGGGCCCGTGTCGACGCCGACGCCGAGCCGCCGCAGGTTCTCCGCGCACGCCTGAAGCCGGTCGCACTCCTTCACCCGGGTGTTCGCCACGTCCTCGATGCGGACCGGGCCGGAGGCGAAGGGGGCGATGGCGGCCAGGGTGGGCATGGTGTCGGAGATGTCCCGCATGGCGACCGTCAGGCCGCGCAGTTCGTCCGTGCCCCGGACGGTCGTGGCGTCCGACCCCACGGACACCTCCGCGCCCATCCGCCGCAGGACCTCGACGAACCCCAGGTCGCCCTGGAGCGAGCCCCGCCCCAGCCCCGGCACGGTCACCTCCGCGCCCGGGGTCACCGCTGCCGCCGCGAAGAAGTAGCTCGCTGTAGAGGCGTCGGGCTCGATCGGGTAGGTCGTGGCGCGGTAGCCGCCCGGCGGGACGACGAAGGCCTCGCCCTCGCGGGCCACCTCCGCGCCGAACGCCCGCATCATCGCGATCGTGATGTCCACGTACGGCGCGGAGACCAGGTCGGTGACGTGGATGCGCAGGCCCTTGCGGGTCAGCGGGCCGAGCAGGAGGAGCGCGGTCAGATACTGCGAGGACTGGCCGGCGTCCAGGGTGACCTCCCCGCCCTCGACCCCGGCCGCCCGCACCGTCAGCGGGTGGTGGCCCTCCGCCTGCTCGTGCCGCAGGTCCACGCCGAGGTCGCGCAGGGCGCGGGTGAGCGGGAGCAGGGGGCGGCGGCGCATCTGCGGCGAGGCGTCGAAGCGGTAGGTGCCCCGGCCCGCCGCGGCCAGCGTCGGCAGGAAGCGGGCGGTGGTCGCGCCGTCCCGGCAGTACACGTCCGCCTCGCTCACCGCCGGGCCCTGCGGGCGGCCGTCCACCTGCCAGGCGTCGGGTGTGCGGCCGACGCGGTGGCCGAGCCGCACCAGGCCCTCGGCGAAGCCCTCGGTGTCGTCCGAGCGGAGCGGGCGCACGAGGGTGGTGACACCGTCGGCCGCTGCCGCCAGGAACAGGGCGCGGGCGGTGATGGACTTGGAACCGGGGATGGTGACAACGGGCATGACTCATGATCGACCGCGCGGGGGCCGCGGCGCCCGCACGTCCATGGGATGGACCCCTTCCCGTCGCCCGCCGGTCACCGACGGCGCGGGACGAGCGGCCTGTCGTCGGTGGTCGCAGGGGCCGTACGTCTTTGGCAGGAGCGGCCGCCCGGGGTGACGGCTCACCCGTCCCGCGGGCCCCACCGGCACCGACTTCCGGGAATCGCCGGGAAGGGGGGAACCCGTCCCGAATACGGTTCGTCCAACCCGCAAGTTGCCGGATGAGTCTCCGCTGTGCGGTGTCGGCCCTCGCTGCTGGCTGCGATCGCTGACCTACCCTCTCCGCCGTACTGCGGCCGGCAGCACAGCCGCCATCGGCGCGCCCCCCTCCAACAGCGCCGATGGCGGCCCCTTCGCGGAGAACCCTTTCGGCACCCGGCTTCCCGGTGGCGTGCGCGCTCCCTTGACTGGCAGAAACTTCCCGGATATTGCTTCCCGGACGGAAGTTTCCTTCAGTGGATCATCTCCGGAAGGAGCGCACGTGCCCTCCAGACGTACCGTCCTCGCCGCGACCATGGGTGTCACCGCATCCCTCGCGGTCGGCGGCACCGCTCACGCCGACGACAAGAAGCTCCGCTCCCTCATCTCCCGTATGACCCTGCCGGAAAAGGTCGGCCAGCTCTTCGTGATGCGGGTCTACGGCCACTCCGCCACCGCCCCCGACCAGGCCGACATCGACGCCAACCTCAAGGAGATCGGCGTCCGCACGGCCGCCGAGCTGATCGCGAAGTACCGCGTCGGCGGCATCATCTACTTCACCTGGGCCAACAACACCCGCGACCCGCACCAGATCGCCGACCTGTCCAACGGCATCCAGAAGGCGTCCCTCAGCGCCCCCCGCGGGCTGCCCGTGCTCGTCACCACCGACCAGGAGCACGGCATCGTCTGCCGGGTGGGCAGCCCCGCCACCCTCTTCCCGGGCGCGATGGCCGTCGGGGCGGGCGGCTCCCGCGCGGACGCCCACACGTTGGGCCGCGTCTCCGGCGCGGAGCTGCGAGCGATCGGCATCAACCAGGACTACTCCCCCGACGCCGACGTGAACATCAACCCGGCCAACCCCGTCATCGGCGTCCGCTCCTTCGGCGCCGATCCGCAGGCGGTGGCCGGTCTGGTCGCCGCCGAGGTCGCCGGGTACCAGCGGTCGTCGGTCGCGGCGACCGCCAAGCACTTCCCCGGGCACGGCGACACGGCCGTCGACAGCCACTACGGCTTCCCGGTGATCACCCACAGCCGGGAGCTGTGGGAGAAGCTGGACGCCGTCCCCTTCCGGGCGGCGATCAGGGCGGGCGTCGACTGCGTCATGACCGCGCACATCCAGTTCCCGGCCCTGGACGACTCCGGCGACCCGGCCACCCTCTCCCACCCGATCCTCACCGGCATCCTGCGCGGCGAACTCGGCTACGACGGCGTGGTGGTGACCGACTCCCTGGGCATGGAGGGCGTGCGGACGAAGTACGGCGACGACCGGGTCCCGGTGCTCGCCCTGAAGGCCGGTGTCGACCAGCTGCTCAACCCGCCGGACCTGTCCGTCGCCTGGAACGCCGTCCTGAAGGCGGTGCGGGACGGGGAGCTCACCGAGGCGCGGCTGGACGAGTCGATCCTGCGCATCCTGCGCCTGAAGGCGCGGCTCGGGCTGTTCGAGCGGCCGTATGTCAGCCGGGCCGGTGTGGACCGGGTGGTCGGCACGAAGGCGCATCTCGCGGTGGCCGACCGCATCGCCGAGCGTACGACGACCCTGCTGGTCAACGAGGGGTCACTACTGCCGCTGTCCCCCCGTAGGCACCCGAAACTGCTGGTCGTGGGCGCCGATCCGGCCTCCCCGTCCGGTACGACGGGCCCGCCGACGGGTGTCCTCGCGAGAGCCCTGACGGGACTCGGCTTCACGGCCACGGCCCTGTCCACCGGCACGGCGCCGTCCTCCGCCACCATCGCCTCGGCGGTGGCGGCGGCACGGGAGGCGGACGCGGTGGTCGTGGCGACGTACAACGTCACCGCGGGCAGTTCGCAGAGGACCCTCGCCGAGCAACTGGTGGCGACGGGCAGGCCGGTGGTGGCGATCGCCGTCCGCAACCCCTACGACGTGGCCCAACTCCCCTCCGTCCCGGCCTATGTGGCCGCCTATTCCTGGACGGACGTCGAACTGCGGGCTGCCGCGCGGGTGATCGCCGGGAAGGTGGCGCCGCGCGGGAGGTTGCCGGTGCCGGTGCAGCGGGCGGACGATCCGGCGCGGGTGCTGTACCCCATCGGCTACGGACTGACGTACTAGAAGGGGCGTAGACCGCATACGCCGCACAACCGGCGTACACCCCCCAACGGAACCAATGCCTCCCGCGCGTCTGGCGTGACCGGCTTCGGCGGGTCACGCTGGACAGGGGTGCGCGGGGAGGCGCCCGGGGGGACGCGATGCGTGAGAGATGTTCGGTGGGGGTGGTCTGTGCTCTGCTGGTGCTGGTCGCCGCGGTGCTGACCGGCTGCCAGGCGCTGTCGTCCGCGTCCGGTGAGGACGCCGGGCCCACCGTCACACCGGCGGCGGCCTCGACGCGGCCGTCCGGCTACGGGGCGGTGTTCCTCGGGGTCGACGAGTGCAGTTCGTTCGGCACGACGAGCTTCACCGAGGTGCCGTGCACCAGTGAGCGGGCGGCGGCGCGGGTGGTCGCGCGCCACGACGGCACGGTGGCCGACGGTCCGCTGTGCCCGGCGACCACGGACTTCGTGCTGCACATCAGCGCGCAGAGCCCGTCGTCCGACGAGGACGGCGACGGTTCGGTGCCGCAGGGCTACGCCTGCATGCGCAACCTGGAGCCCCCGCACCCCGGTGATCCGGGCGGCGGGGGCGGACCGCGCACCATCGTCGGCGACTGTGTCTACGGCTCGGGCAGCGGGCAGGTCCGGGAGACCAGGTGCGACGGCGGCGGCGCGAAGAAGCCGCAGTACAAGGTGGTCAGGGCGGTCGCCAGGCGGGCGTCCTGCCCCGCCTCGACCGCGCTCTACGTCCACCTCGACGGCGAGGAACCGGTGGGCTGCGCCCGGCGCGTCTGACCGACGGCCGGGCGCGGCACGGGAGTCAGGGACGCAGCGCGGGCTCGCGCTCCACGTCCCGCACGTCCAGCTTCCGGTCGAACCGGGCCAGCGGCTCGGCGACCGGCGTCTCGTCCGCCACCCCCGCCCAGTCCAGGATCCGCTGCGTCGCCAGCGCCTTCTGGTCCGGGACCAGACCGGCGACGTTCGCCCCGTGGTTGAGGCCCGGCGCGGTGAAGACGTACGCGTCCTTCGCGCCCTTGCCGACGCGGAAGCGCTCCGCTCCCCACGGGTCGTTCTGGCCGTACACGAACAGCATGTGGTGGGCGTGGTGCCGCACCCAGCTGTCGACGTCCCGCATGGCCCCCGGCTGGAACCGCATCGGGATCGACCGCGGCACGAAGTTGCGCGGCGCCTGGTAGCCGTAGCGGACGTACTTCTTCTCGATGTACGGGAAGTGGATCGTCGGCGCGCCCAGCTGGGTGCCGGCCTGGTAGTAGTACGGCGTGTACGGCTCCAGGCCCTGGTCGGTGTAGAAGGAGAACCCGGAGATGGTGTCGACGGAGTCCCAGATCGCCTGGTCGGTGGCGTGCTTGGCGTCCGCCGGGATCGTGGCGCAGTCGGAGAGCAGGCTGTACTGCCAGAAGCCCCAGACGTAGTCGAGGACGACGGCCTCGTAGGCACGGTCCAGGCTGCCGATGGTCGTGAACGTGAAGCCGTTCTCGGCCGCGTACGCCGCGTACTTCTTCTCCAGCGGCTCCCGGCGCACCAGCGCCTCGCGCTGCACGGCGTTCAGCCGGTCGCGGCACTCCTTGGTGCCGACGCGGGTGAAGAAGCGGTCGTATGCGGAGTCCTCGTCGTCGACGACGTCGTTCGGGGCGACGTAGGCCACCACGCCGTCCATGTCGCGCGGGTAGAAGCGCTCGTAGTACGTGGCGGTCATGCCGCCCTTCGAACCGCCCGTGGAGATCCACCTCTTGGGGTAGACCGACTTCAGCGCCCGGAAGATGCGGTGCTGGTCGCTCGCCGCCTGCCAGATGTCCAGCTTCGACCAGTCGGCCGGGTTCGGCCGGGACGGAGTGAAGAAGCGGTACTCCATGGACACCTGGTTGCCGTCCACGATCTGGGTCGGCTCGCGGCGGCTCGGTGTGGTGGAGACGTTGTAGCCGCCGGTGTAGAAGACGGTCGGGCGGTCGACTCCCTTGTGCAGCACGGTGATCCGCTGCTGGAAGGTGCCCTTGGACGGATGCCGGTGGTCGACCGGCTGGGTGTAGTTCAGGACGAAGAAGCGGTAGCCGGGGTACGGCTTCTCCTCGATCAGGCTCATGCCCGGGATGGCGAGCAACCGGTCCTTGATGTCGGTCGCCGCTTTGGTCCCCGTGGCCGCCGGCTGGGCGGCGGTGGCCGCTCCCGCCGTGCTCAACGTGCCTATGAGCACGGCGAACGCGAGCAGCCATCTGAGCGCCTTGCGCATGCACCCTCCCCTGTGAGTACAGATGTCCGCCGGACGCTAGCGTCGCAACGGGCGGACGCACCAGGGGAGTTCAAGAAATACTTGTGGGGTTCCCGTGACTCAGCAAAGGATCCAGCCCGAACTCACGGATCCGCCCTCCACCGAGCCCTTGATCCGCACGCACCGGTGTCCGGCGTGCACCGTGACCGGTCCGGCGTGGTGGACGTACTGTCCGCTGTCGACGACCGGACGGTTGCCGCGGGCCTGCACGCTGACCGACATGGAGCGCTTGGCGGTTGAGGCGTGCTTGGGGAACGTCACGGCGCAGACGTAGCCGTCGGCCTTGTAGACGTGCACGACACCGGTGGAGAAGGTCAGGTCCCGCACCTTGCGCCCGTAGCAGTACGGGTCGGCGTGCGCGTTGCCCGACGCGGCGAGCGCGAGCGCCCCGGACGCGGTCACCACGGCCATGCCGAGTGCGATCCGGCGCCGTATCGCACCAGAGTCCACTGTCGTCCCTCCCCTACGACCGACAAAGAGCGTACGGGTGTACGGACGCCGGACGTATGTCGGATGGTTGCACGCCCATCAGGGAACGGACAGCGAACCAACAGCGAACAGACAGCGCGCCCTCACCGCGTGACCCCGACCGTCTCCTCCGCGTCGGGCTGCCCGACGAACGTCCGCCACAACTCCGTGTAGCGCCCGCCGAGTCGGAGCAGCTCCTCGTGCGTGCCGTCCTCCACCACGCGGCCGTGGTCCATCACCACCACGCGGTCCGCGCGGGCTGCCGTGGTCAGGCGGTGGGCTACGACGAGGGTGGTGCGGCGGCCCGCCAGGCGGTCGGTCGCCTGGTTGACCTGGGCCTCCGTGGCCAGGTCGAGCGCGGCGGTCGCCTCGTCGAGGAGCAGGATGTCGGGGTCGACGAGTTCCGCGCGGGCCAGCGCGATCAACTGGCGTTGGCCGGCGGAGAGGTTGCGGCCGCGCTCGGCGACCTCGTGGAGATAGCCGCCGTCGAGGGTGGCGATCATCTCGTGCGCGCCGACCGCCCGGGCCGCCGCCTCGACCTCGGCGTCCGTCGCCTCTGGGCGGCCGTAGGCGATGGCGTCGCGGACGGTGCCCTGGAAGAGGTAGGCCTCCTGCGGGACGACACCGAGCCGGTGGCGGTAGGAGGTGATGTCCAGGGACCGCAGGTCGGTGCCGTCGACCGTCACCCGGCCGCGGGTGGGGTCGTAGAACCGCGCCACCAGCTTCACGAGGGTCGACTTGCCGGCGCCGGTCTCGCCGACGAACGCGACCGTCTGGCCCTCCGGGATCGTCAAGTCGACGCCGGACAGGGCCTCTTCGTCGTCGCCGTAGGCGAAGTGCACGTCCTCGAAGGCGATGTCGCCGCGCAGGGAGCGGACTTCGAGGGGCTCGTCGGCGGCCTTGGTGGAGGTCGGCTCGCGCAGCAGCTCCTGGATACGGCCGAGGGAGACGGTGGCCTGCTGGTAGCCGTCGAAGACCTGGGAGAGCTGCTGGACCGGTGCGAAGAACAGGTCGATGTAGAGCAGGTAGGCGACCAGCGCCCCGGTCGTGAGCGTGGCCTCGTCGATCCGTCCCGCACCGGCGATCAGCACGGCGGCCGCGGCCACCGACGACAGCAGCTGCACGAACGGGAAGTAGACCGAGATCAGCCACTGCCCGCGCACCCGCGCCCTGCGGTAGCTGTCACTGAGCTCCGTGAACCGCGCCCCGCCGTCCCGCTCGCGCGAGAAGGCCTGCACGATCCGCAGCCCCGATACCGACTCCTGCAGGTCCGCGTTCACCAACGACACGCGCTCACGGGCGAGTTCGTACGCCTTCACGCTCGCCCGGCGGAAGAAGTACGTGGCGACGACCAGCGGCGGCAGGGTGGCGAAGACGACCAGCGCGAGCTGGACGTCGATCACCAGCAGGGCGACCAGGATGCCGAAGAAGGTGACGACGGAGACGAACGCGGTGACAAGGCCGGTCTGCAGGAACGTGGACAGCGCGTCGACGTCGGTCGTCATCCGGGTCATGATCCGGCCGGTCAGCTCCCGCTCGTAGTAGTCGAGGCCGAGCCGCTGGAGCTGGGCGAAGATCTTCAGCCGCAGCGAGTACAGGACCCGCTCGCCGGTGCGGCCGGTCATCCGGGTCTCCCCGACCTGCGCGGCCCACTGCGCGACGACCGCGAGCAGCCCGAGCAGCGAGGCCGACCAGACCGCGCCGAGGGCCAGGGCGTTGACGCCCTTGTCGATGCCGTGCCGGATCAGCACCGGCAGCAGCAGGCCCATCCCGGCGTCGACGGCGACGAGCCCGAGGCTGATCAGCAGGGGCAGTCCGAAGCCCCGCAGCAGCCTGCGCAGTCCGTAGGAGTCCTCGGGCATGACCGCCCGCGCCTCGTCGATGTCCGGGGTGTCGGTCGCCGGCGGCAGCGCCTCGACCTGCGCGAGGAGTTCCGGGGTGGCCGGCATCCCGGACAGCGCGTGGTCCTTGGGCTGCCGGTCGCCGGTCCACAGCCGCGGGGTCACCCCGCGCTCGGCGTCGAACTCGGCGTCCAGCTCGTCCCGCACGGACGTGTCCTCGGCGGGCTGGGCGGGCCGGGCGTGGCCGGGCGAGACCCCGCCGAGCTCGTCGGGGTCGGTGAGCAGACGGCGGTAGAGCGCGGACCGCTCCTGCAGCTCCTCGTGCGTGCCGAGGTCGGCGAGGCGCCCGCCGTCGAGTACGGCGATGCGGTCGGCGAGGTTGAGGGTGGAGCGGCGGTGCGCGATGAGCAGGGTCGTACGGCCCCGCATGACGTGCCTCAGCGCCTCGTGGATCTCGTGCTCGACGCGGGCGTCCACGGCGGAGGTGGCGTCGTCGAGGACCAGGAGACGGGGGTCGGTGAGGATCGCGCGGGCGAGGGCGACCCGCTGGCGCTGGCCGCCGGAGAGCGTGAGGCCGTGCTCGCCGACCTTGGTGCCGTAGCCCTCGGGCAGCTCCCTGATGAAACGGTCCGCCTGGGCGGCGCGCGCGGCGGCCTCGACCTCCTCGTCGGTGGCGTCCGGGCGGCCGTACGCGATGTTGTTGCGGACGGTGTCGGAGAAGAGGAAGGAGTCCTCGGGGACCAGCCCGATCGCGGCCCGCAGCGAGTCGAAGGTCAGCTCGCGGACGTCGTGCCCGCCGATCAGGACGGCGCCGTGCGTGACGTCGTAGAAGCGCGGGAGGAGGAGGGAGACCGTGGACTTGCCGGAGCCGGAGGAACCGACGACCGCGAGGGTCTCCCCCGGGCGGATCTCGAAGCTCAGCCCTTGCAGGACGGGCCGCTCGTGGTCGTAGCCGAAGGAGACGTCGTCGAACTCGACGGTCGCGGGCGCGTCGGCGGGCAGCTCCTTCGTGCCCTCCGTCATGGTCGGCCGGGTGTCGATCAGCTCCAGGACGCGCTCGGTGCCGGCGCGGGCCTGCTGTCCCACGGTGAGGACGAACGCCAGCATGCGGACCGGGCCGACGAGCTGGGCGAGGTAGGTGGAGAAGGCGACGAAGGTACCGAGGGTGATGTGACCGCGCACGGCGAGCCAGCCACCGAGCGCCAGCATCGCGACCTGGCCGAGGGCGGGCACGGCCTGGAGGGCGGGGGTGTACGTGCTGTTCAGCCGTACGGTCCGCAGCCGCCCGGCGAACAGCCGCCGCCCGACCTCCCGGAGCTTCCCGGTCTCCTGCTCCTCCTGTCCGAACCCCTTCACCACGCGTACGCCGCTGACGGCTCCGTCGACCACGCCGGCCACGGCGGCGGCCTGGGCCTGCGCGTACCAGGTGGCGGGGTGCAGCCGGGAGCGGCTGCGCTTGGCGATCCACCACAGGGCCGGGGCGACGGCGAGGGCGACGAGGGTGAGCGGCAGCGACAGCCAGGCCATGATGACCAGGGAGATCAGGAAGAGCAGGACGTTCCCGATGGTCATGGGGAGCATGAAGAGCAGCCCCTGGATCAGCTGGAGGTCGCTGGTCGCGCGTCCCACGACCTGCCCCGTGGACAGCTCGTCCTGGCGTCGCCCGTCGAGCCGGGTGATCGTCTCGAACATCTCGGTCCGCAGGTCGTGCTGGACGTCGAGGGCGAGACGGCCACCGTAGTAGCGGCGGACGTAGGTGGCGACGTAGACGAGGACGGCGGCGCCGACCAGCGCCCCGGCCCAGGGGGCCATGCCCCGGCTGTGATCGCCGATCACGTCGTCGATGATCACCTTGGTGACGAGAGGGACGAGCGCGGTGACGGCCATGCCCGCCAGGGAGGAGCCGAGGGACAGCACGACGTCCTTCGGATACCGCCACGCGTACCCGGCCAGTCGCCGTGCCCATCCCCGTTGCTCGCTCACGCGGGTGCCCTCCGATCGTCCTGATCTACCGGAAGGCACCAACACGAGACGAAGCGGATTTCATCCCTCCGCAACAATAGGGACGACGACAGGGAGGGGTCAGACGCGCACCCGCAGGTAGTAGAAGCGGGTGGTCTGCGCCGCGTTCTGGTTGTCGTCGCTGACCAGGAGCACCTTCAGGCGGCCCTTCGAGTACCCCGTCACGGTCATCCCCTCGATGTTGTCGAGGAGCGGGTTCGGCTGGGGCTGCTTCGCGGTGGCGCCGAGGGAGGGACAGCCGGCGATGTCGGCGAGGAGGGTCTTCCTGATCAGCCGCACCCCTTTCTGTCCCGTGAGGTTCTCGATGCCGCTGGTGTCCGTCGCGTGGCGGGGGTCGGCCAGGTAGAGGCGGACGGTGTTGCCGACGCCGGAGGTGAAGCCGCGCTCCAGGACGAGGAGGCGGCCGTCGGGGGTGGCCTGGACCTCGGGGACGCCAAGCCCCGCGTCGACGCGGTAGGCGTACTGGGCGGCGAGACGGAAGGGGGCGTCCTTGGTCCGGGTCCAGGTCTGGAAGCGGACGATGTCGGTGGAGTCGCCGGAGATCGCGTTCTCCATCGAGGCGAGCAGGGTGCGGCCGCCGGGCAGGAGGGTCAGGCCCTCGAAGGTCTGGTTGGACGTGGCGCGTCCGGCGGGGGCGACGAGGAGGGAGGACGGGACCGGGAGCCGGTCGAGGATCCCGCCGTCGGTGCCGTAGCGGCGCACGGACGGCTCGGTCTCCGAGGTGATCAGCCTGGTGCCGTCCCGGTCGACGACGAGACCCTCGCTGTCCAGCGCGGCCCCCTTCTCGTCGGCGAGCCGGACGACCCGCTTCGGGGCGAGCGTCCTCGCGTCCAGGTCGAAGAGGGAGGAGCGGTCCTCGAGGGCGGCGATCGAGCCGTCCTTGTCCACCGCGAGCGCGGAGAAGTTGCCGACGAACGTGCCGTCGTACGTCGTCTTGTCCAGCGCGTCGGAGAAGCGGTCGATCGAGACGGAGGGCGAACAGGCGTGGCTCGTCCGAGGGGTGGCCGGGGCGGGCCCGGCGGCGGTCAGCGTGGTGGCCGCCGCCAGGGCCGCGGTGACGGTCGCGAGTACGGTTCTCAGGCGCATGCGCGCCACCGTAGGCGCCGCCGGTGACACGCGGGAGACCGGCGGGCGTCAACTCGCTGCGAGATCCCTGTGGATGACCTTCGCCACGCCCTGGATGGTGGAGATGCCGTAGTTCATGGTGCTGTTGCCCCAGGTGAGCACCGTGATCATGTAGTCGTGGCCGCCGCCGTTGAAGGTGCCGACGCTGTGCACCCGCCAGCCGTGCGTCGAGCGCTGCAGCCAGCCGTTCTTGACGTGCCAGGAGACGCCGGACGGGGTGCCGTAGGGCGTGCCCCAGCGCTGCGAGGAGATGACCTGGCCCATCAACTTCAGGATGTAGGCACGGGCGTTGTCGCTGAGCACCGCGTTCTTCGCCGTGATCAGCTTGAGCAGCTTCTGCTCGTCGGTGACGTTGATCTGGGTCAGACCCCAGTAGCCGTTCGCGCCGGGGACGGTCTTCGTCATGCCGGCGGCGCTCAGGAAGCCCTTGATCTTCGTCAGGCCCAGCTGCTTCCACAGCCTGCTGGTCGCGTCGTTGTCCGACTTGGTGATCATGGCCTTGGCCAACGAGGCCTCGGTGTCGGTGAGATACCGGTTGTGCTTCTTCGCGTCCCACAGCAGCGTGGCGAGGACGGTCACCTTGACGACACTGGCGGAGTCGTAGGAGGAGGTGGCCCGCAGCGAGCACGTGGTGTTGGTGGAGCGGTCGTAGAGCCCGACCGCGACGGTGCCCTGACGGCCGGCGAGCGCGGCGGTGATGTCCTTCTGGAGCTTGGTGGCCAGGCCCGCCCGGGCGGACGTGCAGCTGACCGTGGGTGCCGTGGCGGCCGCGGCGGGCGAGGCGGCGGCCACGCCGGGTATGAGCACGCCGAGCCCGAGGGCCCCCGTGGCGAGCGCTCTGGCGCGTCTGGTTGATTTCCCTTGATTCATGCCCCTGTTGACGCTCGAATTCGCCCGAAAGGTTGTACGCGTCGGCCTCATTGGGCAAAGACTGCCCAAGGCGTTACCGCCCCCTCGGCGGATTCACAGCCCGGAGCCAGCTTCGTCACAGCCCCCACCCACTCCCCCTCCGCACGATGCCCGGGTGACATCTGCCACCGATCCGCACCCCCACACCGAGCCCGTGTCCGCCGACTGGCCGCCGCCCGCCCCGCCGGCGGCGGCGCCGCCGGACCGGGCACCGCGCTGGTCGCCGCCCGCCCTGATCGCGATCCTGGTCCTGGCGGCGGTCCTCTACGCCTGGAACCTGTCCGGATCCAGCATGAACACCTTCTACAGCGGTGCCATCTGGGCCGCCACGAAGAGCTGGAAGGCCTGGTTCTTCGGTTCGCTGGACCCCGGCAACTTCCTGACCGTCGACAAACCACCGTTCGCGACCATGGTCATGGGCCTGTCGTGCCGTGTCTTCGGCTTCGGCACCTGGCAGATGATGGCGCCTCAGATCCTGGCGGCCCTCGCCACGATCTGGATCCTGCACTCCACCGTGAAGCGGGTGTGGGGTCACGGGGCGGCGACCGTCGCCGCGCTGGTGCTGGCGCTGACCCCGATCACCGTCGCCATCAACCGCGACAACAACCCCGACACCCTCCTGGTGTTCCTCATGGTCGCGGGCGCGGCCCTCGCCTTCCGCGCCACCCGTGACGACAGGCTGCTGCCGCTGCTCGGCTCGGCGGCCTGCTTCGGTCTGGCCTTCAACACCAAGCTGCTCGCGGGCTGGATCGCCCTCCCCGCCGTCTTCGCGCTCTACCTGTACGCGTCGAGGGCGTCCTGGGCGAAGCGGATCGTCAACCTGCTGCTCGCCGCGGTCGTCCTGGCCGTCTCCAGCTTCTGGTGGGCCCTGGCGGTGTCCCTGGTCCCGGCCTCCGACCGGCCCTACATCGGCGGCTCCACGGACGGTTCCGCCTGGGACCTGATCATGGGCTACGACGGTCTCGGCCGTGTCTTCGGCGGCGAGGGCAACGGCGGGGG
>NZ_WVUG01000194.1 GCF_017614965.1 Streptomyces griseorubiginosus | reverse complement strand
CGGCTTCGGCGGCCCGGGGCGTGCGGCGGCCAAGACCCTCGACGTCGCCCTGACGGCACCGGTGAGTGTCACGACGGTGGCCATCGCGGTGGCCCTGGCGGTGGCGGGCGGCCTGATCGCGGGCGCGTTCGGCGGCTGGCGGGCGTCCCGGCTGCGGCCGGCGGACGCGCTGCGCCGCGTCGAATAGCCGGCCCAGGACCCGTACCACCACCAACCCCACCCAGGAGCCAACCCCATGTACGAACTCAGAAGCGTCACCAAGCGCTACACCCGGGGCAAGGAGACCATCCACGCCCTCGACGGCGTCGACCTCACCATCGGCGACGGCGACCGTCTCGTCATCCAGGGCCCCACCGGCGGCGGCAAGTCCACGCTGCTGCAGATGCTCGGCGGCCTCGACCGGCCCACCGAGGGCGAAGTCGTCCTGGACGGGACCGACTTGGCCAGGCTCTCCGAGGCGCGGCTGACCAAGGTCCGCAGCGAGAACATCGGCTTCGTCTTCCAGAGCTTCAACCTCATCCCCACGCTCACCGCCCAGGAGAACGTGGAAACCGCTCTCGTCCCTCTCGGCGTCAAGGTGAAGGACCGGCGCGAGCGGGCCGCCGAGGCGCTGAGTTCGGTGGGTCTCGGTGAGCGTCTCGCCCATCTGCCCTCGGAGATGTCCGGCGGCCAGCAGCAGCGCGTCGCCATCGCCCGCGCGCTCGTCAAGCAGCCGAAGGTGCTGCTCGCGGACGAACCCACCGGAAACCTCGACGAGTCGATGCGCGACGAGATCATGGACGTGCTCGAACGCATGTGGAAGGAACTGGGGTTGACCTTCATCATGGTCACCCACGACTCCGCGATCGCGCGGAAGGCCCCGCGGCTGGCGACGATCCGCAAGGGAAAGATCACGGTCAAGGAGAACGCGGGCGCGTAACCCGACGGAACGGTAACGGCTTTCCCGCAGGCGTGTAACAGTCGGCGGACGCTTCTCTCACCCTTCTTCTGTCTCTTGAGGTAGCTGATCACCCCCCGGCATACTGCGTATCCCGGGGGGTCCGTGCGTGTGTGCGGTAGTTCCCCCGGCCGGGTGAACGGGGAATTCGCCCGGTACTTCATCTCCAGGGGGAGACTTGCGCAGACAAGTGAAGAGAGCATGCGCGGCCACCGTGGCGACGGCGGCCGCTGTGGCCCTCGCGGCGGGTATGACCAGCCCGGCGCAGGCCAAGGCCGAGCATCCGAGCGCGGCCTCGAAGTCCTCACTCGCGTCCCAGCACCGCATCACCCTGATCACCGGCGACCGGGTCGTCGTCGACGCCAAGGGCCGCGTCGTCGGCCTGGAGCGGGCCAAGGGGCGCGAACACATACCCGTGCAGTTCCGCAAGGCCGACGGGCACACGCTCGTCGTCCCGGCGGACGCGGCCCGACTGGTCGCGAGCGGCAAGCTCGACCAGCGGCTGTTCGACATCACCGAGCTCAACAAGTCCGCCACCCGCAAGTCCCAGGCCAAGGGCCTGAAGGTCATCGTCGGCTACCAGGGCGCGGCCACGGCCGCCAAGGCCGACGTCCGTGACGCGGGCACCCTGCGCCGGACCCTGAAGGCCCTCAACGCGGACGCCGTCCAGACCCCGGTCAAGGAGACGCCCGAGCTGTGGGACGCCGTCACCAACGGCGACCGTACGGCCTCCGGCATCGCACACGTCTGGCTCGACGGCACCCGCAAGGCCAGCCTCGACAAGTCCGTTCCGCAGATCGGCGCACCCACCGCCTGGGCCAAGGGCTACACCGGCAAGGGCGTCAAGATCGCGGTCCTGGACACCGGTGTCGACGCGGACCACCCGGACCTCAAGACCCAGGTGATCGCCGCCAAGAACTTCTCCACCGCGGCCGACGCGAACGACCACTTCGGCCATGGCACGCACGTCGCGTCCATCGCCGCGGGCACCGGCGCCAAGTCCCACGGCAAGTACAAGGGTGTGGCACCCGGCGCCAAGATCCTCAACGGCAAGGTCCTGGACGACACCGGCTCCGGTGACGACTCGGGCATCCTCGCCGGCATGGAGTGGGCGGCCGAGCAGGGCGCCGACATCGTCAACCTGAGCCTGGGCGGCCAGGACACCCCCGGCATCGACCCGCTCGAGGCCGAGGTCAACAAGCTGTCCGAGGAGAAGGGCATCCTCTTCGCGATCGCCGCGGGCAACGAGGGCCCGGAGTCGATCGGCTCGCCCGGCAGCGCCGCGGACGCCCTCACCGTCGGCGCCGTCGACGACAAGGACAGGCTCGCCGACTTCTCCTCCACCGGTCCAACCGTCGACGGCACCATCAAGCCCGACGTCACCGCCCCCGGCGTGGACATCACGGCCGCCGCGGCCCCGGGCAGCGTCATCGACCAGGAGGTCGGCGAGAACCCGCCCGGCTACCTGACCATCTCGGGTACGTCGATGGCGACCCCGCATGTCGCGGGCGCGGCGGCGATCCTGAAGCAGGAGCACCCCGACTGGAAGTTCTCCGAGCTCAAGGGCGCCCTGACGGGCTCCGCGAAGGGCGGCAAGTACACGCCGTTCCAGCAGGGTTCGGGCCGTATCGCCGTCGACAAGGCCATCCAGCAGACCGTGATCGCCGACCCGGTGTCGGTGAGCTTCGGTGTGCAGCAGTGGCCGCACACCGACGACACACCGGTCACCAAGCAGGTGACGTACCGCAACCTCGGCACCAAGGACGTCACGCTGAACCTGGCGGCCACCGCGACCAACCCCAAGGGCCAGGCCGCTCCGGCCGGCTTCTTCAAGCTGGCCGCGACCAAGGTGACCGTCCCCGCGGGCGGCAAGGCCTCGGTCGACCTGACCGTCAACACCAAGCTCGGCGGCACGCTCGACGGCGCGTACTCCGCGTACGTGACGGCGACGGGCGGCGGCCAGACGGTCCGCACCGCCGCGGCCGTGCAGCGTGAGGTCGAGTCCTACGACGTCACGATCAAGCACATCGACCGGGACGGCAAGCCGACCGGCAAGTACAACACCGCCCTGCTCGGCTACTCGGGCCTGGCCGAGGGCCGTGGCTACCAGGTGACCCTCTCGGACACCGGCACCACGACCATGCGCCTGCCCAAGGGCAACTACCTCCTGGACGCCTGGATCGCCAAGGACCTGGTGAACTTCCAGGGCGGCGTCGACTGGCTGGTCCAGCCGAAGCTGTCCGTCACCAAGAACACCACGGTGACCATCGACGCCCGTACCACCAAGGCGGCCGACATCACCGTGCCGGACGCCCAGGCCAAGCAGCAGCTCGCCATGATCGGGTACACCTACGACCCGGCGGGCATCGGCATCGGTCTCGGCATGCAGTCCTTCGCCGACGTGCGCATGGCTCCGCTGGGCGGCGACGTCACGGGCCTGCACCAGACCTGGAACGGCCAGTGGACCAAGGGCGCGGACACCGAGTACGACGTGGCCACCACCGCGAACGTCAAGAAGATCCAGGGCGACAAGGTCCGCCACTTCAAGGCGAGCGAGCTCGCCACGGTGCGCAACAACCTCGGCTCGGGCGCCGTCGGCAAGACCGGTGCGCTGATGGCGCTGGGCGAGTTCCCGGACGACCTCGTCATCTTCAACGGCATCGAGCAGAAGCTGCCCGGCGCCCGCACGTTGTACCTGTCGACGTCCGACAAGATCCAGTGGTCATGGGACTTCACGCAGTACAAGGGCCACGACCGGGACGGCTTCCCGATCCCGGAGGCGTACTACACGCTGGGTGACGCGCAGTCCTTCAAGGCGGGCCAGAAGTACACGAAGACCTTCAACACGGCGGTCTTCGGCCCCCACCTGAACACGTACTACGGCGTCTTCCGCGACGGCAACAGCATCTACGGCTACATCCCGCTGTTCTCCGACGGCGCGGGCCACGCGGGCTCCTCGGACTTCACCGGGGTCACCACGACCCTCTACCGCAACGGCACCAAGGTCGGCTCCAACGACGACCCGCTGTTCGGCGAGAAGGAGTTCAAGGTCCCCTCCGGTGACGCCGAGTACCGGCTGACGACCTCGGTCAAGCGCAGCGTCCACGTCGCCGCGGCCTCCACCCGCATCGACGCCAGCTGGACGTTCCGCTCCAAGAAGCCGGCCGGCGGCACGGTGGCCACGCTGCCGGCGTCCACGGTCCGCTTCAACGCCACGACCGGCCTCGACAACCGGGTGCCGGCCGGCAGGACGGTCTCCGTCCCGGTCACCGTCGAGGGCGCGGCCAAGGGCGGCAACCTCAAGTCGCTGACGGTGTACGTGTCGTACGACTACGGCCAGACCTGGAAGCAGGTCAAGGTGGTCCACGGCAAGATCACCGTGAAGAACCCGGCGAAGGGACAGGCCATCTCGTTCCACGCCAAGATCACCGACAAGAAGAACAACAAGTCGACGATCTCGATCTACAACGCGTACTACGGCAAGTGAGCCGGCAATGAGGCGAGTGAGCCGTT
The DNA here is from genome assembly GCF_017614965.1 of Streptomyces griseorubiginosus. GTDB lineage: Bacteria > Actinomycetota > Actinomycetes > Streptomycetales > Streptomycetaceae > Streptomyces > Streptomyces griseorubiginosus_B. Next base: position 12,443 of record NZ_WVUG01000194.1, on the reverse strand, counting down.
CGCGAGGCGAGTAAGCCGTTCGCGAGGCGAGTGAGCCGTTCGCGAGGCGAGTGAGCCGTCAGCGAAAGCCCCGCCGGAGGTGGAGCCTCCGGCGGGGCTTCCGTGTTTCCGTGAACCCATGACAACCGAGACCGTCGAATACATCCGGTACCGCATCCCGGAGGACCGCTCGGCCGAGTTCCTGGCCGCCTACACCCGCGCCGCCGGCCGGCTGGCCGAGGCACCGCAGTGCGTCGACTACGAACTGGCGCGCTGCGAGGAGGACTTCGAGCACTACGTCCTGCGCATCACCTGGACCTCCACCCAGGACCACATGGAGGGCTTCCGCGACTCGGAGCTGTTCCCGGAGTTCCTGGCGGAGATCCAGCCGTACGTCGACAACATCGAGGAGATGCGCCACTACAAGCCGACCACGGTCCGGGGCAGGGGCGCGTCGGTGCCGTCGCTGTACGACTGGGCGGGCGGCGCGGAGGCCTTCTCCCGCCTCACGACGGCGTTCTACGACCGGGTCCTCAAGGACGACCTGCTGGCCCCGCTCTTCGCCGACCTCGCCCCCGACCACGCCGAGCACGTCGCCCTGTGGCTCGCCGAGGTCTTCGGCGGCCCGCCCGCCTACTCCCTCACCCAGGGCGGCCACGGCCACATGGTCGCCAAGCACTTCGCCAAGAACATCACCGAGCCGCAGCGCCGCCGCTGGGTCAACCTCATCCAGGACGCGGCGGACGACGTCGGCCTGCCCACCGACGCGGAGTTCCGCTCGGCGTTCCTCGCCTACATCGAGTGGGGGACGAGGCTGGCGCTGTACTTCTCCGGCCCGGACGCCAAACCTCCGGCGGAGCAGCCGGTGCCCAGGTGGGGATGGGGGGTCATGCCGCCGTATCGGGGCTGACCCGCCCCGCGCGGGTCGCGTCCGCGCCCCAACTGGCCAGCAGCCGCAGGGCCTCCGCGGAGGGGGAACCCGGTTCCGCGTGGTACGTCGTCATCGCCTGTCCGTCGTCGTCGGCCAGCCGGAAGGACTGGTAGTGGAGCGTCAGATCGCCCACCAGCGGATGCCGCAGCCGCTTGACGCCGTAACTCTTCTCCCGGACGTCGTGCGTGGCCCACAGCCGCCGGAACTCCTCGCTCTTGACGGAGAGTTCGCCCACCAGCGCGGACAGCCGCGGATCGTCGGGGTAGCAGCCCGCCTCCATGCGCAGGAAGCTGACGATGTCGCTCGCCTTCTGCTCCCACTCCACGAACAGATCGCGGTACTCGGGCGTCAGGAACACCAGCCGCGCCCAGTTCCGCTGCTGGGCCGGCAGCTCCCCCCAGTCGCCGAAGACGGCCGCGGCCATCCGGTTCCAGGCGAGGATGTCCCCGCGCCGCCCCGAGATGTACGCCGGCACCCCGTCCATCGTGTCCAGCAGCTGCCGCAGCGCGCCCCGCACCTGCTCGGTCCGGGCCGCGGGCTTCTTCTTGTGCTGCTTCGGCTTGGCGAGGTGCGTGAGGTGGTTGTGCTCGGCGTCGCTCAGCCGCAGCGCCCGCGCGATCGAGTCCAGCACCTCCGCCGACACGTTCCGCCCGTTGCCCTGCTCGAGCCGGGTGTAGTACGCCACGGAGACCCCGGCGAGCTGCGCCAGCTCCTCGCGCCTGAGCCCCGGCACCCGCCGGTGCCGGCCGAAGTCCGGCAGCCCCACGTCCTCGGGCTTCAGCCGGGCCCGCCGGGTGCGCAGGAATTCACTGAGCTCGGCACGCCGGTCCAGGGCGCCGCCGGCCCCCTGTACGGCCTCGGGCAGTTCGTCCATACGGCAAGTATTCACGGTCGTACGCCCAGCAGCCTGACCCCGCCAGTGGTAGGAACGCCGGACGTACGCAAAGGCGTGGCCTGGGTGGATCCGCCGGGGCGGGGCATGCTGATCACCGTGCCCGGACGGAACGACAGAAGGCAGCCGGGCGCGAACCCCCGCTTAGGAGAATCCCCGGCATGACGACCGTTGCCGCATACGCCGCTCCCGCGGCGAAGGCTCCCCTGGAGCGCACCACCATCGAGCGCCGCGAGGTCGGTGAGTTCGATGTGCTGATCGACATCAAGTTCGCCGGTATCTGCCACTCCGACATCCACCAGGCCCGTGAGGGCTGGGGCGAGGCCATCTTCCCGATGGTCCCCGGTCACGAGATCGCGGGCGTCGTCTCCGCGGTGGGCTCCGGCGTCACCCGGCACCAGGTCGGCGACCGCGTGGGCGTCGGCTGTCTGGTCGACTCCTGCCGCGAGTGCGAGAACTGCCGGGCCGGCCTGGAGCAGTACTGCCTCAAGGGCGGCGTCGGCACGTACAACGCGATCGGCAAGGACGGCGAGCCCACCTACGGCGGCTACTCCGAGAAGATCGTCGTCGACGAGAACTACGTCGTCCGCATCCCCGACGGTCTCTCCCTCGACGTCGCCGCCCCGCTGCTGTGCGCCGGCATCACCACCTACTCGCCCCTGCGCCACTGGAACGCCGGCCCCGGCAAGAAGGTCGCGATCCTCGGCATGGGCGGCCTCGGCCACATGGGCGTCAAGATCGCGCACGCACTGGGCGCCGAGGTCACGGTGCTCTCGCAGTCCCTGCGCAAGAAGGACGACGGGCTGAAGCTGGGCGCCGACCACTACTACGCGACCAGCGACGAGCAGACCTTCAAGGACCTCAAGGGCACCTTCGACCTGATCCTGTCCACGGTCTCGGCCCCGCTGAACCTGGACGCCTTCCTGTCCCTGCTCAAGACGGACGGCGCCTTCGTGAACGTCGGCGCGCCCGAGGAGCCCGTCAAGCTCAACCTGTTCTCGGTGATCGGCGGCCGCAAGACCCTCGCCGGCTCCGGCATCGGCGGCATCCAGGAGACCCAGGAGATGCTGGACTTCTGCGCCGAGCACGGCTTCGGCGCCGAGATCGAGCTGATCCGCGCGGACGAGATCAACGACGCGTACGAGCGGGTGCTCTCCAGCGACGTCCGCTACCGCTTCGTGATCGACACCTCGACGATCTGACCCGTCGGCGGTCACCAGCTTCCCCGCGCCTCGGCACCCGTCGACACCCCGCACATCAGCGGTGGCCGACGGGTGCCAGGGCGCGCAGGGCGCGGGCCGACGCCGAGCCTGGGTCCGCCGTGATCAGGACGACCTCCTGGTCGTCCTCGGGGACGAGCAGGACTCGCAGTTGAGGTGGAGGCGGCCGACGGCCGGGTGGTCGACGGTCTTGGTGCGGTGGCCGGGCGCGTGGACCGGCCGGTCCTCCCACAGCTCCCGGAACTCCGCGCTGCCGGCCCGCAGTCGGGCCAGCTGGGCGGCGAGCCCGGGGTCGTGCGGATACCGGTCCGCGGCCCTGCGCAGCCGCGCCACCACGATGGGCCCGAACTCCTCGGCGCTGGAACTGTCGTACATCCGCCCCTCGCCCAGGAAGCGCCGCCGGGCCAGGTTGGTCGTCCCGCGACCGAGGTCACCGCCGAACACCGCCTGCGCCAAAGGATTCCAGGCGACGAGCCCGTACGCCGCGTCGGTCACGATCGCCGCCGTCTCCGGCAGCCGCTCCAGCATCCGCGCCACATGCGGCCGTACGCTCCGCACCGGACCGGCACCCGGCGGCGCCGCCGACCCGGCCAGGCGGAAGAGATGGTCGCGCTCGGCGGGACTGAGCCGCAGCGCCCCCGCGAGCCCGTCCAGGATCCGCGCCGACGGCCGGGGCCCACGGGCCTGTTCGAGCCGTACGTAGTAGTCGACCGACATATGGGCCAGCTCCGCCAGCTCCTCGCGCCGCAGCCCCGGAGTGCGGCGCGGCACACCGTCCGGCAGCCCCACGTCCCGCGGCCGCAGCCCCGCGCGCCGCTCCCGCAGGAACCGCGCCAACTCCTGCCTCGGCACCCCGCCCACCTCCTTCGGCGAACCCCGGCCCGCCCACTGCCTGGTACAGGTCGTCCCTGGCAGACCGGTACCCGCCGGAGGACCGTGGTCGACATGAACGATCGCACCGCACTCGTCACGGGTGCCAACAAGGGAATCGGCCGCCATATTGCCGCGCGGCTCGCGGCCGAGGGGTTCACCGTGTACGTGGGTGCGCGGGACGCCGGGCGCGGCCGGCGGGCCGTCGAGGAGATCGGCGAGCGGGCCCGTCCGCTGGTCCTCGACGTCACCGACCCCGTCTCCGTCGCCCGGGCCGCCGCACAGGTGGAGCACCTGGACGTCCTGGTCAACAACGCGGGCATCAACCCCTCCCTCGCCCCGCCGACCGAGTCGAGCGCGGAGGAGTTCCGCCGTGCCTACGAGACGAACGTGATCGGCGTCCTGGAGGTGACCCACGCCTTCCTGCCGGCCCTGCGCCGCTCGGCGCACCCGCGCATCGTCAACGTCTCCAGCGGTACGTCCTCACTGACCTGGAGCACCCACCCCAACCCCCAGTTCACCCCGGGCCGTCCGGGCTCCGCCGCCTACCGCGCCTCCAAGTCCGCCCTCAACCTCCTCACCCTGCTCCACGCCCAGGAGCTCGCCGAGGAGGGCTTCAAGGTCAACGCCCTCGCCCCCGGCCTGCGCGCCACCGACCTGGTCCCGGGCGCGAAGGCCGTGGGCGGCGACCCGGCGGAGGGTGCCGAGGGTGCCGTACGCCTGGCACTGCTGCCCGACGACGGGCCGACGGGCCGGCTCTTCTCCTGGGACGGGACGACGGTGCCCTGGTGAGGCCGGCGGGCTGCCCCGTCCGGCTCAGGCCCGCAGCCCCTGCACCCCGTCGTACGCGGACATGACGATCTCCAGCCCCCGGTTGTCGTCACCGGGTTCACGCATCTGGTTGGTGACGTAGGCGACCACCATCCGCGCATCGGGGTCGATCATGACGAGGGAGCCGCCCCAGCCGCCCCATCCATAGGTGCCGCCGAACAGCCCGTACCCCAGGCCCCACCGCATCGGCATGCCCAGGCGCAGGTCGTCGCCGCTGAACTGCTCCCGCACCGCGCGCCCGCACCCCTCGGGCGACAGCACCCGCACCCCGTCCACGGTCCCGGCGCAGGCCAGGACCGACTGCACGAGGGCGACCGAGCGGGCGTTGCCGAAGCCGCTCGCCGCGGGGATCTGCGCCCGCCGCCAGGCCAGGCTGTTGCCGTCCCGGAGCCTGATCGCGGTCGCGGTGGCGGGCACCTCGGGCCCGCCCGCCGCGCTCGCCGCGTAGTCCTCGTCCCGCGACGGCGGCGGAACGGACGGGCCCACGCGGTGATCGTGCTCGGGGCCGAGCCCGAGGTGGAAGTCCGCCCCCAGCGGACCGGCGATCTCGGCGGCGAAGAACTCGCCCACGCTCCGGCCGCTGACCCGCCGGATCACCTCTCCCACCAGGAACCCCTGGGTGAGCGAGTGGTACCCGGCCGCGCTGCCCGGTTCCCACAGCGGAGCCTGCGCGGCGAGACGGGCGGTGGCGGCCTGCCAGTCGTAGAGCTCCTCGACCGGCCCCTCCCAGTCGGGCAGCCCGGCGGTGTGCGACAGCAGATGCCGTACCAGCACGCCCTCCTTGCCGGCCGCGGCGAACTCCGGCCAGTACCGGGCCACCGGCGCGTCCACATCCAGCTCGCCGCGGTCCGCCAGGACCAGTGCGCACAGCGCCGTCATCGTCTTGGTCACCGAGAAGACGCCGACGAGGGTGTCCCGCCCCCAGGGCACGGTGCGTTCCTTGTCGGCGAACCCGCCCCACACGTCCACCACGGGCTCGCCGTCCACGAAGACGGCCACCGAGCCGCCCGTGTCCCCGGCGTCCAGCAGCGCGCCCAGCGCGTTGGGGACCGCGGTGAACAAATCGTCGTAAGAGCCCTCGATGTCGGCCATGGCTGGCATTAGCCCGCATGTGCGGGTGGCGCGGCAACCGAATTTGCGGGGGATGTGATTTCCGGTCCTCAGGCAACCTCGACGGGCTTCTCACCCTTTTCACAGATGGCACACAAGCAATTCCTGCCGTGCCTGCACCACGTGCACGACTCGTCCCGACCAGACGCAGAGAGAGCACTCATGACCAGACACCACCCCACGGCCTTACGGCGTTCGGCGCTCATCGCCTCCGCCGCCCTCACCGTCGGCGCCGCCGCGACCCTCGCGGCGCCCGGCGCCGGCGCGGCGACCCAGGCGGGTACACCGAAGCTCGACCTCATCGCCGCTTCCACCTCGGTGACCCTGGACCGGTACCAGGGAGAGGCCGGCGTCTACCTGAATCTCGGCACCTACGTGACGGTCGACGGGGGACCGCTCGAAATGCGGGTGACGCGAAAGTCCTACAACGACCCGATCGTCGCCTCGCAGGTGATCCACTCCGGCGGCCGGACCGTGACCAAGACCCTGCCGAAGGACCTGGTGAAGGACTTCTCCGGCCTGCCGGACTTCCTCAAGGTCAGCATCAGCGACGCGTCGGGCGCCAAGGTGGCCGACACCACGCAGTCGTTCTGCCCGAACAACCGGGCCGGGCGCATCCGGCCGGACGCCCCGGCCACCTCGAACTACCCCGAGAGCTGCTCCGACAACCCCTTCACGCTCGGCGGGGTGTGGGGTGTCGAGAAGGGCTGGGCCGCGGCCACGTCCCCGGGCTTCCGCGAGGGTGGCGCGGTCGACCTGCCGGCCGGCGTCTACACCGCGAAGGTGTCGGTGGCGAAGAAGTACCGCGACCTGTTCGGGATGCCGGACAAGACCCAGACCATCAAGGTGACGGTCCGTCAGGACTCCGGTGAGGGCCATGGATTGGCGGGCGCCGGGCGCGGGCGCAAGAACGCCTCGAAGAGCCCTCAGCCGGCCGCGCACCGCCCGGTCGGCAGGGCGGCCGTCCCCGCCGACGCGCCCAAGCCGGACCTGCGCGCCCTCCCGGCGTACGGCATCGCGATCACCAACGGGGACGAGGGCGGAATGGGCGCCGCTCCCGGCAAGGACTACCTCGCCTTCAGCGCGACCGTCTGGAACGGCGGCCCCTCCCCGCTGGTCGTGGACGGGTTCCGCAAGCCCGGTGCGGAGAAGATGGACGCCTACCAGTACTTCTACGACGCCAAGGGCAAGCAGGTCGGCTACACGCCCACCGGCACCATGGAGTGGGACCCGAGGGACGGTCACCAGCACTGGCACTTCAGCGACTTCGCCAGCTACCGGCTGCTCGGCGCGGACAAGAGGGAGATCGTCCGCAGCGGCAAGGAGGCCTTCTGCCTGGCCAACACCGACGCCATCGACTACACGGTGAAGAACGCCAACTGGCACCCGTACAACACCGACCTCGCCACCGCCTGCGGCGAGGAGACCGCCGTGTCCGTGCGTGAGGTGCTCGACGTCGGCAACGGCGACACCTACAGCCAGTACCGGCCCGGTCAGTCCTTCGACGTCTCCGACCTGCCGAACGGCACCTACTACATCCAGGTCATCGCCAACCCGGACAACCGGCTCAAGGAGCAGAGCACGGCCAACAACATCACCTACCGCAAGGTCGTCCTCGGCGGCACCCCGGGAGCCCGCACGGTGACGGTCCCGAAGTACGGCCTCATCGACGCTCCCTGACAACCCGACGGGCGGGGGCCAGCGCCTCCGCCCGCCGGGTCTCGGGCGCCTCTGCCACCGGGGCGGCGAGGAGCCTTTGCCTCATCGCCTGCTGGTACGGGGAAAGCCCCGGCTCCCCGACCGCGGTCGCCGGTGGGCGGTGTGTCATCCCAGCAAGTGGGCGAGGGACAGGTCTTCGACCGGATAGGCATGTTCCCGGGGCAGGAGTCGGGCCGCCGAGTCCAGGTCCCCGTCGCGGACGAGGGCCTGGATTTCGTGCGCGAGTGGGGTGACGTCGCGGATGGCGACCGTCCATTCGTCCGCGTAGCGTCGCGCGGCCTCACCGGTGAGGCCCAGTTGCAGCGATCGGTACGGCAAGGGCCGCAGGCGCAGGTCCCGCTCCGGGTCCCACTGCACACGAGCGGGCGCACGCTTCAACTGACGCTGCCAGTCGGCTCGGTCGGGATGCACCCCGCGGACGTAGCTCGACAGGCACGCGTTGCGCAACGCCCAGTCAAAGCCGTCACGGCTGATCTCGACTGCCAGGACGGTCGTCTGCCCCTCCTTGGCGGCCCAGCCGCAGCGGTACATCATCCACAGGAAAGACGGCTTGATCCATGTCATCCTGTCCCGTTTCCACGCCGCGGGAAACCGGCCTTCCTCGACGGCGGGCAGGCCGATTTGCGGAGCGTATGCCTGGTACACCGTGATCGTGGTCGCGGTGTGCAGCGCGCGGATCCTGTGTTGCGGCTCATCCATGGCGGACAGCGTGCCGCCCGGCGATCCCTGCCGGCCATTCATTTCCGGATCCGACGGCGGGCCGTCTCGACCGGGTCACCCAGCTCGGGTGGGAATTCCGAAGCTCCCGCACGGGTCACTGGGGCAGTGTCGCCGGGCTGCCGCCGTTTGCCTCGTAGCCCGCCACCGCCAGTGCCCGGTACACCGCGAACTCCGCCGCCGGGTCGGCGGACAGGGTCCAGGGGAGCGCTCCGATGTGGCCGTCGATGTGTATGAGCTGGTTCATCGCCTCGGACCAGCGCTCGGCGCGGACCAGGAAGAAGACCAGCAGATGGCGTACGTGCGCGAGCATCGGGTCGTCCGGGCGGGCCGAGTGGACGGCGTGCAGCGCCCCGTGGATCGCCTTCGTGACGACCTCGCTCTGGTAGAAGCCGCTGACCAGGTTCACCTCGGGCAGGTGCTCGAAGACCGCGAAGAGCGGCATGGCGGCCAGCAGCGAACCCTGCGGCGCTCTCGCCGCCGCGGACTCGGCGAAGGAGTACGCCAGCTGCCGCGAGCCGTGCCACTTCTCGCACCAGTAGTGCAGCGCGGCCAGATGCGCGCCCATGTGCGCCGGGGCGCGGTCCAGGATCTTCAGCCACAGCTGCTCGAACTCCGGCCGCGGATAGGCGAGTCCGCGCGCCACCGACAGCTCGACGATGTACGGGACCGGGTCGCCGGGGGCGAGCAGCGCCGCGTCGCCGCAGGCCGCCCTCGCCTCCTCCATGATGATCCGGAACTCGTCCGTCCCCCGCGTCGCCGTCCGCCACGCCTGCTGCGCCAGGAACTCCGCGTGCACGGCCGCCCCGCCCGCGTCCTTGGGCTGCTCGGCCCGCCAGACCCGCAGCCACTGCCCGCCGGGCGTCTCGCTGACCCCGCCCGGCCGCTGCTGCAGCTCCAGGGACGCGGCGCCCGCGAAGGCCTGCACGCGCTGCCAGCGCAGCTCGCCCTCCGCCTCGGTGCCGGCGAGCAGCTGGGAGGCGGCTCGGTAGTCCTGTGTGCGCTGGACCAGGTCCAGGACGTCCAGCAGGTCCTGGTCGGGGCCGGGCATGCGGACGTCCAGCTCCTCCTCGCGCACGAAGCCGTAGTTCGCGGGGTCCGCGGCGTCCGGGTGGCCCGGCGGGACCTGCTCGATCATGCCCCGGCGACGCCGCATGACCGGGAGCAGCACGAAGCCGAGCATGACCAGCGCGATCAGGACCCAGAGAATTTCCATGCCTCAAGCGTTCCAGACGCCTCGGACAATTGGCCAACCCGGTCGGCGCACCTGTGGAAAACTCCCGCGGCCCGGTGGCCGGCCGGCCCGGGACCGAGGGAAATCCCGAGCGTGGGACCGCTCCGGCCTCGGCGTCCGTCACTCGCCCCGCGAGCGCACTACCCTCGGTGCCCATGAGCGACAGGCACATCAGTCAGCACTTCGAGACCCTCGCGATCCACGCGGGCAACACCGCCGATCCCCTCACCGGCGCCGTCGTCCCGCCGATCTACCAGGTCTCGACCTACAAGCAGGACGGCGTGGGCGGCCTGCGCGGCGGCTACGAGTACAGCCGTAGCGCCAACCCGACCAGGACCGCCCTGGAGGAGAACCTCGCCGCCCTCGAGGGCGGTCGCCGAGGTCTCGCGTTCGCGTCCGGACTGGCGGCCGAGGACTGCCTGTTGCGTACGCTGCTCAGCCCCGGCGACCACGTGGTCATCCCCAACGACGCGTACGGCGGCACGTTCCGGCTGTTCGCGAAGGTCGTCGCCCGGTGGGGGGTGGAGTGGTCGGTCGCCGACACCAGCGATCCGTCCGCCGTACGGGCCGCCATCACCCCGAAGACCAAGGCCGTGTGGGTGGAGACCCCCTCCAACCCGCTGCTGGGCATCACCGACATCGCCGCCCTCGCCCACGTCGCCCGTGACGCGGGCGCCAAACTGGTCGTGGACAACACCTTCGCCACGCCGTACCTGCAGCAGCCGCTGGCGCTCGGCGCGGATGTCGTCGTGCACTCCCTGACCAAGTACATGGGCGGCCACTCGGACGTCGTCGGCGGTGCCCTGGTCGTCGCCGACGAGACACTCGGCGAGGAGCTGGCGTACCACCAGAACGCGATGGGCGCGGTCGCCGGGCCCTTCGACTCGTGGCTGGTGCTGCGCGGCGCCAAGACGCTGTCCGTGCGGATGGACCGGCACAGCGAGAACGCCGGCAAGGTCGCCGACATGCTGACCCGGCACGCACGCGTGACGCACGTTCTCTACCCGGGTCTGCCCGAGCACCCCGGCCACGAGGTCGCCGCCAAGCAGATGCGGGCCTTCGGCGGCATGGTGTCGTTCCGGGTGGCCGGCGGCGAGGAGGCGGCCGTCGAGGTCTGCAACCGCGCCAAGGTGTTCACGCTCGGCGAGTCCCTGGGCGGCGTCGAGTCCCTGATCGAGCACCCCGGACGCATGACGCACGCGTCCGTGGCCGGCTCGGCCCTCGAGGTGCCCGCCGACCTCGTCCGCCTCTCCGTGGGCATCGAGAACGTGGACGACCTCCTGGAGGACCTGCAGCAGGCCCTCGGCTAGCAGCCCACGCGGCGAGGAGGGCTCACCAGCCCGTGTACGGGGGAGTCGTCTGCGAGGGCGGCTCCACCCACGGGCGGGCCATCATGGCCCACACGAGGAACGCCACGGCCACGGCGCACAGCAGCAGCCACAGCGTCCGGCGGATCATCCTCCTGCGGCGCACCATACGGGCGCCCCGCCGCATGACCTCCGCGTACAGGTCCGGCGGCACGGGCGGCGGAGCCTGCTCCATGATCCGCCGTACGGTGGCTTCCCGCTCGGTCCGGTTCACCCGTGCCACCCCCGTCCGCATACATCTGGTCCGCGCCGCGCGCGTACGACCGCCACGCCGGCGTCACCCGCGCGGGCGCTCCTGATCCCGTCGGCGCGGCGCCTCATGACGGTGCCACCTTCGCCCCCACCACGGCCGGAGCGGGACTCCGCGGAGGTTGCAGCAGCGTGGTCGTCGCGCGGTCGCAGATCGTGCGGACCCGTTCCACCGGCAGCCCCAGGAGGGCCGCCGTCTGTTCCTCGGCGACGCCCTCGTAGAGGCGCAGGACCAGGATCAGGCGCTCCTGCGGCGCGAGCGCGGCCAGGGCGGCGCCGGGGTGGGTCCGGGCGCGGCCGAGACCGCCGTACTGGTGCCAGGCCGCGCGGGCGAAGCGGGTGGCCAGGTACTGGCGGGCGCGGTCGTACGGGTCCTCGCCGCGCAGCCGGTTCCAGGAGATGTACGTGTGGGCGAGGGCCAGCGTCAGCAGGCGCCGCGCGCGCGGGTTGTCGTCCGGGGCCTCCGCCGTGAGCAGCGTGGCGGCATGCAGCAGCCGCCCTGCCGCGCCCGCGACGAACGCCTCGAACTCCCGGGCCCGGCGGACGCCCTGCAACGCCTGCCGTTGTCGCACCGCGCCTCCCGCCCTGACGCGACCCTGCGGAACCGGGGCCCGGCCGCGTACGGCATCCGGAACCGTGTACGACGGGCCCGGTCTCATATGAGGCCAGAGGGGGCCCCACGGTCAAGAGCCGCGCGACAACCGGCCGGGGGGCCGCACACGTGCGTGGGTGCGTCGGGGGGTTCCACGGACCTTGGTGCACCGGGGGGCTCCACGGACCTTGGTGCACCATGGGGCTCCGAGCGTGCGACGGTGCGTCGCTGGGCTCCGGAGGGTGCGTGGCTGTGCCGGTGGCTGCATTCGCTGCGCGCGGGGGCTTGGCGGGCTCCGAGCGCGTCGGCAGTTGCTTCGCACGTGCATGATCGCGTCGTGCTGCTCCGCCCACGCGATGATGGCTGCTTTGGCGGCTGCGTGTGTGCATGGGTGCGTAGGGGGGCCGCGCATCTGTCGGTACGCCGGGGGCCTCTGGGCGTGCGTGGGTGCTTCGGCGGATGGTGGGCGTGCCGTGGGTGCGTCGGCGGCCGCCGCGCGTGCGTCGGCCGGGGATCCACGCGTGTTGGCGTCATACGTCCGCGCGGAGCCTCCGAAGCTTCAACCCGCGCGGCCCCCCGACGTACGCACACACGCGCGTGCAGCCCCCGACGCACGCGCGTGAGGAGCGCGCACGTATCCGCGCGGGCAGCCCCCGACGCACACGCGTGAGGTGCGGGCACGTATCCGCGCGCGTGAATTGCCCCGCCCTGCCCCCGCGCGCGTGAATCGCC
>NZ_WVUG01000193.1 GCF_017614965.1 Streptomyces griseorubiginosus | reverse complement strand
GCCCTCCGCCCGGCCGCCGCCCCCGACTGGTCGACGGCCGTCGTCGACTCCACCATGGCCCGCTACACGCCGAGCACCATCGGCGGCTGGTCCTACCCCGTCGGCCTCTACCTCTACGGCCAGTACCTCACCTACCGGCGCACCCACGACGCCCGCTACCTCACCTACATCAAGAGCTACGTCGACCGGTTCGTGAAGAGCGACGGCTCCATCGACCAGTCCTTCAACAACCTGGACAGCATGCAGGCCGGCCGGCTCCTGGTGATCCTGCACCACGAGACCGGGCAGGACCGCTACCGCAAGGCGGCCAAGAAGATCCGCGACCGCCTGAAGACCTACCCGCGCACCGCCGACGGCGGTTTCTGGCACGCGAACACCTCCAGCCGGGCCCATCAACTCTGGGCGGACGGCGTCTACATGGTGAACCCGTTCCTCGTCGAGTACGGCAAGGAGTTCGGCGACAGCGCGTACACCGACGACGAGGCGGCCAAGCAGCTGTACGTCTACGGCAGTCATCTGCAGGTCGCGAACGGGCTGCTCAAGCACGCCTACGACGAGTCCAAGAGCGCGAGTTGGGCCGATCCGCAGACCGGGCTCGCCCCCGAGCACTGGTGCCGGGCCGTCGGCTGGTACTCCATGGCGATCGTGGGCGTCCTCGACGCCGTTCCGGCGAACCAGCCCCGCCGTCCCCAACTGCTCACCATCTTCCGCAAGCTGGCCGCGGGGCTGGAGAAGTACCAGGACCCGGCGACCGGGCGCTGGTTCCAGGTGATGGACAAGGGCAGCCGGTCCGACGACTGGACCGAGACCTCCTGCTCCAGCATGTTCACCTACGCCCTCTCCCGGGGTGTCCAGCAGGGCTACCTCGACCCGCACTACGCCGCCGTCGCGCAGCGCGGCTACCAGGGCGTGCTGGCGAAGCTCTCGGTCGGCTCCGACGGCCGCACCAACCTCGCCGACATCTCCATCGGCACCAACGTCGGCGACTACGCGTACTACATCGCACGTGACCGGGCCACCAACGACTTCCACGGTCTGGGCGCCTTCCTGATCATGAACGAACAACTGCGAGGTGATTAGTGTCATGAGCACGTCCAGAAGGGCGCTGCTGGGTGCGGCGGTCGCGGGGGCGGCCGGGGCGACGCTGGGGCTGCCCGCCACCGCCCACGCCGCCTCCTGGCAGCAGAAGTGGGCTCCTTCCGCGAGCGGCGACGGCCTGCGCGCCTTCGAGACGATCGAGGACGACCGCGCCGACTCGCACCCCGCCGGGCATCCGCACATCTTCGCCACCGGCAACAACTGGCGCTTCAACATGCACATGGTGGACCGGGACACCTCGACGGACCGCCAGCGCCAGGAGGTCACGGGTCTGCGCACGAGTTCCAGCAGCTACCTCAAGTGGAACGAGGGCCAGACCTGGCGGGTCACCTACTCGATGTACATCCCGAGCTCGCTGAAGGCGACCACCACCTTCACCCACATCATGCAGATGAAGCAGCCCGGCGCCGGTTCCTCCCCGATCGTCACGCAGTCGCTGCGCCGGGTGAGCGGCAAGCAGACCATCGAGCTGACCCTGCCCATCTCCGGCACCCTCATCGGCCGCACGGACCTCGACCCGCTGCACGACAGCTGGACCGACGTCGACTTCCAGATCAAGGTCGGCAACGGCTCGGCCGGTTCCGTCCGCTGGATCCTCAAGTCCGGCGGCACGACCGTCATCGACAAGTCGAAGACCGGCGTCGACACCTTCCTGGCCGACCGCGTGCGCCCGAAGTGGGGCATCTACCGCTCCCTCGGCGACACCTCCGGGTCCCTGCAGGACACCTATCTCCTGCTCACCAACCTCCGCGGCTACCAACTCGTGTGAGGAGCCGTCACATGAAACCCCCCACCGGTCCCGGCCGCCGAGCGGCGGCCGTCATCCTCTTCGTGGTGGCCGTGGTCCTCGGCCTCACCCACCCCGCGGCCCTCGCCGCCCCGGCCGGCGCCCCGCGCGCCGCCGCCGAGTACAACGTGCGCGACTACGGCGCCAAGGGCGACGGCTCCAGCAACGACAGCGCGGCCATCGACAAGGCGATCACGGCCGCGAACGCGGCCGGCGGCGGCACCGTCCGCTTCCCCTCCGGCACCTACAAGTCCAAGAACACCCTCCACATGAAGAGCCATGTGACGCTCCAGCTCGACAAGGGCGCCACTCTCCAGGGCTCCAGCGCCGACACCTACGACAAGGCCGAGTCCAACCCCTACGACGACTACCAGGACTACGGCCACAGCCACTTCCACGACGCGATGATCTACGGCGACAAGCTGACCGACATCGGCTTCGTGGGCCAGGGCGTCATCGACGGCGCCGGCAACCTGATCACCGGCAACCCGAAGTCCGGAGAGGCCGACAAGATCATCTCGCTGACCCGGTGCGACGGGCTCAGGATCGGCGACGGTCTCACCCTGCGCCGGGGCGGTCACTTCGCGGCCCTCATCAACGGCTGCACCAACGTGACCTCCGACCACCTGACCATCGACACCGCGAGCGACCGCGACGGCTGGAACGTCATCTCCACCACCAACGCGACGATCACCAACGCCACCATTCACGCCAACGACGACGCCCTGGTCTTCAAGAGCGACTACGCGCTCGGCGCCAAGCTGCCCAACGGGCATGTGCGGGTGAGTGATTCGACCCTCGGGGCCAAGTGCTGCAACGCCCTGATGTTCGGCTCCGAGACCTGCGGCGACTTCTCGGACTACCAGTTCGAGAACATCCGCATCGACGGCGCCGACAAGTCCGGCCTGGGCATGGTCTCGATGGACGGCTCGAAGATCTCCGACGTCCACTACCGCGACATCACGATGACCAACGTGCACTCGCCGATCATGCAGAAGATCGGCACCCGCAAACGGTGCGGCAACAGTCCCGGTGTCGGTTCCATCAGCAACGTCACGTACGACAACATCACGGCGACCGGCAACAGCCCGTCCTTCAGCCCGACCCTGTGGGGCGAGTCCGGGCACCGCATCAACGGCGTGACCTTCACCGACGTCAACATCACGGTCCCCGGCGGCAACGGCACCATGTCCACCGGCGTGCCCAGCAACGACTCGACCGACTACAACCCCAAGAGCATCGGCACCCGCCCCGCCTACGGCTGGTACCTGCACAACGCCGACAACGTGCAGTTCACCGACAGCTCGGTCAAGTTCGCCTCGAACGACGGCCGGCCCGCGTTCATCGCCAACGCGGCCAGCGGCATCCGGCTCACCCGGTTCACCGCGCAGAAGGGCAGCAACTCGCCCTTCGACGTGGGCTTCCAGAACGTCACCGGCGGATGCCTGACGGACAGTCACAACACCTCGGGCGGCGCCCTGCGCGTCTCGGGCAGCCAGGACTGCGGCAGCAGTACGGCGGTGAAGCCGCTCGACCTCGAGAACCCCCGCCAGGACTTCCTCCGCAACTCCGTCGGCGGTCTGTTCCTGCACTGGGGCCTGCGCACCGCACCGGCCCACACCAGCTGCACCGCCTGGGAGAACGACGTCACGAGCGGGGGCTGGAGCCCCGACTACTGGGTGAACGAGGCGCAGAAGCTGCACACCCAGTACCTGGTCCTCGCCACCTTCCACAGCCGCCTCGGCTACGCCCGCCCCTGGCCGTCGAAGATCCCCGGGTCCTGCTCCACCAAGCGGGACTTCCTCGGCGAGCTGATCACGGCCGCCAAGGCCAAGGGCATGAAGGTCATCCTCTACATGACCAACGACCCCCAGTGGCACGACGAGGGCGGCCACGAGTGGCTCGACTCGTCCGCGTACTCCGCCTACAAGGGCAAGAACGTCGACCTGACGACCAACGCCGGCTTCGGGCAGTTCAGTTACGACAACTTCTTCGAGGTCATGGACCGCTACCCCGACCTCGGCGGCTTCTGGATCGACAACGACAACTCCTACTGGGAGAGCCACAACCTCTACCAGCAGATCTACGACAAGCGCCCGAACTACACGCTCAGCAACAACAACGAAGACACGCCGATCATGGACATGATCAGCAATGAGCAGAAGACGGGCATGACCCCGGCCTACGACTACCCGCAGGCCGTCTACACCGCCCAACCCCGCCTGACGGAGGCCGACTTCAAGCTCCCGTCGACCGGTGCCTGGTGGTACGACGGCTCCAACCCCTCCGTCGACCGCGCGCTCACCCTCGGCCGCCTCATCACCAACGCCGGCTCCTCGGTGAAGGCGCTGATGGCCGAGACGGCCCAGGTCAACGGCAAGTTCCCGGCGAACCAGGCATCCTTCAACACCTTCGCCGACTCCTACCTCGACCCCATCTGGGAGTCCCTGCACGGCACCGAGGGCGGCGGCTACATGTACGGCGGCCTCAAGCCGGGTGCCTGGAACGACGGCGCGTACGGGGTGACGACCATCGCCAAGACCGACGCGAACCGGCAGTACATCCACGTCCTGACCCCGCCCAGCACCAGCACCCTGCGCGTGCGGGACAACGGCTACCGCGTCGCCTCCGTCACCAACCTCCGCACGGGAGCGGCGGTTTCGTGGTCGCAGTCCGGCGGTGTGCTCACCCTGAGCGGGCTCGGCACCTGGGACCCGTACGACACGGTCTTCAAGGTCACGACGGCCGGCCGTCAGGGCATCCTCACCGGCGTCAAGGTCAGCGCGAGCGCCTCCGCGAGCGGACACGCCGCGTCGGCGGCCGGGGACGGCGACTACCTCACCTACTGGGACAACAACAAGACGCTGCCGGTGAACCTCACCTTCGACCTCGGCTCGGCCAAGAAGGTGCAGTACATCGGGCTCAACCAGCGTGAGGACTCCGTGGCCTACGCCCGTTCGAGCACCGAGCAGTCGGCGCGGATCAAGGACTACAAGGTGTTCCTCAGCAACGACGGCTCGACCTGGGGCAGCGCGGTCAAGTCCGGCCAGCTCCCCAGCCGCCGCGGCATCCAGGGCATCGACCTGACCGCCGCGGGCGCCCGCTACGTCCGGCTCGAGGTCGACACCACCTGGGCCGCCTCCAGCGACAGCACCCGCTACAAGCGACTGCGGGTCGACGAGGCGTGGATCGGGACGTCGTACGCCACACCCGCGAACGGGGGACAGTCATGATCCGTGTCAGATCGCTCACGGCCGCGGCGGCGGGCCTGCTGCTCGCCGCGGCGGTGCCGCTCGTGGGCACCGCCCACCCGGCGGCCGCCTCCGACAACGGCCAGTCCGTCCGGCCCGCCATGGGCTGGTCCAGTTGGAGCTTCGTGCGCCGCACGCCGACCGAGGCGAAGATCAAGGCGCAGGCCGACGCGCTGGTCTCCAGTGGTCTGAAGGACCACGGCTTCGTCTACGTCAATCTCGACGACTTCTGGCAGAAGTGCGACAGCAACGGCTTCACCGTGGACGGCTACGGTCGCTGGGCCGTCGACACCGCCAAGTTCCCGGACGGCATCAAGTCGGTGGCCGACTACGTCCACTCCAAGGGCCTGAAGTTCGGCTTCTACGTCACGCCCGGCATCGCGAAGAACGCCGTCACCAAGAACACGCCGATCGAGGGGACCTCGTACCACGCGAAGGACATCGCGGACACGTCCAGGACCGAGAAGAACTACAACTGCAAGAACATGTACTACATCGACTACTCCAAGCCGGGCGCGCAGGAGTTCGTCGACTCCTGGGCCAAGCAGTTCGCGTCCTGGGGTGTCGACTACCTGAAGATCGACGGGGTGGGCAGCGCCGACATCCCCGACGTCCAGGCCTGGGACAAGGCGCTGCGGGCCAGCGGACGACCCATCAACTTCGCGCTGTCCAACAACCTGCCCATCGCCGACGCCTCCACCTGGCGGAAACTGGCCAACAGTTGGCGCACCCAGGGTGACGTCGAGTGCTACTGCGGGCCGGGGAGCAACGGCAGCGGCTATCCGCTGACCGACTGGTCCCACGTCTCCAAGCGCTTCGACTCGGCCGCCTCCTGGCAGCCCTACGCCGGCCCCGGCGGCTGGAACGACCTGGACTCGCTGGAGATCGGCAACGGCGACCAGGTGGGTCTGACGGCCGACCAGCGCCGCTCGCACTTCACGCTGTGGTCGATGGCGGCGTCCCCGCTGCTGCTCGGCACCGACCTCACCCGACTCGACTCCGTCGACAAGGCGATGCTGACCAACGACCGGCTGATCGGGGTCGACCAGGACGGCGTCGCCGCGAAGCGGATCGTGAACAGCGGTGTCAAACAGGTCTGGAGCAAGAAGGAGAGCGACGGACAGTACGTCGTGGCCCTGTTCAACACCGGGACCTCGGGCAACACGACGGTGAGCGTGAACTGGTCGCAGGTCGGCTTCAGCGGCTCGGGTGACGTGACCGACCTCTGGTCCGGATCCCACAAGGGCGTGATCGCCGACTCCTACAGCGCGACCCTGCGTCCGGGAGAGACCCGGCTCATCCGGGTCAAGCCCGTCAACTCCCTGAAGGCGGCGGCCGCTTCGCCCGGGTTCGCCGTGGCCCCCTACGAGTACCTCGGCTGGGGCAACCCCCAAAGCCCCACGTCGGTGATGTCCGCGACCGGCGTCAAGTGGTTCACCCTCGCCTTCATCCTCTCCGACGGCACCTGCAACCCGAAGTGGGACGGCTCCCGCCCGCTGACCGGGGGCAGCGACCAGTCCACGATCAACGCGATCAGAGGCGCGGGCGGTGACGTCGTCGTCTCCGTCGGCGGCTGGAGCGGGAACAAGCTCGGCGAGAAGTGCTCCAGCGCCTCCGCGCTCGCCGGCGCCTACCAGAAGGTGATCAACGCCTACAAGCTGAAGGCGCTCGACATCGACATCGAGAACACCGAGTGGTCCAACGCGACCGTGCGGCAGCGGGTGGTCGACGCGCTGAAGACGGTGAAGGCGAACAACCCGGGCCTGAAGACCGTCATCACCTTCGGCACCACCTCCTCCGGCCCCGACTCCACCGGCGTCGACATGATCAAGCGGGCCGCCGACTCCGGTCTGGCGAACGACGTCTGGTGCATCATGCCGTTCGACTTCGGCGGCGGCACCACGAACATGGGCAGCCTCACCACCAAGGCCATGGAAGGGCTCAAGGCCCGGGTGAAGTCGGCGTACGGCTACAGCGACGCCACCGCCTACACCCACATCGGGCTGTCGTCGATGAACGGCAAGACCGACGACTCCGGTGAGCGCGTGCGGGTGGCCGACTTCAAGACCATGCTCGCCTACGCCCAGCAGCACCACATCGGACGGCTCACCTACTGGGCCGTCAACCGCGACCGGGCCTGCGGCTCGGGCACCGACGGCGACGCCTGCAGCGGCGTGTCGCAGCAGCCGTACGACTACCTCAAGGTCTTCACCCAGTACACGGGCTGAGGGGAACATCCGTGAACATCACAAGAGTTCTGCCCTACGGCGTCGCGGCGGCCCTGGCGCTGCCGCTCGCCGGACTCGGCCAGGGCACCGCGCTGGCCGCCACCGACTACCAGGCCGAGGACGCCCAGATCTCGCAGGGCACCGTGGCCACCAACCACACCGGGTACACCGGCACCGGCTTCGTCGACTACACCAACGTCAAGGGCTCCTACGTGGAGTTCACGGTGAGCGCGGCCTCCGCCGGCACCTCCGCCCTCACCCTGCGCTACGCCAACGGCACCTCCACCGACCGGCCGATGGACATCTCCGTGGGCGGCACGGTCGTCGCCTCCGGGGTGTCCTTCCCGGCCACCGCAGACTGGAACACCTGGGTCACCAAGACCGTCAACGTCCCGCTGACCGCGGGCACCGACAAGATCCGGGCCACCGCCACCACAGCCAACGGCGGCCCCAACCTCGACCGGATCAGCCTCGACGCGGCCGCCGACACCCAGGCCCCGACCCGTCCCGGACAGCCCAGCTGCTCGGACATCGGCGAGGACTCCCTCACCCTGGCGTGGGGGGCGTCCACGGACAACGTGGGGGTGAGCGCGTACGACATCTACGAGCACGGCAACAAGATCAGTGAGGCGCCGGGGAGTTCGACCTCAAAGGCGCTGACCGGGCTCACCCCCAACACCGACTACAACCTCACGGTGATCGCCCGCGACGCGGCCGGCAACACCTCGCCCGCCAGCCCGGTCGTCGACTGCACCACCAGGCCCAGCTCCGACACCACCCCGCCGAGCAAGCCGGGCACGCTGTCCGCGAGCAATGTCACCGCGAACAGCGCCGACCTCAAGTGGGGCGCCTCCAGTGACGACAAGGCGGTCGTCGCCTACGACGTGCGCAGCGACACCACCGTCTACGACACCGTCACCAGCGGCACGTCGACCACGCTCACCGGGCTCGCCTGCAACAGCCCCTACAGCCTGAACGTCGTCGCCCGGGACGCCGCCGGCAACGTCTCCGAGGCCAGCAACACCGTCACCTTCACCACGAAGGCATGCGCGACCGACGGCGGCGTCCCGTCCTCGATCACCACGCTCTCCACCGGCTGGACCATCCCCTGGGGCACCTACTGGATGCCCGACGGCAAGACCGCCCTGGTCACCGAGCGGGACGACTTCAAGGTCTGGAAGGTCACCAAGGACGGCACGAAGACCCAGGTCGGCACCGTCCCGAACGCCGTCACCACCAACGGCGAGGGCGGACTGCTCGGCGTCGCCGTCGACCCCAAGTGGGACAGCAACCACTACGTCTACTTCATGCACACCGCCTCCGAGGGCAACCGGGTCGTGCGCATGACGTACGACGGCACCAAGCTCAGCGACTACAAGATCCTGCTCCAGGGCATCAAGAAGAACCGCTACCACAACGGCGGACGGCTCCTCTTCGGCCCCGACGGCTATCTCTACGTCTCCACCGGAGAGGCCCAGACGCCCGACCTGGCACAGGACAAGAACTCCCTCAACGGCAAGATCCTGCGCATGACGACCGACGGGAAACCCGCCCCCGGCAACCCGTTCGGCAACTACGTCTACAGCCTCGGCCACCGCAACCCGCAGGGCCTCGCCTTCGACCGCAACGGCCGGT
This sequence comes from Streptomyces griseorubiginosus, assembly GCF_017614965.1. Taxonomy (GTDB): domain Bacteria; phylum Actinomycetota; class Actinomycetes; order Streptomycetales; family Streptomycetaceae; genus Streptomyces; species Streptomyces griseorubiginosus_B. The sequence goes on along the minus strand of NZ_WVUG01000193.1, from coordinate 7,958 downwards.
TGTGGGAGGCGGAGTTCGGCAACAGCTCCAAGGACGAGCTGAACCTGATCAAGCCGGGCGCCAACTACGGCTGGCCGACCTGCGAGGGCAACTGCAGCGTCTCCGGGATGACCAACCCCAAGGCCACCTGGAACGTCTCGGAGGCGTCCCCGAGCGGCATCGCCATCGTGCGCAACGTCGTCTACATGGCGTCCCTGCGCGGCGAACGGCTGTGGCGGATCCCGATCAACGGCGACAACGAGAGCGTGGGCACGCCGACCGCGTACTACGTGGGCACCTACGGCCGGCTGCGGACGGTCACCAAGGTTCCCGGCGCCGACCAGCTGTGGCTGTCGACCACCAACAGCGACAACAACGGCAACCAGCCCGACGGGTCGGACAAGATCTTCCGGGTGAGCATCAGCTAGTCACGCCTGGTAGAGCGCCTCGACCTCGTTTGCGTAGGCGTTCTCGATGGCCTTGCGCTTCAGCTTCAGCGAGGGGGTCAGCAGACCGTGCTCCTCGGTGAAGGGCTGCGCGAGGATACGGAAGGTACGGATCGACTCGGCCTGTGAGACCAGGGTGTTGGCGGCGACCACCGCCCGGCGCACCTCGGTCTCCAGGTCCGGGTCGCGCACCAGCTGCTGCGGCGGCATCTGGGGCTTGCCGCGCATCGTCAGCCAGTGCTCCACGGCCTCGTGGTCGAGGGTGACGAGCGCGGCGATGTACGGCCGGTCGTTGCCGACGACGATGCACTGGCTGACCAGCGGATGGTCACGCACCCGCTCCTCCAGCACCCCGGGGGAGACGCTCTTGCCGCCGGAGGTCACCAGGATCTCCTTCTTGCGGCCGGTGATGGTGAGGTAGCCGTCGTCGTCCAGGGAGCCCAGGTCGCCGGTGGCGAGCCAGCCGTCGTGCAGGGTCTCGTCGGTGGCCTTCTGGTTGTTGAGGTAGCCCTGGAAGATGTTCGCGCCGTGCAGCCAGATCTCGCCGTCGTCGGCGATGTGCACGGTCATGCCGGGGATGGGCTGGCCGACCGTTCCGTAGCGGGTGCGGTCGGGCGGGTTGGCGGTCGCGGCGGCCGTCGACTCGGTCAGGCCGTAGCCCTCGTAGACCGGCACGCCCGCGCCCGCGAAGAACAGGCCGAGCCGCCGGTCCATCGCCGAACCGCCGGACATGGCGTTGCGGATGCGGCCGCCCATCGCGGCCCGCACCTTGGAGTAGACGAGCTTGTCGAAGAGCTGGTGCTGCATCCTGAGGCCCGCCGAGGGACCCGGTCCGATGCCCCAGGCCTTCGCCTCGACGGCGTCGGCGTACTTCACCGCGATGTCGACCGCCTTCTCGAACGGCCCCGCCTTGCCCTCCTTCTCCGCCTTGCGCCGGGCCGAGTTGAACACCTTCTCGAAGATGTACGGCACCGCGAGGATGAAGGTCGGCCTGAACGCCTGCAGGTCGGGCAGCAGGGCGGCGGCGTTGAGCTGCGGCTGGTGGCCGAAGCGGACCCCGCCGCGGATCGCCGCGACCTCGACCATGCGGCCGAAGACGTGCGCGAGCGGCAGGAAGAGGAGCGTGGCCGCCTCGTCGCCCTTCTTGGAGTGGAACACCGGCTCCCACCGCTCGACGACGGTGTCCGCCTCGTACATGAAATTGCCGTGGGTGATCACACAGCCCTTGGGGCGGCCGGTGGTGCCGGAGGTGTAGATGATCGTCGCGGTCGACTCGGGGGTGACGGCCTGCCGGTGGCGGTGCACCACGTCGTCCTCGATGTGCGCGCCCGCGTCGTACAGCTCCTGCACGGCGTTGGTGTCCAGCTGCCACAGCTGGTGCAGCCGCGGCAGCCGGTCGATGACGGTGGCGATCGTCATCGCGTGGTCCTCGTGCTCCACGATCGCCGCCGAGCACTCGGAGTCGTACAGCATCCAGAAGCACTGCTCGGCGGAGGACGTGGGGTAGATCGGCACCACCTGGGCGCCGATCGTCCACAGCGCGAAGTCGAAAAGGGTCCACTCGTAACGGGTGCGCGACATGATCGCGACCCGGTCGCCGAACCGGATGCCCCGGGCGAGCAGCCCTTTGGCGAGCGCCAGGACCTCGTCCCGGAACTCCGCCGAGGTCACGTCGCGCCACCGCCCCTGGTCGTCCTTGCGGCCGAGCGCGATGTGCAGCGGGTCCTGCTGGGCGCGCTCGAAGACGACGTCGGCCAGACCCCCCACGGGGGGCGCCAACGCCAACGGAGGGTTGGTGAACTCGCGCAAACCCACTCCCCGCTCCCCTCGGCGCCGTGTTCGAGACTTCGCAAGCGCCGTGAAAGCTACCCCACCCGGCGGCGGGGCGGGAGGGGCGCCGAATCCGAACAACCCTCACGTACACCCCGGCCACCGGGCGGAAAATACGCTCACATCAGGAAGGGTCGGACAGAAAACTGACGGTTGAGTAAGTATCCGGCTCTTAATCTCCACCGAATCTGTACGACCTGCCTACCGGCTTTGACCGCAGGTCAATGGCGTCATCCGCGGTGCGTCGCCGTCTCTTCTTTCAGCGTCTCCGGGGCGGAATCCGTCACTCCGGCGCGGCCCGGACGAGGGGGCCGGACCAGGGCGAGAACGAGTGCTCCGGCCACCGTGGCGGTGAGACCGGCCACCACGGCCGCGGAGTTCAGACCCCCGGCGAACGCCGAGCGCAACGCGTGCTCCGAGAAGGACCCGCGCAGCGCCCCGGCCGCTCCGCCCGCCAGCGCGTGCGCCGCCTCGCGCGGCAGCGTGTCCTGCATCCGCGAGGTCACCACGGTGCCGTACACGGCGATGCCGAGCGCGAGGCCGAGCTGCCGGAAGGTGTTGACCGCGCCGCCCGCCATGCCGGCCCGGTCGTGCGGTACGGCGGCGAGCGCGGCGCCCGCGATGCCGGGCGCGACCAGGCCCGTGCCGACACCCACCAGGATCAGCCCCGGCACCAGCGCGGACGCCGTCGACGCCGCGTCCAGCACCGTCATGCAGAACTGCCCCGAGCCGACCAGCAGCAGACCGCCGCCGACCGTGATGCGTGCCGGCACCCCGTGCAGCAGCGGCCCGCCGGCCGCCGCGACCACGAACGCCGCCAGCGACATCCACAGGAAGACCAGCCCACCGCGCACCGGGCTCATCCCGAGCAGCGACTGCATCCATATCGAGTCGTACGCCATGAGGCCGAACGCCCCCGCGTTGAAGGCGAGCGCGCCCACCATCACGACCGAGAACCGGGGGTTCAGGAACAGCCGCGGATCGAGCAGCGGGTCGGCGCCGCTCCGCTCCACCGCGACGAACAGCACCAGCGCCACCACGGCCGCCGCGAACGTCACGAGGGTGCCCGTGTCGCCCCAGCCGTGCTCCCCGGCCCGCACCGCCCCGTACGTCAGCCCGCCCGCGAAGGCCGCGAAGGTCACCGTGCCCGCCCAGTCGACGCGCCGTTCACGCGAGCCGTGCGACTCCGGTACGACCCTCAGCGTCAGCCACACCGCGGCCACGCTCACCGGCAGATTGACGTAGAAGATCCACCGCCAGCCGGGCCCGTCCGTCAGCACCCCGCCGAGCACCGGCCCCACCGCGGCCGCCGCGCCGCTGACCGCGCCCCACACACCGAGCGCCACCGACCGCTGTCTGCCCTGGTAGACGGAGCCCAGCAGTGGCAGTGTGGTCGCGAGCACGGCCGCCCCGCCGAGACCCTGCAGCGCGCGCGAGGCGATCAGCATCGCCGGCCCGCCCGAAAGACCGCACAGCAGCGAGGCCATCGCGAACACCACCACGCCCACCACGTGCACCCGCCGCCGGCCCAGGATGTCGGCCGCGGCGCCCGTCCCGAGCAACAGCGCGGCCAGCGCCAGCGCGTAGCCGTCCATCACCCACTGCAGATCGCTCAGCGACGCGTGCAGCGATCTCGCCATGTCCGGCAACGCGACCACCGCGATGGTCACGTCCAGCAACAACATGAACGTGCCCAGGCACACCGCCGTGAGCGGCCCCCATGTACGCATGTCCTCAACTCCAGTGCTTCGTGTACCTCGGATGCCTCTCTCCGTACGATGGACGGTGAGCGGCGGATCGCAACGGAAGCCAGGCACCTGGCGACGGAATCCGACAGGAGTGCGCTGGATGGAGATGGAATCCGATGTCTTCGACAAGCTGGACCTGCAACTGCTGAGCGCGCTGGAGATCAACGGCAGGGCCTCCTTCAGCCGGATCGGTGCCGTGCTCGGGGTCTCCGACCAGACCGTCGCACGCCGCTACCGGCGGCTGTGCGCCGAGGGCGGCCTGCGCGTCGTCGCGGTCCTGGACAGCGACGCGCTCGGCCTGGACCACTGGACGCTGCGGCTGCGCTGCGTCCCCGACAGCGCCCAGACCATCGCGGAGGCGCTCGCCAAACGGCCCGACACCAGCTGGATCGGGCTTGCCTCCGGCGGCACCGAGCTTGTCCTCGGCACCAGGCCGCGCAACGCCGGCGACCGCGACGACCTCCTGTTGGGCAAACTCCCGCGCACCCCGAGGCTGCTGGAGATCCGCGCGTACCAGAAGCTGCACCGCTTCTTCGGCGGCCCGCAGGGCTGGCTGCAGAAGTTCTCGGCACTCGCCCCTGACCAGATCGAGGCCCTCAGCCCCGATCCCGTCCCCGAGCCGGGCCCCGCCCGCATCGACCCCGAGGACGAGCCGCTGCTCGCCGTCCTCGAACGCGACGGCCGTGCCACCTACCCCGAGCTCCAGCGCGCCACCGGCCGTTCGGAGTCCGCGGTCAAACGACGCCTGGCCACTCTGATCGCGTCCGGGGCGATCTTCATCGACTCCGAGTTCGATCCCGAGATCGTCGGCCACCCGTTGATGGCCGCCCTCTGGCTCACCGTCGCCCCCACGGCACTCCACTCCGTCGGCCGGGCGCTCGCCGATCACGCCCCGATCGCCCACGTCTCCGCGACCGCGGGTCCCACCAACGTCACCGCCACGGTGGTGGTCAGGAACACCTCCGACCTGTACGACTACGTCAGCGGCCCCCTCGGCCATCTGGAGGGCGTCCAGCATGTGGAGGTGACGCCGTACCTGCGCAGCGTCAAACAGCTGACGTACCGGCCGAGGCCGCGCTAACCACCGCGCCCGCGCTGCAGCCGGACCCCGCCCGCCAGGATCCTCGACGCCAGCGCGTCCGCCGCGCTCTGGGCGGAGGTGCGGCGGGCGCCGTGATCCAGGACGAAGTCGACGCGGCCGAGTTCGGGCAGGCCGAAGCGGTCGGGGAGGCGGACCAGGCCCGGGGGGACGAGGCCGCGGGAGTGGGCCATGACGCCGAGGCCCGCGCGGGCCGCCGCGATCAGCGCGCTCAGACTGCCGCTGGTGCAGGCGATGCGCCAGGGCCGGCCCTGACGCTCCAGGGACTCGAAGGCGACCGCCCGGGTGATGCCCGGCGGCGGGAAGACGATCAGCGGCACCGGGCGGTCCGGGTCGAGGCGGAGCCGTTCCGCGCCGATCCAGACCAGTTCGTCGTGCCAGACCAGCTCGCCGCGCGGGTCCTCGGGGCGGCGCTTGGCGAGGACCAGGTCGAGCCGGCCCGCCTCCAGCTGTTCGTGGAGGGTGCCTGAGAGCTCGACGGTCAGCTCCAGGTCCACCTCGGGGTGGTCGTGCCTGAAGCCCTCCAGGATCTCCGGGAGACGGGTGAGGACGAAGTCCTCCGAGGCGCCGAAGCGGAGCCGGCCGCGCAGCCGCGTCCCGGTGAAGAAGGCCGTCGCCTGCTCGTGGACCTCCAGGATCCGCCGGGCGAAGCCCAGCATCGCCTCGCCGTCCTCCGTCAGCTCCACGGAGTGCGTGTCGCGCGAGAACAGCTGCCGCCCGGTCGCGTCCTCGAGCCGCCGCACGTGCTGGCTCACCGTCGACTGCCGCAGCCCCAGCCGGCGCGCGGCCTGCGTGAAACTCAGGGTCTGCGCGACCGCCAGGAAGGTACGCAGGTGGGAGGGGTCGTACATGGGGACAACGGTAGCCGGTCATCGTGATCGGTGATGACAGTCAGAGCGGTATGACGGATTCCCGATCGGCCGGGGGAGGAGGACGATGAACGGGGGTACTCCGTGCCCCGGACAGAGCACCGGAAGACGCCTACAGCGACAAGCAAGTGGAGCACCGTGAAACGCCTGCGATGGCCGAGTTGGATGCCGATCGACCCGTACATCCTGCTGCTGCTCGGCACGGTGGGCCTCGCGGCCCTGGTACCGGCCCGCGGGACGGCCGCCGACGTGGCCTCGGGCGCCTCCACGGCCGCGATCGCCTTCCTCTTCTTCCTCTACGGCGTCCGGCTGTCCACCCGTGAGGCGCTGGACGGGCTCAGGCACTGGCGGCTGCACGGCACGGTCCTCGCCTGTACGTTCGTGATCTTCCCGTTGCTCGGTCTCGCCGCCCGCGGTCTGGTCCCGGTCCTCCTGACCCACCCGCTCTACCAGGGCCTGCTCTTCCTCACCCTGGTCCCCTCGACCATCCAGTCCTCGATCGCCTTCACCTCCATCGCCCGCGGCAACGTGCCCGCCGCGATCTGCGCCGGCTCCTTCTCCTCCCTGGTCGGCATCGTCGTCACCCCGCTGCTCGCCGCCGCCCTGCTCGGCAGCAGCGCCGGAGGGTTCTCGGCCGACTCGCTCGTCCAGATCGTGCTGCAGCTGCTGGTGCCGTTCGTCGCCGGGCAGCTGCTGCGGCGCTGCGGAGTCAAAAGGGGCCGCGCGAAGCGCGTCGAACAGGGTGGTGATGGGCGACGGGCGGGCGGCTTCGTCGCCCGGCACAAGAAGGTGCTCGGCCTGGTCGACCGGGGCTCGATCCTGCTCGTCGTCTACACCGCGTTCAGCGAGGGCATGGTCCAGGGCATCTGGCACCAGGTCAGCCCTCTCCGGCTGGGGGGTCTGCTGGTCGTCGAGGCGGTGCTGCTCGCCGTGATGCTGATCCTCACCTGGTACGGCGGCAGGGCGCTGCGCTTCGACCGGGAGGACCGCATCGCGATCCAGTTCGCCGGCTCAAAGAAGTCCCTCGCCTCCGGACTGCCCATGGCCAGCGTGCTGTTCGGGGCGCACGCCTCGCTGGCGGTGCTGCCGCTGATGCTCTTCCACCAGATGCAGCTGATGGTGTGCGCGGTGATCGCCAAGCGCCGCTCGCACGATCCCGAGGCCGCCGAAACCGAGGGCGAGGGCGAGGTCACCGCGTCCGGGTCAGCCGGACCGTCACGAACCGCGGTCGGTACAGGGACACGTTCGCGTTGATACTCGCCGAAGCCCCCGTCGTCTCCAGCCAGTTGACGTCGTAGCTGAGCACCAGCCGTCCGTCGCCGGCGCCGTCGGACACGGCCGGGTGGACCTGCGGGTTGTACGCGGCCACCCCGGACGCCGGCAGAGAGGGGCTGAAGTCCTTCGCCGGACCGTGCCAGGGGCCGGTGGGGGAGCAGGCCCAGTAGGAGGTCACGCCGGTCAGCCCGGCGGCACCCGCGGCCATCGTGAACAGGACGTACGTACCGCCCGTGCGCACGACTGAGAACGCGCTGCCCACCTGGGCACCCGCCAGCGGTTTCGGCACCGTGCCCCAGCCGGCCCCGTCCCAGTACCGCCAGGCCGAGGCCTGACCGAGCCGGCCCTTCGGCACCCGGGCCACGTACGCCGAGGACGACGGCCGGGAGACGGCCCGACCGTCGTCGCCGCCGAACACGTACGTCCACGGGCCCTGCTCGACGAGGGTCGTGCCGAACAGGATCCGGTGGGAGGGATCGGGGACCAGGCTCTGGTCGAGCACCTTCGCCACCGACTCGACCCGCAGGCCGGGCAGCGACAGCGTGGCGACCTCGGTGGCGGTCGGCACGCCGTAGATCCACGGCGCCTGCCCGGTCGTGCGCACCCACAGCAGCACCCGCACGACCTTCTCGGACGAGCCGGGGGAGCGCGGCTCCACCCGGGCCGCTACCGGCCAACGCCACTGGTCCTGGGCGGGGTTGGGGAACAGCGG
>NZ_WVUG01000192.1 GCF_017614965.1 Streptomyces griseorubiginosus | reverse complement strand
GGGCAGGGGCGGGCGCTGGACGGTCACACAGCCGGACAGGGCCATGACGGCCACGGTGACCAGGAGCGTTGCGGTGGTCGTCGTTCGATGCACCCGCGCAACAATGGCGTCAGCGACGGGCCGGCGGACAGCGGATGAGCGCAGGATGCCCCGCACGGGTGATCTCCCGCCCCTTATGGCGGGCGCGGGGGCGTCCGGGCTGACGTCAGTCGCCGGTGGCGCCGTCGACGCGCTCGCGGATCAGGTCGGCGTGGCCGTTGTGCCGGGCGTACTCCTCGATCATGTGGGTGTAGATCCAGCGCAGGTTGAACTGCTCTCCGGTGCGCCGGTGCCTGCCCTTGGAGAGGTCGTCCAGGCCGAAGCCCGCCGCGTTGCCGCGGGCGGCCTCGATCTCGGCCTGCCAGGTGGCGTGCGCCTCCGCCCAGGTGTCCGCCTCGGTGAGATGGAACTCCCCGTCCGGGTCCTCGTCGCTGTAGTAGATCGGCCCGGCGTCCTCGCCCGCGAGGACCGAGCGGAACCAGCCGCGCTCCACCTCCGCCATGTGCCGCACCAGCCCCATCAGGGACAGCTCGGACGGCTCCACCGCGGCCGTCCTGAGCTGGGCGTCGGTCAGCCCCTCGCACTTCCAGGCCAGGGTCTGCCGGTGGTAGTCCAGCCAGCCCTCCAGCATGCTGCGCTCGTCGGCGGTGGTCGCGGGTTCACGGCGTTCGGTCGTCATGGCCGCATCCTTTCCCAACGCCCGTGGACCCACCACCGAATTCCGGTACGGCTCCCGGCGCGGTCGGCCGGCATGGTCGAGGCCGGGGCACCGGGCCCGGGGCGGCGCCGTGGCCGCCGTATGCTTCCGGCAGGACGACGGCTAAGGAGAGCGCCCCGTGAAGGTCGGCTGCATCGGACTCGGTGACATCGCGCAGAAGGCCTATCTCCCGGTTCTCGCCGCGCTGGCCGGAGTGGAGCTGCACCTGCAGACCCGGACGCCTGCGACGCTCGACCGGGTCGGCGACAGCCTGCACCTTCCGCGGGACCACCGGCACGCGACCCTGGACGCGCTGCTCGCCCAGGACCTCGACGCCGCCTTCGTGCACGCGCCGACCGTGGCGCACCCGGAGATCGTCGCGCGGCTGCTGGAGGCGGGCGTACCGACGTACGTCGACAAGCCGCTCGCCCATCGACTCGCCGACTCCGAGCGGCTGGTGGCGCTCGCCGAGCAGCGCGACGTCAGCCTGGCCGTCGGGTTCAACCGGCGGTTCGCTCCCGGGTACGTCCAGTGCGCCGACCATCCGCGTGAGCTGATCCTCATGCAGAAGAACCGCATCGGGCTGCCGGAGGAGCCGCGCTCGATGATCCTCGACGACTTCATCCACGTCGTCGACACCCTGCGCTTCCTGGTGCCCGGTCCAGTCGACGACGTGACCGTGCGGGCCCGCGTCAGGGACGGCCTGCTCCATCACGTCGTCCTGCAGCTGTCCGGCGACGGCTTCACCGCGCTCGGCGTGATGAACCGGCTCAGCGGTTCCGCGGAGGAGATCCTGGAGGTGTCCGGGCAGGACACCAAGCGTCAGGTGCTCAACCTCGCCGAGGTCGTCGACCACAAGGGCCAGCCCACCGTGCGCCGGCGCGGTGACTGGGTGCCGGTCGCCCGGCAGCGCGGCATCGAACAGGCCGTGCTGACCTTCCTGGACGCGGTGCGCGCGGGCAAGGTGCTCAGCGCCCGGGACGCGCTGGCGACTCATGAACTGTGCGAGCGGGTGGTACGTGCGGTTGTGGAGCGGGCCGCCTGAGCCGTACGGCCCGCAGGCCCTCGGACGCGCACCACAGCGCGAGGACGACGAGGGAGCCGTGCACCGGCCAGTCGCCGTAGCGGACGTACGGGGTGACACCGTGCGCCAGCGGGATGTCGTACACCACGGCCTCGCTGTCGCTGGTCCCCGCCCACGAGCCGATCCGCTCCCCGCTCGGCCCGTACACCGCCGAGACGCCCGTCAGGGTCGCGTGCACCATCGGGCGGCCGGTCTCCGCGGCCCGCAGGGCGGCCAGCGAGGCGTGCTGCTCGGGGGCCCAACTGTGCTGGAAGGACGACGTCGAGGACTGCGCCACCAGCACGTCGGCGCCGTCCTCGGCGAGATGACGGCTCATGTCGGGGAACGCCGACTCGAAGCAGACCATCGGGCCGACGCGCAGACCGTGACCGACGTTCATCACCACCTGCTCGGTGCCCCGCCTGCGGTCCTCGCCCGCCGCCTTGCCCACCGAAGTCGCCCAGCCGAGGAACCTGCGGGCCGGTATGTACTCGCCGAACGGTACGAGCCGCATCTTGTCGTAGCGGTCACCGGTCAGGCCGTTCGGGCCGACGAGCACCGAACTCTTGTAGATGCCGGGCTTGTCGGAGCGGCGCGCGTCGACGTTGACGAGGATGTCCGCCCCGGTCGCGCGGGACAGCGCCGCGATCCGCCGCGCCAGGTCGGGCCGGTCGCCCAGGTCGTAACCGACGCTGCTCTCGCCCCAGACGATCAGGTCGAGGTGCCGTCCGACGAGTTGCCGGGTCAACTGCTCCTCGCGGGCGAAGCGCTGGTCGGCGCCCTCGACGACACCGGCCTGCACGACGGCCATGCGCACCCGGCCGTCGGTGTCGGGGCGCGGTGACCACACCCAGGCCGCGGAGGTCGCGGCGGCCGTCGCGACGATCCCGGCGACCGCCGGCACCCGGGACTCGCGCACCGACACCAGCACGGCGAGGGAGACGTTGACGGCCACCACGAGGAAGCTCAGCAGCCACACCCCGCCGACGGAGGCCAGCCGCAACGCCGGCTCCACCTGCCACTGACTGGAACCGAGCATGCCCCACGGCCCGCCGAGCCCCTGCCAGGACCGCACCAACTCCACCATCAGCCAGCCCGACGGCAGCACGACCAGCGCGGCCAGACCGCGCCCCGGCCCGGGCACCCCGCTCAGAAATCGCCGCACCAGCCAGCCCCACGGCGCCCACAGTGCGCCCAGGAGGGCGCCGATGACGAAGATGAAGACGTTCAGGCTGGGAAACAGCCAGTGGTGCACGGCCACCATGTAGCCGAACCCGCCGGCCCAGCCGTCGTACGCGGCCCGCTTTCCGGTCGGGGCGGAGCGGATCAGCACGATCCAGGGGACGAGAGCGACGTACGCGAACCACCACAAAGAGGGTGCGGGGAACGCGAACACGGGCAGGGCGCCGGCCAGCGCGGCGAGGGCGGAGCGCCGCCAGGGGGAGGCCAGCCATTCACCGAAGTTCCTCATGGAAGGCCTCCCTACCCACTGGTGGCTCCAGTGTGCGTCCTTTCGGTGATCCGGAACAGATGATCCGGACCACAGGCGCGATCAGCCGGTGGCCGGCTCGGGCATGCGCCGCCACTTCTCCTGTACCACGACCTCGCGCAACCGCCAGCCGTCGGACGTCCGCAGCAGACCGAACGCGTAGCGCCCGCCGCACACGAAGTCGGGAGCGGCCCCCTCGGCGTCGAACCGCATGGGGTTGACGTAGTCGGCCCGCACCCGCGCGGTGTCCCCGGCGTCCTGGTCCAACGTCCCGAACCGCACACGTCGGTTGACGATCAGATGCTGGCGCATCGGAAACAGCCGCATGCTCTCGGCGAGCCACGCGGCGACCTTCCCCGCCTCGCCCTCGACACCGCCGGCCGAGCGGTAGTCGGCGCGTCCGTCGGGCGTGAACAGCGCCCGGTACGCCTCCCAGTCACCGTCGTCCACGGCCGCCGCGTAGTCGGTGACCACCTCGTCGACGGCCAGTCGGTCCATCACGGTCGCGAGCTCCACGCGCTGCGTCATCGGTTCAGTGTTGGGCATCGAGAATCCCGGGCCAAGGGGCGCGAGGTGACAATCGGGCGTCGAACTGCCATCGTCTCGCGCCTGGTTGGCCGGTCAGGGGGTCGGCGGCGGGCGTCGGGGACGGGGCTTCCGCGGGGGAAATACGGATGCGGGTGCCGCACGGCCGTCCCTAGGCTGGCCCGACGGTGGAGACGAGGCGGCGTTCTTCCGGCCGCCGGCGGAGGGGAGACATCCGGGGTATGACGAGTCGACTGTTCGCGATCTGCTTCAACGCCACCCGGCCGTCGGACCTGGCGCGGTTCTGGTCCGGCGTCCTGGACTGGGAGTTGGCCGACGGCCCGGACGATGGCGCCGAGGTCCTGCCCCGTGACGGCGCCGGGTTCCGCATCCGTTTCCTGCCGAGCCGGGAGCCCAAGTCCGGCCGGAACCGGGCGCACTTCGACCTGACGAGCGTCTCGCCGGAGGGGCAGCGGCAGACGGTGGCCAGAGCACTGGAACTCGGCGCGTACCACATCGACGTCGGCCAGGGCCCGGAGGACGAGCATGTGGTGCTGGCCGATCCAGAGGGCAACGAGTTCTGTGTGATCGAGGCGGGCAACAGGTTCCTCGCCGGCACCGGCGTCATCGGAGCGCTGGCCTGCGACGGTACGCAGGAGGTCGGCTACTTCTGGAGCGAGGCGCTGCGGTGGCCGCTGGTGTGGGACCAGGACCAGGAGACGGCGGTCCAGTCGCCGAACGGCGGTACGAAGATCACCTGGGGTGGTCCTCCGGTCGCGCCGAAGACGGGCCCGAACCGGCTGTACCTCGAACTGGCCCTCCCCGCGGACGCCGACTGGGAGACGGAGCGCGACCGCCTGGTCTCGCTCGGCGCGAAGCACACCGACCCCGGCGTGGGCGACGACGGCCGGGTGCTGATGCTCGACCCCGACGGCAACGAGTTCGCTGTGCGAAGGTCCCGCTAGAAGGCCCTGCTCGGCCCCGACCGTGCCGGGGCCGCCGGACCTCTCGGGACGCCCCACGGAGCTTCGGGCACACTAGGCTGATCGATGATCGATCAACCTTCCCGAGGAGCTGTCATGGCACGTTCCGTCACGGTGGTCACCGGAGGCAGCAGGGGAATCGGCGCCGCGACCTGCTCGCGGCTCGCGGCGGACGGCCATGACGTGGTGATCGGGTACGTCCGCGATGCCGACGCGGCCGGGGAGGTGGCCGCGGGCGTGCGCGAGGCCGGCGGGCGTGCCGTGGCGGTGCGGGTCGACGTGTCCGTCGAGGCGGACGTCGAGCGCCTCTTCGAGACGGCGGAAGGCGAACTCGGGCCGGTGACCGGGCTGGTGAACAACGCCGGTGTGACCGGGCTGCTGGGCCGTCTCGCCGACACGGACACGGCGACGCTGCGACGGGTCGTCGACGTCAAGCTCCTCGGCACCCTGCTGTGTTCACGCAGGGCCGCACAGCTGATGACGGCTCGGGGCAGCGGCGCCGTCGTGAACGTGTCCTCGGGCGCCGCCACGCTCGGCAGCCCCGGGGAGTACGTCCACTACGCGGCGGCCAAGGCCGGCGTCGACGCGCTGACCCTGGGGCTGGCGAAGGAACTCGGGCCGGACGGCATCCGCGTCAACGCCGTCGCCCCCGGCGCGATCGACACCGAGATGCACGCGGCGATGGGCGATCCCGACCGGGCGCGGCGCATGGCGGCGACGATTCCCCTGCGGCGGCCGGGACGGGCCGAGGAGATCGCCGCGGCCATCGCGTGGCTGCTGTCACCGGAGGCGTCGTACACGACGGGTGCCGTGTTGCGCGTGGCGGGCGGGCGGTGACGAGACCGGCCCGGTACGCGGCAGGAGGGGCGTGCCGCACCTCGCACCCGGCTCTCGCGCCGCAGGCCTACGCGGCCTCGATGACGTCGGCCCGGACGGCCTCCGCCCACTCGACGACCAGCAGCTCGTACTCCGCGCGCTCCTGAGCCGACAGGGAACCGCCCGCACGCAGCCAGAGCGCCCGGATCTGCTCGTTCACCTCGGCGGCAGACCGCACGGAACCAGGGGCCATGGATTCGCGGGACATGCGGACCAGCCTAGGGGCAAGCACTGACAGTGCGCTACCGGACGGCTACACATCCCGTATGCGATGGGTCACGGTTCCATGATCACGACGCTTTTACTGACTGGGCGGTCAGTCAGCGGACTCCGCTGCGTGCGGGCTGAGCACGCCCATGGTCACCAGGGCGATGATGACTATCCCGAGGGCGACCCGGTACCAGACGAACGGCATGAAGCTCTTGGTCGAGATGAACTTCATGAACCAGGCGATCACGGCGTATCCGGAGGCGAACGCGATCACCGTCGCGAACAGCGTCGGCCCCCACGACACATGGTCGCTCTCCATCGCGTCCTTGACCTCGAACAGCCCGGACGCCAGGACCGCGGGGATCGCGAGGAGGAAGGAGTAGCGCGCCGCGGCCTCGCGCCTGTAGCCCATGAACAGGCCGCCACTGATCGTCGCTCCGGAGCGGGAGACGCCGGGGACGAGGGCCATGGACTGGCAGATGCCGTAGATCAGCCCGTCCTTCACGCCCAGGTTCTCCAGCGTCTTGCGCTGCTTGGGCGCCCGGTGCCTGCCCCCGGTCTCGTCGCGCGCCGCCAGCCGGTCCGCGACGCCTATGACCACGCCGATGGCGATCAGCATGGTCGCGGTGATCCGCAGGTCCCGGAACGGCCCCTCGATCTGGTCCTTGAACAGCAGGCCGAGCGCGCCGATCGGGATCGAGCCGACGATCACCAGCCAGCCCATCTGGGCGTCGTGGTCCCCCCGCCACTTCTTGCTGACCAGTGAGCGCGCCCACGCGGAGACGATCCGGCCGATGTCCCGGCGGAAGTAGATCAGCACGGCCGCCTCGGTGCCGATCTGGGTGATCGCCGTGAAGGCCGCGCCGGGGTCCTTCCAGCCGGAGAAGGCCGCGGTCAGCCGCAGATGCGCGCTGGAGGAGACGGGAAGGAACTCGGTCAGCCCCTGGACGAGCCCGAGGATGAGGGATTCAAACCAAGACATGAAGGTACGGCGTCCAAGTGCTCGTCGTGGCAGGCGCGACGGAACGTCACGCCGCAGGGCGTGGTGATCACGGGTGTGCGGGGAAGCCTATCGGGGCGGCCCGCCACGCCGTGCGACGGGTGCCCCCGCCCCCGGTCGCGGGTGGTTGACCCGGTGCGGGGGCGGAGCTTACGTTTCCGGAGAGGAGAAAGCGCTTGCTGCGACGTCTCCCGGTAAGGCCGCCGTTCCCGGAGGAGTGCTGATCGCGTCCATGCCCACGCCCGACACCCATCCCCGCTCGGCGCCCTTCGCCGGCCGCCGCATCCGGGCCGCCCTCGTCGGCATCGGCGCCATCGGACGGGGCTCCCACCTGCCCGCCCTGGCCAGGCTCGCCGAGGAGGGCGAGACGGAGCTGGTGGCGGCGGTTGACATCGATGCCACGGCCGTCGAGGAGTTCAGCCGGGCGAACGGGATCCCGCACGCCTACACCGACCTGGAGCGGATGCTGCGCGAGCAGCGCCCCGACCTGGTGACCATCTGCACCCCGCCGACCCTGCACCGCGACCAGAGCATCGCCGCGCTGCGCGCCGGAGCCTGGGTGTGGTGCGAGAAGCCGCCGGTGCCGACGCTCGCCGACTACGACGCCGTGGAGGCCGAGGAGGGCGGGGACGGCGGCCCGTACGCCTCGATCGTCTTCCAGCACCGCTTCGGTTCCGGCACCCGGCACGTACGGCGGCTGCTCGCCGGGGGAGCGGTGGGCCGGCCGCTGGTCGCGCACTGTCAGACGACCTGGTACCGGGACACCGCCTACTACGCCGTGCCCTGGCGCGGCCGCTGGGACACCGAGGGCGGCGGCCCGGCGATGGGCCACGGCATCCACCAGATGGACCTCCTGCTGGACCTGCTCGGGCCGTGGAGCGAGGTCCGCGCGATGGCCGGGCGCCTGGTGCACGACGTGGAGACCGAGGACGTCTCCACCGCCCTGGTCCGCTTCGAGAGCGGCGCCATGGCGACCGTCGTCAACAGCGTGCTGAGCCCCCATGAGGTCAGCCGGATCCGCGTCGACTGCGAGCGCGCCACCGTCGAGCTGACCCACCTCTACGGCCACTCCAACGCGGACTGGCGCATCACCCCGGCCCCGGGCGTGCCCGGCGAGGAGGCCGCCGCCTGGCAGGACTTCGGCGCGGACGTGCCCAGCTCGCACCTGGAACAGCTGCGGGAGCTCGTCGCGAGCATGCGGGCAGGCGAGCGGCCGCGCAGCAGTGGTGCCGACGGGCGTACGAGCCTGGAGCTGATCGCCGCGCTGTACAAGTCGGCCTTCACCGACACGACCGTGAGGGCCGGCGAGATCGGCCCCGGTGACCCGTTCCACTCGGCGATGCACGGGGGCGTGCCCGGCTGGGCTCCCGTCGCCGCCGTCTCCCAGGAGGTGTCCGCATGAGCGCCCTGCGCCTGGTCCACGCCCACGGCGACCGCATCACGGTCGGCGAACCGGACACCGGTGTCGAGCTGTTGAGCTACGTCTACGCCCCGGAGGCCGCGTGGGAGGCCCCGAAGCCGTACCTCCACCCGATCCGCACCCTCGCCGGTGACGTCGTCACCGACTACCGGCCCAACGACCACCGCTGGCACAAGGGCCTGCAGCTGACCGCCTCGCACCTGTCGGGCGCCAATCTGTGGGGCGGCAACTCCTACGTCCACGGCGAGGGCTATCTCGAACTCCCCGAACGTGTCGGCTCGATGGCGCACGTGGCCTTCGACGAGGTGGCCGTCCACGACGACCGGGTGGTCATCGCCGAACGGCTCACCTGGCACCCGCACGGGGGCGAGCTGTGGGCCGACGAGGAGCGTCGTGTCGAGATCCACGACGTCGACCGGGAGTCCGGTTCCTGGGCGCTGACCTGGTCCAGCGCCATCACCAACCGCCGTGAGGAGCCGCTGCGGTTCGGCAGCCCGACCACCGCGGGACGCGAACTCGCGGGCTACACCGGCCTGTTCTGGCGCGGCCCGCGTGCCTTCCGGGACGGGCGGATCATCGGTCCGGACAGCGAGGGCCCCGGTCTGATGGGCGAGCAGGCGCCCTGGCTCGCGTACTCCGGAGAGCACGACGGCACCGACGGCCACGCGACCCTCGTCTTCGCGCACGCCCCCGAGAACGACCACCTCGGCAGCGGGGGCGCCCACCCCGCCCACTGGTTCGTCCGCAACGACCCGTTCGCCGCGGTGGCCCCCTCCTGGGCCTTCTACGACGAACTCGAACTCGCCCCCGGCGACACGCTCGCCCGCCGCTACCGCGTCGTCGTGGCGGACGGGGCCTGGGAGCGGGAGGAGATCGCCAAGTACCTGGAGGCGCACCCGTGGTGAACGCCGGCGGATTCACCGGACTGCCCGGAGGGGTGGCGGTGTCGCACCTGTCCGTCTACGACTGGCCCGCCGACGACGGTGTCTGCGGCGGAACTCCCCATATGCATCTGACCTGTTCGGAGGCGTACGTCGTCACCGGCGGCCGGGGCGCGGTGCAGACGCTCACGACGTCCGGGTACGAGGTGACGCCCCTCGCGCCCGGCACGGTCGCCTGGTTCACACCGGGCACCATCCACCGCCTGGTCAACGAGGACGAGTTGCGCATCACGGTCCTGATGCAGAACAGCGGCCTGCCGGAGGCGGGGGACGCGGTCCTCACCCTGCCCCCGAAGTACCTGGCCGACCCGGAGACGTACGCCGCGGTGACGCGCATCCCGGCTCACGCTCCGGAGGAGGAGCGCGAGCGGATCGCCCGGACCCGCCGCGACCTGGCCCTGGAGGGCTACCGCAGGCTGCGCGAGTCGACCGGCCCGGAGCCCCTGGCCGCCTTCCACCGCGCCGCCGCGGCCCTGGTCCGCCCCCGGCTGTCCGAGTGGCGAGAACGCTGGCAGGCGGGCGCGCAGGCGGCAGCGGCGGCCACGGGCGAGCAACTGGACCGCCTGGAGAAGGGCGACGTCACCCACCTCACCGAGGCCGTCGTCCGGGCCGAACTCCCCTCCGAGTACGGCAAGTTCGGGATGTGCGGTCGACTGAACGTCTACCCGGGGCCGTGACCGGGCGCCCCGATCACCCGGCGGGTAGCCTGGAGGCGCCGGCTGGGTCCAGCGTCGGGAGGCCCGATGAAGTACGTCGTGTTCTACGAGTCCGCCGACGACCTGGCGGCGAAGGCGCCCGCCCACTTCGCCGCCCACGCGGCCCGCTACCAGGAGTTCGTCGAGCGCGGTGAGCTGCTGATGATCGGCCCGTTCGCCAATCCCCAGGAAGAGGGCTCGATGGCCGTCTTCACCACGCGCGCGGCGGCCGAGGACTTCGTCGCAGGCGATCCCTTCGTCCTGCACGGCGTGGTCAGGTCCTGGTACATCCGGGAGTGGAACGAGGCCCTCGTCCCGTCCTGACCCCTGCCGGGGCTCCCGGTCCTAGGCCGCCGTCGG
The DNA here is from genome assembly GCF_017614965.1 of Streptomyces griseorubiginosus. Classification (GTDB taxonomy): domain Bacteria; phylum Actinomycetota; class Actinomycetes; order Streptomycetales; family Streptomycetaceae; genus Streptomyces; species Streptomyces griseorubiginosus_B. The sequence continues at coordinate 6,701 of NZ_WVUG01000192.1, read as the reverse complement.
ACCCGAGACCGTCCAGCCCTCGGCCTGGGGGTGGGCCGTCAGGTCCTCGTGGCGGACCGGAGCGCCGCAGGACCGGCAGGTGACGACGGGGATCAGTTCGTTGCCGCAGATGTGCTCGACCACCATCGGGAGGTCGGTGCCGTTGCGAAGGTGGCGGTCGCCCCACTCCTTCAAGGTCATCAGAACCGGCTCCAGCTCCAAACCGGCCTGCGTCGGCCGGTACTCGAAGCGCTGCGGGCGTTCGCTGTAGGCGCGCTTGGTCAGGACCCCGGCGTCGACCAGGCGGCGCAGGCGGGTGGCGAGGACGTCGCGCGGGGCGCCGATGTTGCGTACCAGCTGGTCGAAACGGCCGTTGCCCAGGCACACCTCCCGCAGGACGAGCAGGGAGTACTTCTCGCCGACGATCGCGAGCGCGTCGGCGATCGAGCAGGGGCGCGGGTCCTTGGGTGCTGCCATGGAGCCCAGTCTAGGGGAGGGTTTGATTTTCCAACTCACGGAGCTATGGTGAGTTTGGATTTCCTACTCGCTGGTAGGGCTCACTGGTGGGACTCATTGGCAGGCCTCGCCGGCAGGCCCTCCTGCCGATCCTGCCGTGGAGGCCGCATCATGCGTGACGCAGTCATCGTCGAAGCCGTACGCACCCCGATGGGCAAGGGCAAGCCGGGCGGCGCCCTCGCGCACGTGCACCCCGTCGAACTCCTCGCCCACACCCTGCGCACGCTCGTCGACCGCGCCGGCGTCGACCCGGCGCTGATCGACGACGTCATCGGCGGAACCGTCGACCAGGTCGGCGAACAGGCCATGAACACCACCCGCTACGCCGTCCTGTCGGCGGGCTTCCCGGACACGGTCCCGGCGACCACCGTGGACCGCCAGTGCGGCTCCTCCCAGCAGGCTGTCCACTTCGCCGCCCAGGGCGTCATCTCCGGCGCCTACGACCTCGTCGTGGCCTGCGGGGTGGAGTCTATGAGCCGCGTGCCGATGTGGTCGAACGTGCCCGCGGGCAAGGACCCCTTCGGTCCCGGTGTCGCCGAGCGCTACCCGGAGGGTCTCGTCCCGCAGGGCATCAGTGCCGAACTGATCGCCGCCAAGTGGTCGATCGGCCGCGAGCAGATGGACACCTTCGCCGTCGCCTCCCACCGCAAGGCCGCCGACGCCTGGAACAACGGACACTTCGACGCCGAGGTCGCCCCCCTTGAGGGCGTCACCCGCGACGAGTGCGTGCGCCCCGGCAGCACCACCGAGATCCTCGCCGGCCTGAAGCCGGCCTACTACGACCCCGGTTTCGCCGAGCGCTTCCCGCAGATCGAGTGGAACGTCACCGCGGGCAACGCCAGCCCCGTCAACGATGGCGCCTCCGCCGTCCTCATCACGTCCAGCGAGACCGCGGCCCGCCTCGGCCTGAGTCCGCTCGCCCGTCTGCACAGCTTCGCCGTCACCGGGTCCGACCCCCTACTGATGCTCACCGGTGTGATCCCGGCGACCGAGAAGGTCCTGCGCAGGGCTGAGCTCACCCTCGACGACATCGACCTGTTCGAGGTCAACGAGGCGTTCTCCAGCGTCGTCCTGGCCTGGCAGCAGGAGACCGGGGCCGATCTCGCCAAGGTCAACGTGCACGGCGGCGCCATCGCCCTCGGCCACCCGCTGGGCGCGAGCGGCACCCGTCTGACGACCACCCTCGTGCACGCCATGCGCGCGCGTGGCGCCCGTTACGCCTTGCAGACCATGTGCGAGGCGGGCGGACTGGCCAACGCGATGATCCTGGAAGGCCTGTAGATGATCCTGGAAGGCCGGTAGGGGTCAGGCCCCGCGCAGATGGTGCCGCTTGCGCCAGGCCACCACCGCCCCCGCCACCGTCGGCAGGGCGATGGCGGCCAGCGCGATCAGGAAGAGCGGCGAGGTCGGGGCCGAGGCACGGGCGCCGGCGACGACATAGGCGGCCGTGTTCGGGATCGAGCCCAGCGCGGTCGCCACCAGGAAGGGCGTCCAGCGCATACGCGAGACGGACGCGCAGTAGTTGACGCCCCAGAAGGGAAGCCCGGGGAACAGCCGCGCCGCGAGCATCGAGCGCATACCGTGCCGGCTCAACTGGCCGTCCGCCGCCTTCAGCAACCGCCCGCGCAGCAGGGGCCGCAGGGCGTCCTGGCCCAGCACCCGGCCCAGCCCGAAGGCGATCCCGGCACCCAGCACGGTGCCCGCCATCGACGTGGCCAGCCCGAGCGCGGAGCCGAACAACGCCCCGGCGGCCAGATTGAGCAGCGGGCGCGGTACGAACGCCACCGTGCACAGCCCGTACGCCACGGCGAACACGAGGGCCGCCGTCATGCCTCCCAACTGCGGTGGCCAGCCGTCCGCGAGCAGCTTCTGCGGCTCGAACAGCAGCACGCTCGCCCCGGCCGCGGTCAGCAGCACGACCAGCAACGACAGCCGCGCCCAGGGCGACAGCAGCACTCTGCCGAGGCGTGCGAGCGGCGGGACGGGCGCGGCGACGGCGGCTACGGGCACCGGAACGGCGAGCTCCGCGCCGGCGGCGACCACGGGCGCGGGAACACCGAACTCCGTGGCGGCGGCCCGGGGAGAGGCCGTGGCGGTGCCCCCAGAGCGGGTGTGGGCATCGAGCATCCGGCGACACTAACCGACGGATGTGTGTGATCGCCGTATGGTTCGTCTTATGAGCGTCACAGATGCGGTCGCCACGGGTGTGCCGTTCAGCACACTCGCCGACACCGTGCTGGAGCGGCTCACCGCCACCTACGCGCCCGCCGCCGACCCGGAACGGGCGGCGCCCATGCGCGCGTACATGAAGGACGTGGCCCCCTTCCTGGGCCTCGCCACGCCCGTGCGCCGGGCCCTGTCCCGCACGGTCGTCGCCGGCCTGCCCCGCCCCGACGAGGGCGACTGCGCCGCGATCGCCCTGCGCTGCTGGCAGTTGCCCGAACGCGAGTACCACTACTTCGCCGTCGACTATCTGCGCCGCCACGCGCGCGTGTGCTCCTCGGGCTTCCTCCCGGTGGTCCGGCACCTGATCGCCACCACCTCCTGGTGGGACACCGTCGACCTGCTCGCCGCGCACGTCGTGGGCGCCCTGGTCGCCGCCGATCCCGCGCTCAAGGCGGACATGGACACCTGGATCGTCGACGACGACCTGTGGATCGCCCGCACCGCCCTGCTCCACCAGCTCCGCCACAAGGAACGCACCGACACCGAACGCCTCTTCACCTACTGCCTGAGACAGTCCGGCCACCCCGACTTCTTCGTCCGCAAGGCGATCGGCTGGTGCCTGCGCGAGTACGCCAAGACCGACCCGGAGGCCGTACGGGCCTTCCTGGCACGGGAGCGCGGGCGGTTCGCGCCGCTGTCGGTGCGGGAGGCGCTGAAGAACATCGGGACCTGAACGCCCCTCGCACCCGGGCGCCCTGAAAAACCATTCGACGCCGGACAGGGCGTCGGCGATGATCGATCCCATGTTCCGGCACGCCTTCCTCCTCGCAGCATCCGCAGACGCGGATGCGCCGAAGGCTGCCGTCCTGATCCTCCTGGCCGCAGTCGACGGCGCCCGAAGCTGACCCTCTCCGGATCGTCCGGCGGACCCCGCAAGGGGAGGGTCGGCCACTCCCTGGGGTCCCGCGTTCCTTCACCGCTGAGAGGCTTCGAGGTACAGCCATGCCCAAGACGGCATACGTGCGCACCAAACCGCATCTGAACATCGGGACCATGGGCCACGTCGACCATGGCAAGACCACCCTGACCGCCGCCATCACCAAGGTGCTGGCCGAGCGCGGCACCGGCACCTTCGTGCCGTTCGACCGCATCGACCGGGCCCCGGAGGAGATCGACCGCGGCATCACCATCAACATCGCGCACGTGGAGTACGAGACCGACACCCGGCACTACGCACACGTGGACATGCCGGGCCACGCCGACTACGTCAAGAACATGGTCACCGGGGCCGCGCAGCTCGACGGGGCGATCCTTGTCGTCTCCGCGGTCGACGGGATCATGCCGCAGACCGCCGAACACGTCCTGCTGGCCCGGCAGGTGGGCGTCGACCACATCGTCGTCGCCCTCAACAAGGCCGACGCGGGCGACGAGGAGCTCATCGACCTCGTCGAGCTGGAGGTCCGGGAACTGCTCACGGCGCAGGGGTACGGCGGTGACGCGGTGCCCGTCGTACGGGTCTCCGGGCTGAAGGCCCTGGAGGGCGACCCGCGCTGGACGGCGTCCGTCGAGGCGCTGCTCGACGCCGTGGACACGTACGTGCCCATGCCCGAGCGGTATCTGGACGCGCCGTTCCTGCTCCCCGTGGAGAACGTGCTCACCATCACCGGCCGCGGCACGGTGGTGACCGGCGCGGTCGAGCGGGGCGTCGTCCGGGTCGGCGACCGGGTCGAAGTCCTCGGCGCCGGTGTCGAGACCGTCGTCACCGGCCTGGAGACCTTCGGCAAGCCGATGGCGGAGGCGCAGGCCGGGGACAACGTGGCGCTGCTGCTGCGGGGCGTGCCCCGGGACGCGGTCCGCCGGGGGCATGTCGTGGCGGCGCCCGGCAGTGTGGTGCCGGGGCGGCGGTTCTCGGCGCGGGTGTACGTGCTGTCCGCGCGCGAGGGCGGTCGTACGACGCCTGTGTCCACGGGGTACCGGCCGCAGTTCTACATCCGTACGGCGGATGTGGTGGGGGACGTCGACCTCGGTGAGGTCGCCGTCGCGCGGCCCGGTGACACGGTCACGATGACGGTCGAGCTCGGGCGCGACGTGCCCCTGGAGGCCGGGCTCGGGTTCGCCATCCGTGAGGGCGGGCGGACCGTGGGGGCCGGAACCGTGACCACCGTGGAGTGAGGTCGGGGGGCGTGGGGGAGTGCGGCGCGGCTGTGGCCGGCGCACAGCCCCCGCGCCCCTTCGCGGCATCGTCGGGCCCCACAATGAGGAGGTGACCGAACCCATCCCCGTCAGCAGGACCACCGACTTCGGTGTCGTCAAGCTCATGCCCGACGTCGATCGGGAGCGGGCCTGGCTGCTGACCGTCGACGGGGCGCCGCAGTCGTACGTGGACCTGGACGAGCCGGAACATCTGGAGTTCGAGTACGCGCGGCGGCTCGGGCATGTCCTGGACCTCGTCGCGGAACCGGGGCGTCCGCTGGACGTGCTGCACCTCGGTGGCGGCGCGCTCACGCTGCCCCGGTACCTCGCCGCCACCCGCCCCGGTTCGCGGCAGGACGTCGTCGAGGCGGACCGGGGGCTGCTGGAGCTGGTCGTCGCGCATCTGCCGCTCCCGGCCGGCGCCTCCGTCGCCCTGCACGGCGCCGATGCCCGCGCCTGGCTGGAAGCGGCTCCCGCGGACTCGGCGGACGTCATCGTCGCCGACGTCTTCGGCGGCTCCCGCGTCCCGGCCCATCTCACCTCTGTCACCTATGCCCGCGAGGCGGAGCGGGTGCTGCGCGGCACCGGCGTCTACCTGGCCAACCTCGCCGACGCCGCGCCCTTCGACTTCCTGCGCTCCCAACTCGCCACGTTCGCAGCGGTCTTCGAGCACCTCGTGCTGATCGCCGAACCGGCCGTCCTGCGCGGCCGCCGCTTCGGCAACGCGGTCCTCGCCGCCGCGCACCACCCCCTGGACACCGCCACCCTGACCCGCCGCACCGCCTCCGACGCCTTCCCCGCCCGGGTCGAACACGGGCCGCCCCTACGGGACTTCATCGCCGGGGCGCGCCCCGTACAGGACGAGGAGGCCGTACCCTCACCCGAGCCCCCCGCCGGGGCGTTCGGCATCGGTTGAGGTGTCCCGGGGGTTCGGCGCCGCTTCGGGGCGTCTTCTTGGCTGGGTTGTAACTCGGGTGGGGCCTGGGGGAGTTCAACGCTGGTGCGCGTCCCGGCCGGGACGAGGACGGCGTGTCGTCACCCGAGCCCCCCGACGGGGCGTTCCGTGTCGGCTGGGGTGTCCGGGGTTTCCGGGAGGAGTGGCCGGGCGGCGCGGCGTAGGTTCCGTACGTCCGGTACCGCCAGGACCGCCGCCGTGACCAGCACGATCAGCGCCGAGCATCCCCACAACGCGGCCCTGCGCCCGAGCGCGGCCTCGGCCGGGCCCGCCAGGGCCGCGGCGAGGGGCATCAGCGCGATGGACCCGAACCAGTCGTAGGCGGAGACCCGGGAGAGCTTCTCCTCGGGTATCTCCTGGTGCAGCGCGGTCATCCAGCTCACCCCGAACACCTCCACCAGCGAGCCCGACAGGAACATCACCGCGCACAGCACCCCCACCGGCGTCGGTATCGCGAGGGCCGCCGACGGCAGGGCCATCGGGAAGACGCACAGGGTGCCGGCCAGCAGCAGTCGGCGGGGCTTCCAGCGGGTCATCAGCAGGGCGCCGGCGACCGTGCCCGCGCCGAAGAAGCCGAGGGCCAGTCCCCACGGGCCCGCTCCGCCGAGGTCGTCACGGGCTACGAGCGGGCCGTAGACCGAGTCGGCGGCGCCGAGCACCGCGTTGGCGATCGAGAACTGCACGACGATGCCCCACAGCCACGGCCGTCCGCTGAACTCCCGCCAGCCCTCGCGCACATCGGCGATCATCCCGCCGCCCGGTTCGCGCGGCGGGATGTGGCTGACGTCCAGGAAGGACCGCAGCGACCCGGCGACGGCGAAGGCCGCCGCGTCCGCCGCGAGCACCCAGCCCGGCCCGACCGCGGCGACCATCGCACCCCCGAGCGCCGCCC
>NZ_WVUG01000191.1 GCF_017614965.1 Streptomyces griseorubiginosus | reverse complement strand
CCCCAGTCCGCAACCCCCACCCCACCAGAACCGTCCCGCACGCCAACACCGCCGCCAGGGACGCGTACCCGTGCGTCAGGGTGGTGGACGCGGCGACCCCGGCCACCAGCAACGGGCCGCCCGCGTCGCCCAGTTCGCGGCCCAGTTCGGCCGCGCCCATGGTCTGGCCGAGGCGTTCCTTCGGCGTCGACGAGGCCAGGGTCGCGAAGCCCAGGGGAGTGATCAGGCCCGTGCCGACGCCGATCAGGGCGGCGGCGAGCAGCACCCCCGTGAGGCCCGGCAGCATCGCGCAGGCCAGCCCCGCCGCCGTGAGCATCAGCCCGGCGGTCAGACCGGTCCGCGCGGTCAGCCACCCGGCGTCCAGGGCCCGTCCGGTACGGGGCTGCACGACCGCCGCACACGCGGCCAGTACCGACACCGCAGCCCCCGTTGCCACGGTGCCGAGCCCCGCCGCCCGGCCGGACACCGGCAGGAACCCCACCCCGACCGACAACGCGGCCGTGGCCCCGGCGAGCGCGGCCGTCGGCACCAGGAAGACCGGGTCCGCCAGCCGCCGCGCCAGGTCCAGCACTGTCTGCCGGGCCCGGGGGAGCGGCGGTACGACGGGTACGGCGGCCAGCGCCCACACCGCGACGGCAGCGCCGAGCACCGTCAGCACCGTGAACAGCAGCCGCAGCCCGCCCGCCCACACCAGCACCCCGCCGAGCAGCGGACCCAGCGTGTAGCCGATCGACTTGTAGAAGCCGTAGCCGCCGAACGCCCGCCCCTGCTTCGCCGCCGGGTTCAGCCGGGACACCAGCGCCGACGCGGCCGGTGAGAACGCGGACGCCGCCGCCCCCTGCCCCAGCCGCGCGGCCCACAACCACCCCGGGCTGTTCGCGAGCACGTACAGCGCGGACGCGACGGCGAACGCCACCAGGCCGCCGAGCAGCACCGGTCGCGCCCCGACCCGGTCGGCCAGCGTGCCGAACACCGGCTTGAGCAGGACCTCGGCGCCGTCGTAGAGGGCGAGCAGCCCGCCGAGGACGAGCAGCGAGGTGACCGCGTCCTTGCCCGCGCCCCCGAGGTTCGCGGCGATGCCGTGCGCCCCGAAGGCGGTGGTGAACCCGGCGGCGTACAGCGGCCACATCCGCCGGCGCGAGGGGTCACTCCCCGGCGTCACTGTTCCCCGGCCGCAGTTGGTGCGGCGTCCGCTCCCTGACCCATGCGGGCATCCTACCCAGCGCCTCCTCGCCGCTGAACGATGTTCAACAACCGGCTGGTCACCGCCCGGTGATCCGCACCGGCCCAGGGCAGCCCAGGTCGATGTCGGATTCTCGCCAGCCCTGGTCCTCGCCCATCGCCGATGCTGGACGCATGCAGAACGGGATGCACACCGACAAAGAGCGCTGCGTGCGCGCCGTCCAGTCCAAGGACGCCCGCTTCGACGGCTGGTTCTTCACGGCGGTCCTGACGACCCGCATCTACTGCCGGCCCAGCTGCCCCGTCGTCCCGCCCAAGCCCGAGAACATGACCTTCTACCCCAGCGCGGCCGCCTGTCAGCAGGCCGGCTTCCGCGCCTGCAAGCGCTGCCGCCCCGACACCAGCCCGGGCTCCCCGGAGTGGAACCAGCGCGCCGACCTCGTGGCCCGCGCGATGCGGCTGATCGCCGACGGGGTGGTGGACCGCGAGGGCGTCCCCGGCCTCGCCGCCCGCCTCGGCTACAGCACCCGCCAGATCGAACGCCAGCTGCTCGCCGAACTCGGCGCCGGTCCACTGTCTCTCGCCCGCGCCCAACGTGCCCAGACCGCCCGTCTGTTGATCGAGACGACCCCGCTGCCGATGGCGGAGATCGCCTTCGCCGCCGGCTTCTCCTCCATCCGCACGTTCAACGACACGGTCCGCGAGGTCTTCGCCCTGACCCCGAGCGAGCTGCGCGCCCGCCTGCCCAGGAACACAACACCGGCCGCCACTCCCGGCACCCTCGTCCTCCGCCTCCCCTTCCGCGCCCCCCTCAACCCGGACAACCTCTTCGGCCACCTCGCCGCGACCGCCGTACCCGGCGTCGAGGAGTGGCGCGACGGCGCGTACCGCCGCACGCTCCGCCTCCCGTACGGCCACGGCGTCGCGTCGCTGGCCCCCGGGCCCGACCACATCGCCTGCCGTCTCACCCTCAGCGACCTGCGCGACCTGACCGTGGCGATCAGCCGCTGCCGCCGCATGCTGGACCTGGACGCCGATCCGGTGGCCGTCGACGACCAGCTCCGTACGGATCCCGTCCTGGCCCCGCTGGTCGACAAGGCCCCGGGCCGGCGTGTGCCGCGCACGGTCGACGAGGCCGAGTTCGCTGTGCGGGCCGTCCTCGGCCAGCAGGTCTCCACCGCCGCCGCCCGCACCCACGCGGCCCGTCTGGTCACCGCGCACGGCGACCCGGTGGACGACCCGGAAGGCGGCCTCACCCACCTCTTCCCGACCCCCGAGGCCCTGGCAGCCCTGGACCCCGAGACCCTGGCGATGCCCCGCACCCGGCGTGCCACCTTCACCACCCTGGTCGCCCAACTGGCGTCCGGTGCCATCCACTTGGGCCCGGAGAGCGACTGGCCCGAGACCCGCGCCCGTCTCCTCGCCCTCCCCGGCTTCGGCCCCTGGACGGTGGACGTCATCGCCATGCGCGCCCTCGGCGACCCGGACGCCTTCCTCCCCACCGACCTCGGAATCCGCCGCGCGGCCGAGGAGTTGGGCCTGCCCTCCACCCCGGGAGCGCTGACCACCCGCGCGGCTGCCTGGCGTCCGTGGCGGGCGTACGCGGTCCAGTACCTGTGGGCGACGGACAGCCACCCGATCAACTTCCTCCCGGTGTAAGGACGAAGGAATTTCATGAAGCAGCACACCGTCATCACCAGCCCCTACGGCCCCCTCACCCTCGTCGCCGAGGACGGCGTCCTGTGCGGCCTCTACATGACCGACCAACGCCACCGGCCGGCCGAGGAGACGTTCGGAGACCACGACGACAGCCCCTTCGGCGAGGCCGAGGAACAGCTGACGGCCTACTTCGACGGCGAGTTGAAGGAGTTCACGCTCGAACTCCGCCTGCACGGGACCCCGTTCCAGCGCACGGTGTGGGATCAGCTCCGCCGGATCCCGTACGGCGAGACCCGCTCCTACGGCGAACTGGCCGCCGCCCTCGGCAATCCGGCCGCCTCCCGAGCGGTCGGCCTGGCCAACGGGAAGAACCCGGTCGGCATCATCGTCCCCTGCCACCGCGTGGTCGGGGCCGACGGCAGCCTGACGGGCTACGGCGGGGGCCTGCCCCGCAAACAACGCCTCCTGGACTTCGAACGGGGAGCGGCCCTGTTCTAGCGGGTAGTGTTCCGTCGGTGCTGGCCGAACAACGACACCAACTGATCCTGCGGGCGCTGCGATCCGGCGGCACCGTCACCGTGACGGACCTCTCCGACCGGCTCGGAGCCAGCGCCGCGACCGTCCGCCGCGACCTCCTCAAGCTGGAAGGGGACGGACTGCTCACCCGGGTGCACGGGGGAGCGGTCGTCGAGGACGAACCGGCGCCCTTCGCCGAGGCCGCCGAGGCACGGGTGCCGGGGAAGGACGCGATCGCCGCCCGGGCCGCCGCGATGATCGAGGACGGTCAGTCGGTGATCCTCGACTCCGGCACCACCGTCCACCGGCTCGCCCGCCGGCTCCACGGACGCCGGATCACGGTCGTCACCAACAACCTCGCCGTGTACGAGGAGCTCCTCCCGGACGACAGTGTCGACCTGATGCTGCTCGGCGGCATGGTCATCCGTGCGTCCCGCATGCTGGACGGCTTCATGGCCGAGGACAACCTCCGCCAGGTGCACGCCGACTGGCTCTTCATGGGCGCCTGCGGGGTCCGGGCCGGCGGGCAGGTCATGGACACCACGGTCGCCGAGGTGCCCGCGCGGCGCGCCATGATCGCCGCCGCCGACAAGGTGGCGCTCCTCGCCGACGGCTCCAAGTTCCCCGGCACCGGCATGGTGAAGATCTGCGACCCCGAGGAACTGGACGTCGTCGTCACCGACACCCCGCCCGACGCCACGACCCGCGCGGCGCTGGAGGAGGCGGGCGTACGGGTGGTGCGGGCGCCGGAGTCCGAGGACGCCTAGTCTTCCTGGTCCGTGCTCAGCCGGCGCAGCAGCTCCGGCAGTGCGGTGCCGATCGGCTCGCGTACGACCTCGTCGGCGATCTCGTCGTACGGCGTCGGCTCGGCGTTGACGATGACGAGCCGCGCCCCGTGGTCGGCGGCGACGCCCGCGAGCCCGGCGGCGGGCTGCACCTGCAGGCTGGTGCCGACGGCGATGAACACCTGGCAGGCCTTGCTGATGGCGACGGCCTCACCGAGCACCACCGGGTCGAGCCGCTCACCGAACATGACGGTCGCGGACTTCAGGACGCCGCCGCACTCCAGGCACGGCGGGTCGTCCTCACCGGCCTCGACCCGGGCGAGCGCGTCCTCCATGGAGCCACGCGCGTGGCAGCGGGTGCACACCACCTGCCGTGCGGTGCCGTGCAGTTCGAGCACCTTGCGGGCCGTCGTCCCGGCGAGCTGGTGCAGCCCGTCCACGTTCTGCGTGATCACCCGCACCGGCACGCCCGACTTCTCCAGCTCGGCCACGGCCCGGTGCGCGGCGTTCGGCTCGGCGAGCAGCGTCCGGTTCGCGCGCCGCATCTGCCACGAGCGCCGCCGGATCTCGGGGTCCCCCATGTAGTACTCGTACGTCACGAGCTTCTCGGCCCCGGGATCCTTCCGCCACAGCCCGTTCGGCCCGCGGTAGTCCGGGATGCCGGAGTCGGTCGATATACCGGCGCCGCTCAGGATGGCGACGAGGGGCTTGGTCATGGGGCCGAGGGTAGGGGGCGTGCCGGGGCGGGGCGAACGTTTATGCGTGTGCTCGGCGGCCGTTCTCCAGCTCGGCCGTCCCGGACCCCTCGTCCAGGACGTCCAGGGCGACCAGGACGCGGTCGCCGAGGGTGCCCAGGAGGTAGTCGCCGAGGTCCTCACGGGCGACCAGGCGCCAGGACAGGAGTTCCTCCTCCTGCAGGCGGATCGCCTTGAGGTCGTCCTCGGTCAGGACTCCGCCGTCGTACAGGTAGGCGACCAGCGGCGGGAAGCCGGGCCGGTAGACCCAGTCCACCGCGAGCAACCGCCCGAGCTCGCGGTCCAGGCCGATCTCCTCCAGCGTCTCGCGGTGGGCGCCCTGGCGCGGGGTCTCGCCGTCGTCGGACTCGATGGTGCCGCCCGGCAGCGCCCAGCCCTCACGGTAGTTGGGCTCCACCAGCAGCACCCGGCCCTCCGTGTCACGGAAGAGCGCGGCGGCGCCGGAGAGGATGCGGGGCAGGCCCGCGATGTACGCGGCGAATTCTTCGGAGCTGGTCACACAGGAAGGGTAACCAGCCGCAGGGGTCAGCTCTCCGCCTCCGCCAGGTGCAGCGTCCGCTCGGCCAGCTCGCTGATCCGCACTCCGTCGAAGCCGAACACCGCGCTGCGGACCGTGTCCTCCAGCGGGTCCTTCCACTGGGACGGGATCTCCTCCGCCCCGGTGAGGACGCCCGCCACGGAGCCCGCCGTCGCGCCGTTGGAGTCGGTGTCCAGGCCGCCGCGGACGGTGAGGGTGATGGTGCGGGTGAAGTCGCCGTCGCCGTACAGCAGGCCCGCGGTGAGCACGGCCGCGTTGGGGATGGTGTGGATCCAGCCGAGGCCGGTGGTCTCCTCGCCGACCGTGGCGAGCGTGTCCTCCCAGGTCATCCGGGTGTCGTGGAGCGAGACGACCCGGCGCACGGTGCGCGCCAGCCGGCTGGAGGCCGGGATGACGGCCAGCGCCTGCTCCACCGCGTGCCGGACCGTCGGCGCCGTGAACGCCGCCGCGATCAGCGCCGCCGCCCACATCGCCCCGTACACGCCGTTGCCGGTGTGCGAGAGCACCGCGTCCCGGCGGGCCAGCGAGGCGGCGCGGCGCGGGACGCCCGGGCAGGTCCACCCGTAGATGTCGGCCCGGATCAGGGCGCCGATCCACTCCTGGTACGGGTTGTCGAAGGTCGCCGTCAGCGGAGGTTTCAGCCCGTTCGCGAGGTTGCGGTACGCCGCCCGTTCCGCCGTGAACGTCTGCAGGTACGGCAGTCTCAGCAGCCACAGGTCGCCGACCTGCTCGGTGCTGAACCCGAAGCCGTGGGTCTCCAGCAGGTCGAGGCCGAGGATGGCGTAGTCGACGTCGTCGTCCCGGCAGCTGCCGTGGATCCGGCCGCGCACGCACTGACGCCACTCGGGGCGCAGCTCGAAGCCGTCGCTCTCGACGGCCGGCTCGGGCAGGTAGTCGGTCAGGGGCAGGGCGGCGGCCTGCCGCAGATAGCGGTCGATGCGGTCCCGCGTCCACAGGTCGCCCTGCTCGACCGGTTTGCCGAGCATGTTGCCCGCGATCCGGCCGAGCCAGCCCCCGAGGACGCGGTCGGCGAGCTCTGGCTCAGTGCCCACAGGGGTCATAGCTCCGGTTTACCCAATTCCGGGGGCGCGTGTGCGGTTTCGGCCGTCCGCACAGTCGCCTGACACGGCGCTCGTACGGTGCTCCCACGCCGTCCCCAGGGGCCGGTCGGTGCATGACGGCGGGGGTGTGCTCCGGTTAAGGTCACAGCGGCGCGACTGGCCTTGACATGCCTCGGGGCCCGGAGAGCAAGGGGAAACAGGTGACACAGCGCGTGCTCATCGCCGCGGACAAGTTCAAGGGCTCGCTGACGGCCGTGCAGGTCGCCGAGCGGGTGACGGCCGGGCTGCGCCGGGCCGTGCCGGGCCTGGAGGTGGAGGCGCTGCCCGTGGCCGACGGCGGCGACGGGACCGTGGACGCGGCGGTCGCGGCCGGTTTCGAGCGCCGTGAGGTGCGGGTCGCCGGGCCGCTCGGACAGGAGGTCACGGCCGCGTTCGCGCTAAGGGCCGGCACGGCGGTCGTGGAGATGGCGGAGGCGAGCGGACTCCAGCGGCTGCCCAGAGGCGTCTTCGCGCCGCTCACGGCCTCCACGTACGGCTCCGGCGAGCTGCTGCGGGCCGCGCTGGACGCGGGCGCGCGCACGATCGTGTTCGGCGTCGGCGGCAGCGCGACCACCGACGGCGGCGCGGGCATGCTCTCCGCCCTCGGCGCGCGGTTCCTGGACGCGGACGGGGAGCCGGTGCCGCCGGGCGGCGGCGGACTCGCCGAGCTGGCGTCCGCCGACCTGTCGGACCTGGACCCGCGGCTGGCGGACGTGGAGCTGATCCTGGCCAGCGACGTCGACAACCCGCTGACCGGTCCCACGGGTGCCCCGGCCGTCTACGGCCCGCAGAAGGGCGCCTCCCCGGACGACGTGGAGATCCTCGACTCGGCCCTCGCGCACTACGCGAAGGTGCTGGAGGAGACGGCCGGCGTGCACACGGCCGAGTACGCCGCGTCCCCGGGCGCGGGCGCCGCCGGCGGCATCGGCTACGGCGCCCTGCTGCTCGGCGCCCGCTTCCGCCCCGGCATCGAGGTCATGCTGGAGGTGCTGGGCTTCGCCCCGGCGCTGGAGTGGGCCACGCTGGTGATCACCGGCGAGGGCTCCCTGGACGAACAGACCCTGCACGGCAAGGCCCCCGCCGGTGTCGCCGCGGCGGCCCGGGCGGCGGACAAGGAGGTCGTCGCGGTGTGCGGCCGCCTCGCCCTGCCGCCGGAGGCGCTGGGACGGGCGGGGATCCGGCGGGTGTACCCCCTGACGGACGCCGAGCCCGACATCGCAAAGTGCATCGCGGACGCCGGCCCGATCCTGGAGCGGGTGGCGGAACAGATCGGCCGGGACTTCCTGAGCTGACAGGCCCCCGGGCACGCTGACAGGCCCCGACACGGTGAAGGGCCCCCGGCCGACCGGCCGGGGGCCCTTCACCGTCGTACACGATCCGCTACGGCAACTGCGCCGCCCTGGCCTCGCGTCGGTTGTCGCGGAAGTTGTTCACCCGGCGGGCCGTGGCGAACAGGGGGATGACCGCGCCCGTGACCAGCTGCAGCGCGCAGCCCGTCTGCAGGAGCAGCTGTCCGCTCGGCGCGTCGAACGCCCAGGCCGCGAGCAGCCCCATCGACACGACGATCCAGGACAGCATCGCCACCGCGAGACGGCCCCGCGGCTTCGGGTACTCCACCCGGCTCACCATCAGCCAGGCCGTCCCCAGGATCGCCAGCAGCGTCGCCACGAAGGGCAGCTCCAGCAGCACGATCGACACGACCGTCAGCGCGCCGAAGGGAGACGGCATGCCCTGGAACATGCCGTTCGGCACCGTCACGCACGAGAAGCGCGCCAGACGCAGGACGACGGCCAGGAGCACCACGATTGCCCCGACCGCGGCCACTCTCTGGTGTGCGTCGTCCGCGACCATGCCGTAGACGAGGACGAAGTACGCCGGCGCCAGACCGAAGCTGATCAGGTCGGAGAGGTTGTCCAGCTCCGCGCCCATGGGGGAGGAGCGCAGCTTGCGCGCGACCAGGCCGTCGAACAGGTCGAAGACCGCGGCGCACAGCATCAGGATCACCGCAGTGGCCGCGCTGTGGCGGGCCATGCCGGCCTGCTGGTCGCCGGTGAGGTGCGGGATGAGGATCCCGGTGGTGGTGAAGTACACCGCCATGAACCCGCACGTGGCGTTGCCGAGGGTGAGGGTGTCCGCTATCGAGAGGCGGAGAGAGAGGGGCATCTCCTCCTCTTCGTCCACCTCGTCGGCCCCGGGCACCCAGCCCGCCTGGGTATCAGGATCAATCACGGTCAATGCGAGTCACCCCAGCCACGGTCTTCTGACCGACCTCGACCGCGACCTCCACGCCCTCGGGCAGGTAGATGTCGACGCGCGAGCCGAAGCGGATCAGCCCGATGCGGTCGCCCTGCTCGACCTTCGTTCCCTGCGGGATGTACGGCACGATGCGGCGGGCCACCGCGCCGGCGATCTGGATCATTTCGATGTCGCCGAGTTCGGTGTCGAAATGCCAGACTACGCGCTCGTTGTTCTCGCTCTCCTTGTTGAACGCCGGAACGAACCCGCCGGGGATGTGCTCGACCGACGTCACCGTGCCGGAGAGCGGCGCGCGGTTGACGTGGACGTTGAGCGGGCTCATGAAGATCGCGACGCGGGTCCGGCCGTCCTTCCACGGCATGATGCTCTGCACCACACCGTCGGCGGGGGAGATGACCCGGCCCGGGGCGATCTCGCGCTCGGGGTCGCGGAAGAACCACAGCATGCCGGCCGCGAGCGCGGTGGCGGGCACGGCCACGGCCTTGGCGACGCCGAAGCGGCGGGCGCGGACCAGGCTGAGGGCTGCGGTGGCGACGGTCGGGAGAAGCCACGGCGATGCTCCGCGCGCAAGACGTACGCCTGCCAGGCTGTCGCGTGGTGCAGAGGTTTGGCTGTGGGGCATGGATGACCTTCGTAGCGGATGATGCCGCGCTGTAACGGGGGACGGCGGCTTTCCCGGGATCGTACCGGTCGCGGACCACAACTGGGCAAGCCAGGAAGACGAGTCGGCGACCGAAGACTGCCTACGGGGTGTGATCTTCTTCTCCAAGAAAACACCCCGTATCCGGACATCTAACCCTGGAACCGATACTCTTCGAGCAGCCTGCGACCGATGATCATTTTCTGGATTTCAGCGGTACCTTCACCGATCAGCAGCATCGGCGCCTCGCGGTAGAGGCGCTCGATCTCGTACTCCTTGGAGAAGCCGTAACCGCCGTGGATCCGGAAGGCGTCCTCCACGACCTCCTTGCAGTACTCCGAGGCCAGGTACTTCGCCATTCCGGCCTCGAGGTCGTTTCGTTCGCCGGAGTCCTTTTTGCGTGCGGCGTTCACCATCATGGCATGGGCGGCCTCGACCTTGGTAGCCATCTCGGCCAGCTTGAACTGGATGGCCTGGTGCTGGGCGATCGGCTTGCCGAACGTGTGCCGCTGCTGGGCGTACTGGACGCCGAGCTCGAAGGCACGCTGAGCGACGCCGCAGCCACGCGCCGCCACGTTCACCCGGCCAACCTCGACGCCGTCCATCATTTGGTAAAAACCTCGGCCGGTCTGGCCGCCGAGCACCCGGTCGGCGGGAATCCGCAGGCCGTCCATGATGAGCTCGGTGGTGTCGACGCCCTTGTAGCCCATCTTGTCGATCTTCCCGGGGATGGTGAGGCCCGGACGGACCTCCCCGAAGCCGGGCTCCTTCTCGACCAGGAAGGTCGTCATCGACTTGTGCGGCGCGGTGCCCTCGGGGTGTCCTTCATCACTTCGGACGAGTACGGCGACCAGACTTGACGTTCCGCCGTTGGTGAGCCACATCTTCTGGCCGTTGAGGACGTATTCGTCGCCGTCCCTGACCGCCTTGGAGGTGATGGCTGACACGTCCGAACCGAGGCCCGGCTCCGACATCGAGAAGGCGCCGCGGATGTCGCCGGCCGCCATGCGCGGCAGGAAGTGGTCCTTCTGCTCCTGCGTGCCGTGCTGCTTGAGCATGTACGCCACGATGAAGTGCGTGTTGATGATGCCGGACACCGACATCCAGCCGCGGGCGATCTCCTCGACGCAGAGCGCGTACGTCAGGAGCGACTCGCCCAGACCCCCGTACTCCTCGGGGATCATCAGACCGAACAGACCCAACTCCTTGAGACCGTCGACGATCGCTTGCGGGTACTCGTCGCGGTGCTCCAGCTCGGTGGCGACCGGGATGATCTCCTTGTCCACGAAGTCGCGGACCGTGGAGAGGATCTCCTGCTGGATGTCCGTCAGACCTGCGGTCTGGGCGAGGCGCGCCATTACTTCTCCTGCTGCTTCAGCTCCGGGCGGCCGGGCTGCTCGCCGCCGCGCTCCTTGATGTACGTCTCGGTCGGCACCATCACCTTGCGGCGGAACACGCAGACCAGCGTGCCGTCCTGCTTGTAGCCCTTGGTCTCGACGTAGACGATCCCGCGGTCGTTCTTCGACTTCGACGGCGTCTTGTCGAGGACGGTCGTCTCGCCGTAGATCGTGTCGCCGTGGAAGGTCGGCGCCACGTGCCGCAGGGACTCGATCTCCAGGTTGGCGATCGCCTTGCCCGACACATCCGGCACGGACATGCCCAGCAGCAGCGAGTAGATGTAGTTCCCTACGACGACGTTCTTGCCGAAGTCCGTCGTGTTCTCCGCATAGTTGACGTCCATGTGGAGCGGGTGGTGGTTCATGGTGAGGAGACAGAAGAGGTGGTCGTCGTACTCCGTGACCGTCTTCCCGGGCCAGTGCTTGTAGACCGCCCCGACCTCGAACTCCTCGTAGGTGCGTCCGAACTGCATCGCGCTCAGGCCTCCGGGATCTCGAACTTGCTGGTGCGCTGCATGCCGGCGGCGCGTCCCTTGCCCGAGATGACCAGCGCCATCTTCCGGCTGGCCTCGTCGATCATCTCGTCGCCCAGCATCGCCGAGCCCTTCTTGCCGCCCGCCTCGGAGGTGTAGTAGTCGTACGCGTCCAGGATCAGCTCGGCGTGGTCGTAGTCCTCCTGGGAGGGCGAGAAGATCTCGTTGGACGCCTCGACCTGGCCCGGGTGCAGCACCCACTTGCCGTCGAAGCCGAGCGCGGCGGCCCGCTGCGCGACCTCGCGGTAGCCGTCGATGTTGCGGATCTGGAGGTAGGGGCCGTCGATCGCCTGGAGGTTGTTGGCGCGGGCGGCCATCAGGATCTTCATCAGGATGTAGTGGTAGGCGTCCGCCGGGTAGCCCGGCGGCTGCTCGCCCACGACCAGCGACTTCATGTTGATGGACGCCATGAAGTCGGCCGGGCCGAAGATGATCGTCTCGACGCGCTGGGAGGCCGTCGCGATCTCGTTGACGTTGTTGAGGCCCTGCGCGTTCTCGATCTGCGCCTCGATGCCGATCTTGCCGACCTCGAAGCCCATCGACTTCTCGATCTGCGTCAGCAGCAGGTCGAGGGCGACGATCTGCTGGGCGTCCTGCACCTTGGGCAGCATGATGCAGTCGAGGTTCTGGCCGGCGCCCTCGACGACCGTGACGACGTCGCGGTACGTCCACTCGGTCGTCCAGTCGTTGACGCGCACGACCCTCGTCTTGCCGGTCCAGTCACCCTCGTTGAGGAACTTCACGATGGTGTGCCGCGCCTCGGGCTTGGCGAGCGGCGCGCACGCGTCCTCCAGGTCGAGGAAGACCTGGTCGGCGGGGAGACCCTGGGCCTTCTCCAGGAAGCGGGGGTTGCTGCCCGGCACGGCCAGGCAGGAGCGCCGCGGGCGGAGACGGTCAAAAGGGTGTGCGGCGGAGCCGCCCGTTGCAAGGGTGGTGGCGGGCGACGGGTGGGCGGTCATGCGGGGACCTCCAGGGGGTCGAGCTTGTTCGCTTTCCGGATCTCGTCGACGATGCGGCCGATGATGCCGGTGATGTCGAAGTCCTTAGGGGTGAAGACGGCGGCCACGCCGGCGGCCCTGAGCTGCTCGGCATCTCCATTGGGGATGATCCCACCGGCGATGACGGGTATATCTGTGGCACCGGCCACACGGAGCCGCTCCAGGACGTCCGGCACGAGCTGGGCGTGCGAGCCGGACAGGATCGACAGACCGACCGCGTGCACGTCCTCGGCGAGGGCCGCGTCCACGATCTGCTCGGGCGTCAGACGAATGCCCTGGTAGACGACCTCGAACCCGGCGTCGCGGGCCCGCACGGCGATCTGCTCGGCGCCGTTGGAGTGCCCGTCCAGACCGGGCTTGCCGACCAGGAAGCGCAGCTTGCCGACGCCGAGGTCGCGGGCGGTGGCGTCCACCCTGCGACGCACCTCACTCATGGCCGAGCCCTCCGCGGCGGTGACCGCGACCGGCGCGGAGGACACACCGGTGGGCGCCCGGTACTCGCCGAACACCTCGCGCAGGGCCCCGGCCCACTCGCCGGTCGTGACCCCGGCGCGGGCGCACTCCAGGGTGGCCTCCATGAGGTTGTCCGTACCGCGCGCGGCCTCCTTCAGCCTCTCCAGCGCCTTGCACGGGCGCGGGTGGTTGAAGGGCGGCTGGTAGCGGGTGTCCCGCCAGTGCTGCAGCGCCTTGACCACGCGGGCCTCGACGGCCGGGTCGACGGTCTGGATGGCCGTGTCGAGGTCGGCGGTCAGCGGGTTGGGCTCGGTCGTCTCGAAGATGTTGACGCCGACGATCTTCTCCTCACCGGACTCGATACGCGCCCGCCGCTCGGCGTGCGAGGAGACGAGCTGCGACTTGAGGTAGCCGGACTCGACGGCGGCCATCGCACCGCCCATCTCCTGGATCCGCTCGATCTCGGCGAGGGAGTCCTCGACCAGCCGGCCGACCTTCGCCTCGATCACCTTCGAGCCCTCGAAGATGTCCTCGTACTCCAGCAGGTCGCTCTCGTGGGCGAGCACCTGCTGGATGCGCAGCGACCACTGCTGGTCCCAGGGGCGGGGCAGGCCCAGTGCCTCGTTCCAGGCCGGCAGCTGCACGGCACGCGCGCGTGCGTCCTTGGAGAGGGTCACCGCCAGCATCTCCAGCACGATCCGCTGGACGTTGTTCTCCGGCTGCGCCTCGGTCAGGCCGAGGGAGTTGACCTGGACGCCGTACCGGAAGCGGCGCTGCTTGGGGTTCTCGATGCCGTACCGCTCGAGCGTGATCTTCTCCCAGATCCGCCCGAACG
This sequence comes from Streptomyces griseorubiginosus, assembly GCF_017614965.1. Lineage (GTDB taxonomy): Bacteria > Actinomycetota > Actinomycetes > Streptomycetales > Streptomycetaceae > Streptomyces > Streptomyces griseorubiginosus_B. Next base: position 3,375 of record NZ_WVUG01000191.1, on the reverse strand, counting down.
CCCGCATCTTGCACATCTCCTCGATGAAGCGGACACCCGCGTTCACGAAGAAGGAGATACGGGCCACGACGTCCCCGAACTTCTCCTCGGGGACCTGCCCTGAGTCGCGTACGGCATCGAGAACCGCGATCGCGGTGGACATCGCGTACGCGATCTCCTGGACCGGCGTGGCGCCCGCCTCCTGCAGGTGGTAGCTGCAGATGTTGATCGGGTTCCACTTCGGTATGTGGGAGACCGTGTACGCGATCATGTCCGTCGTCAGCCGGAGTGAGGGCCCCGGCGGGAAGACATGGGTCCCCCGCGACAGGTATTCCTTGACGATGTCGTTCTGGGTCGTGCCCTGGAGCTTGGTGATGTCGGCACCCTGCTCCTCGGCGACGACCTGGTAGAGCGCCAGCAGCCACATGGCGGTGGCGTTGATCGTCATCGAGGTGTTCATCTGCTCCAGGGGGATGTCCTGGAACAGCCGGCGCATGTCACCGAGGTGCGCGATCGGCACGCCGACCCGGCCCACCTCGCCGCGGGCGAGGATGTGGTCGGAGTCGTAACCGGTCTGCGTCGGCAGGTCGAAGGCCACGGAGAGGCCCGTCTGCCCCTTGGCGAGGTTGCGCCGGTACAGCTCGTTGGACGCCTCGGCGGTGGAATGCCCGGCGTACGTGCGCATCAGCCACGGCCGGTCCTTCTCCCGCCTGCCTTCGGCGTTGTGACGCTCAGTCATCTATGACCCCGGGTGTCTCAGACGTTGCGGAAGCGGTTGATGGCGTCGACGTGCTTGGCGCGCATCTCCTCGTCGCGCACGCCGAGGCCCTCCTCGGGGGCCAGGCACAGCACGCCGACCTTGCCCTGGTGGAGGTTGCGGTGCACGTCGTAGGCGGCCTGCCCGGTGTCCTGAAGGGAGTAGACCTTGGAGAGCGTCGGGTGGATCTTGCCCTTCGCGATGAGCCGGTTGGCCTCCCAGGCCTCGCGGTAGTTGGCGAAGTGCGAGCCGATGATCCGCTTCAGCGACATCCACAGGTAGCGGTTGTCGTACTCGTGCATGTAGCCCGAGGTGGAGGCGCAGGTGGTGATGGTGCCGCCCTTGCGGGTGACGAAGACGGACGCGCCGAAGGTCTCGCGGCCGGGGTGCTCGAAGACGATGTCGATGTCCTCGCCGCCGGTCAGTTCGCGGATGCGCTTGCCGAAGCGCTTCCACTCCTTCGGGTCCTGGGTCTGCTCGTCCTTCCAGAACCGGTAGCCCTCGGCGTTGCGGTCGATGACGTTCTCGGCGCCCATCGAGCGGCAGATGTCCGCCTTCTCGGGGCTGGAGACGACACAGATCGGGTTGGCGCCGCCGGCCAGCGCGAACTGGGTGGCGTACGAGCCCAGGCCGCCGCTCGCGCCCCAGATCAGGACGTTGTCGCCCTGCTTCATGCCGGCGCCGTTGCGGGAGACCAGCTGGCGGTAGGCGGTGGAGTTGACCAGGCCCGGAGCGGCGGCCTCCTCCCAGGACAGGTGGCCCGGCTTGGGCATCAGCTGGTTGGACTTGACCAGGGCGATCTCGGCGAGGCCGCCGAAGTTGGTCTCGAAGCCCCAGATGCGCTGCTCGGGGTCGAGCATGGTGTCGTTGTGGCCGTCGCTGGACTCCAGCTCGACCGACAGACAGTGCGCGACGACCTCGTCACCGGGCCGCCAGGCGTTGACGCCGGGGCCGGTGCGCAGGACGACGCCCGCGAGGTCGGAACCGATGATGTGGTACGGCAGGTCGTGGCGCTTGGTGAGCTCGCTGACCTTGCCGTAGCGCTCCAGGAACCCGAAGGTCGACAGGGGCTCGAAGATCGAGGTCCACACGGAGTTGTAGTTGACCGAGGAGGCCATCACGGCCACCAGGGCCTCGCCCGGGCCGAGCTCCGGCAGCGGAACCTCGTCCAGGTGGAGCGACTTGCGCGGGTCCTTGTCGCGGGTCTGCATGCCCGCGAACATCTCCGTCTCGTCCTTGTGCACGGTGATCGCGCGGTACGACTCGGGGAGCGGCAGGGCGGCGAAGTCGGCGGGCGTCGAGTCCGGCGACTGGATCGCGTCCAGGATGTCCTTCACGGTCACGGTGTTGCCTCCGGCGATGGGCGTCCTGAGGGAGGGACGCTGAGGGTTACGTCGGTGTGCTGCTGAGGGTTTCGGGAAGTGCCGTCGGTTCGGCGGTGGTGCTTCGGCAGCGCTTTGTGGCGCGGGAGGTTGCCTGTGACGCAGGCGCCGGGCGAGCAGGCGGTGGGCCTGCCGGGGACAGCCCGGACTCCATCAACGTATGACACCGCGTGTCAGGTGACAAGGCACTGAGTGCCATGAATGTGCTCTCAGATGAAATCTTTACGTAACAAATGAGCGATGATCGATCGAACGCCACTTGAAATGTGCCTGAAAACGGGCCCTGACATGCCAAAACGGCCACCCCGAAGGGTGGCCGTCGTCACAGTCGTCCGGGCGCTCAGCGCTCCTTCAGCGCCTGCTCGATGGTCCGCATGACCTCGTCCAGCGGGGCGTCGGTGCGCGCCACGGTGACCAGGACCTCGCCCTGTGCGGAGACCGACGCGGGGGAGGGGGCCGGCTCGGGTGCCGTGGAGCGGCCCGCTCCGATGCCCGTGCCGAACGTCTTGCGCACGATCGCGAAGGCGTGGTCCAGCTGCGCCTCCACGTCGCCCTGGCCGCCGGCCCGCAGCCAGCGCCGCAGCACGTGGTTGTGGGCGGTGACCACGGCGGACGCGGCGACCTCAGCGAGCAGCGGGTCGTCGTTGGCGTCGTCGTCGTGCGCGTGCTCGTCGAAGTGGCCGAGGAGATAGCGGGTGAAGAGGCGCTCGTAGCGGGCCACCGACGCGATCTCCGCCTCGCGCAGGGTGGGCACCTCACGCGTGAGCTTGTAGCGGGCGACCGAGATCTCCGGCCGGGCCGCGTACATCCGCATGACTTCCTTGATCCCGCGGCACACCGTGTCGAGCGGGTGCTCGTGCGCCGGGGCCGCGTTGAGCACCGCCTCGGCGCGGATCAGCGTGTCGTCGTGGTCGGGGAAGATCGCCTCTTCCTTGGAGCGGAAGTGGCGGAAGAAGGTGCGGCGGGCGACCCCGGCCGCCGCGGCGATCTCGTCGACCGTGGTCGCCTCGTACCCCTTGGTCGCGAACAACTCCATGGCCGCGGCCGCCAGTTCTCGGCGCATCTTGAGCCGCTGGGCGGCGGCGCGGCTGCCTGCGGCACTTTCCGGCGCGTCGGGCGTGGCTGGTGTACGTGAGGACCTGGCGGGCTGGGACATGACCCGAACGTACTGCATGTCCGCAGCGTGCCGCGCAGGTACCGGGGTTCCCCCGCCCCGGGTGGACGGGGGAACCCCGGTACCTGCGCGGCACGCTGCGG
>NZ_WVUG01000190.1 GCF_017614965.1 Streptomyces griseorubiginosus | reverse complement strand
CCCCCGGCACCCCGCCGGAGGCCTCCGCCTCGCTGACGTTCCACTGCGTGAGCCGCCACAGCGCCCGGAACTCCGCGTTCAGCCGCCCCAGCCGCCGTCGCACCACCGGGTCGTCCCAACGCCCGTTGCGCCGTGCCTCGTCGGCGAGGTCACCGAGCACTCGCCGGCAGGCGACGACCTCGCCCACGAACGCGGTGCCGCGCTCGAAGGACAGCGTGACCATCGTGACCCGCCATCCGTCGTTCTCGTCCCCCACCCGGTTCGCCACAGGCACCCGCACGTCGTCGAGGAACACCTCGGCGAACTCGGCGGACCCGGCGAGGGTCCGCAACGGCCGCACGGTGACCCCCGGCGCGTCCATCGGCATGGCCAGCCAGCTGATGCCCCGGTGTTTCGGCGCCTCCGCGTCCGTGCGCACCAACAGTTCGCACCAGTCGGCGACTTCGGCGTGGGACGTCCAGATCTTGGACCCGTTCACCACGTAGTCGTCGCCGTCCCTGCGCGCACGCGTCCGCAGGGACGCGAGGTCGGAGCCGGCGTCCGGTTCGCTGAAGCCCTGGCACCAGACCTCCTCCCCGCGCAGGATCGGCGGCAGCCACCGCGCCCGCTGTTCGTCCGTGCCCTCGGCGGCGATGGTGGGCCCGGCGTGCAGCAGGCCCACGAAGTTCGCGCCGACGTAGGGCGCGCCGGCCCTCTCGGTCTCCTCCAGGAAGATGAGCCGGACCGTCGGCGAGGCGTCCCAGTGGACGTCGGCGTACCCGGCGTCGTACAGCATCCGCTGCCAGCCGAGGTCGTAGGCCCGGCGGGCGGGCCAGTCGTCCGGGGACGGCTTCGCGGGCAGCGTGGGCAGCACCTTCGTGAGCCATTCGCGCAGCCGCGCCCGGAACTCCTCCTCCTCGGGCGTGTACGACAGGTCCATCAGCGGTCGAGGTCCAGGCCCAGCATGCGGATCGCGTTGCCCCGCATCAGCTTGTGGATCGTCTCGTCGTCGAGGCCCTTCACATGGTCGAGGGCGACCTCCTTGGTGTGCGGGAAGGTCGAGTCGACGTGCGGGTAGTCGGTCTCGAAGGTGGCGTTGTCGCGGCCCACCACGTCCAGCGAGGCGACCCCGTGCTTGTCGCGGAAGAAGCAGCAGTAGATCTGCCGGTAGTAGTACGTCGACGGCGGCTCGGGGATCGTGTCGCGCACCCCGCCCCAGGCGCGGTGTTCCTCCCAGACGTCGTCGGCGCGTTCCAGGGCGTACGGGATCCAGCCCATCTGCCCCTCGGAGTAGGCGAGTTTGAGCGTCGGGAACTTCACCAGGACGCCGCTGAAGAGGTAGTCCATCATCGAGGCCATCGCGTTGTTGAAGCTCAGCGCGGCCTGTACGGCGGGCGGGGCGTCGGGGGAGGCGGCCGGCATCTGCGAGGACGAGCCGATGTGCATGTTGACGACCGTCCCCGTCTCCTGGCAGACCGCGAAGAACGGGTCCCAGTAGCCGGAGTGGATGGACGGCAGCCCGAGGTAGGTGGGGATCTCGGAGAAGGTCACCGCGCGCACCCCGCGCGCGGCGTTGCGCCGGATCTCCGCGACCGCCAGGTCGACGTCCCACAGGGGGATCAGGCACAGCGGGATGAGCCGGCCGCCGCTGTCGCCGCACCACTCCTCGACCATCCAGTCGTTGTAGGCGCGCACGCAGGCCAGCGCGACCTCCTTGTCGTGCGCCTCGGCGAAGGTCTGCCCGCAGAAGCGCGGGAAGGACGGGAAGCAGAGGCTGGCCTCGACGTGGTTGAGGTCCATGTCCTCGAGGCGCGCCTTCGGGTCCCAGCAGCCGCGCCGCATCTGCTCCCGGGTAATGCCCTCCAGGGTCATCTCGTCGCGGTCGAAGCCGACGGCGGCGATGTTGCGCTTGTACGGGAACTTGAGGTCCTCGTAGATCCACCAGTCCGTCGGCGGGCCCTCCGGGTCCATCGTGATCTGGTACTTGCCGCCCACGTAGGCGAGTTCACCGATCCCCGCGGTCAGCGGCTGCGGCCCCCGGTCCCGGTACTTGGCCGGCAGCCACGTGTCGAAGAGGTGCGCGGGCTCGATCACATGGTCGTCGACGCTGATGATGCGGGGCAGTTCGGTCATGGTTCCCCTCCGCCGGACGGTACGTATCTGATGACCCGTCAGATAGCATGTCACCTGACGAGTCGTCAGCCAAGGCAGGGGGCAGACATGACCGAGACCCCGCACACCCTGAGTTCCTCCCGGACGTTGTGGGAGCTGGTGGAGCGCCGCGCACGGCTCACCCCCGAGCGGCCCGTGCTCCTCCAGGACGACCGCACGCTGACCTTCGGCGATCTGCGCACCCGGGCCGAGCGCGTGGCGGCCGGTCTGTACGACATGGGTGTGCGCCCCGGCACGGTGGTCGCCTGGCAGCTGCCGACCCGGATCGAGACGGCCCTGCTCTCCTTCGCACTGGCCCGCCTGGGCGCCGTGCAGACGCCGGTCATCCCCTTCTACCGGGACCGCGAAGTCGGCTTCGCGCTACGGGAGTCGAAGGCGGAGTTCTTCGCCGTGCCGGGCACCTGGCGCGGATTCGACCACACGGAGATGGCCCGGCGGCTCGGCGCCAAGGGTGTCTTCGAGGCGTACGACGACCTGCCGGACGGCGCCCCGGACGTGCTGCCCCCGCCGCCCGCCGAGGGCACCTCCGTGCGCTGGATCTACTGGACCTCCGGCACGACCTCCGACCCCAAGGGCGTGCTGCACACCGACCGTTCACTGATCGCGGGCGGCTCGTGCCTGGCCCACGCCCTGCGCCTGTCGGCCGACGACGTGGGCTCGATGGCCTTCCCCTACGCGCACATCGCCGGGCCCGACTACACGGTGATGCTGCTGCTGTACGGCTTCCCGGCGGTGATGTTCGAGCAGTTCGCGCTGCCGGACGCGCTGGAGGGCTATCGCCGGCACGGGGTGACGGTGGCGGGCGGGTCCACGGCCTTCTACTCGATGTTCCTCGCCGAGCAGCGCAAACAGCCGGGGCGCAAGGTGATACCCACGCTGCGGCTGCTCGCGGGCGGCGGGGCGCCCAAGCCGCCGGAGGTGTACCACGCCGTCGTACGGGAGATGGGCGTGCAGCTCACCCACGGGTACGGCATGACCGAGGTGCCGATGATCACCATGGGGGCGCCGGACGACACCGTGGAGAATCTCGCGACCACCGAGGGACGGCCGCCGGAGGGGATGGAGATACGGGTCGTCGACGGGGAGGTGCGGCTGCGCGGGGAGGCGGTGTGCCAGGGCTATCTTGACCCCGCGCAGACGGCGGAAGTCTTCGACGAGGAGGGGTTCCTGCGTACCGGGGACCTGGGGTTCGTGAAGGACAGCGGGCATCTGGTGCTCACCGGGCGGCTGAAGGACGTGATCATCCGCAAGGGCGAGAACATCTCCGCGAAGGAGATCGAGGATCTGCTGGCCGCGCATCCGGCGGTCGGGGACGTCGCCGTGATCGGGCTGCCGGACGCCGAGCGCGGCGAGCGGGTGTGCGCGGTCGTCGAACGGGCGCCCGGGGCCGAGGAGTTGACCCTGGCCGCCATGACGTCGTACCTGCGCGCGGAAGGGCTGTCCGTGCACAAACTGCCGGAACAGCTGGAGGTGGTGGACGCCCTCCCACGCAACGAGACGCTGCGGAAGGTGCTCAAGTACAAGCTGCGCGAGCGCTACTCGGGGACCGCGGTGGCCGGGAGCGCTACTCGGGCACCGTGAAGTAGCGGGCGAACGCCGGGACGATCTCGGCCTCTCCCACCCTGCCGTCGCCGTCGCCGTCGAGGCCGGCTGCGGCCGCCTCGGCGACGGCCTGGTCGACCCCGAGGACCCGCAGCACGCGCGCGGTGTCGGCGACGGTGGCGGCCCCGTCGCCGTCCGTGTCGGCCACGGCGATCGCCGCGTGCAGGAAGGGGCGGGCGATCTCGGCGAACCGCTCGGGGTTGTCCCGCAGCCGCTTGACCGCGCCGGTGACGAACTCCTCACGCGTGATGCGCTGGTCGCCGTCCCGGTCCGCTATCCCGGCCATGCCCTGCCAGAACGCCTCCGCGCCGGCGTACAGCGCCTGCCCCTTGTCGGAGCGGGCCGCGACGGCGAACTCGGCGAGCAGCGCCTTGGCCGCCGTGCCGAAGTCCTCGCGGTCGATGTAGCCGTTGCCGTCCTGGTCGAAGGTGGCGAACCGGGCGGCGATCCTGCGCTCGTACTCGCTGCTGACCATGTCTTCTCAGGCCGCCTTACTCGCGTCGGGTGCATATATCTGGACGGAGCGTACGACGAGCGGGCCCGCCGGGGCGCGGTGGAGCGGCACTTGTGCCAGGACCGGGTGAATTCCGGGACAACCGTGTGGCAATGACCCGGTGACATCCCCATCACCCGGTGACATGCCATGACCCCCCGTGACGTCCCGTGACATCCGTGACAACCCATGACACCCGGTGGCGCCTACGCCGAGAGCGGGCCGGCCTCCTCGGTGACGGCCTCGTCCAGACCGGCGTACACGTCGAACAGGCGACGCACCCCGAGGGCGCCCAGGACCCGGTTGACATGGGAGCCGTCGACCGCGCCCTGCGCCGGGAGTATGAGGCGCAGGTTGCCGTGGCAGGAGCGGAAGAGCCGGCGGGCGGCGATCAGCACGCCGACGCCGCTGGAGTCGCAGAAGAACACCTCGGAGAGGTCCAGGACGAGACTGTGGCGGCCCTCGGCCACCGCGTCGTGCACCCGCTGCCGCAGCACCGGGGACGACACCAGGTCCAGCTCGCCCGACACACGCAGCACGGCCCAGTCGCCCTGCTCGTCGCCGGTCACATGAAACGTCACCACCATGCCCTTCGCTCGCCGGCCCCCCGCAAACGGAAGCCGTCCCTACGCTTCCTTGCAGCGCGGCTGCCCAGCGGCATTGCCCGCAAACTCCGCGACGAAAACGGAAAGCGATCGAAAGAGGCTTGTTTTAGTCGCCTTCGATCCTGTTCGATCAGTTCTGCACCGGGTAGGCGAACGCCCACTATCACCTGCGGCTCTCTCGGGGGCGCGCATTGCGACAAAGGGGCGTGCGCCGACATGGGTGCCGACTACATTCGAGAAGACGGTGGGCGCACGCTGGGCACAGGCGAGAACACGGGTGAGGGGGGCCGCATGGCGAAGAAGGACGCACCGCCCCGCTGGGACCGCAAGATGCAGCAGCGACTGGCACGCGGTGAGGCGGCCGCGCTCGGCGAGCTCTACGACCGGTTCGCCTCGCTCGTGCACGGCCTCGCCCACCGCGTCCTCGGTGACGAGAGCGCCGCCGACGGCATCACGCGTGACGTCTTCGTCCATGTCTGGGAGCACCCCGAGCGCTACGACCCCAAGGAGGGGCCGCTGCGCACCTGGGTCGCCACGCTGACCCACCGCCTGGCCGTGCAGCGGCTGCGCGCCACGGAGACCGCCGCGCTGGCCCAGGGCACCGGCGGCTCGCCCGAGGAACTGGAACGCAGGGTCCGGCGCGCCTCGGTCGCCGCCCGTGCCGACTACATCGTCACCTCCATGCCCTCTCCGCTGCGTGCCGCGCTGGACCTCGCCTACTTCCAGCGCCGTGACTACCGCCAGACCGCCGCCGACCTCGGCGTCACCGAGGACGAGGCCCGCCGCCGCCTCCGCCTGGGCCTCCAACTCCTGTCCACGGCCCACGACACCGGCACCCCGCCCGAACCCGGGAGTGCGGTGTGAGCGACTTCGAGGAGTACGACGACAACGGCGACGCCGAACACCGGAAGCTTTCCGGAAACGGGGAGGAGAAGCAGGAGCAGGAGCAGCCGGGCGACGGGAACGGCACGGACGCGAAGCGTGAACCGGGAAGCGGCACAGCCGCGGAGGGTGCCGCCGCGCCGCGGATACCCATGCCCCGGGCCTCCGTCGAGGACGGGGAGCTGCCGTTGCCCGCGCCGGTCGCGGTGCCGGTCGTGCTGGAGCATCAGGTGCTGAAGTCGCTGCTCGGCGCCTGGGCGCTGGCCGCGTGCTCGGCGGAGGAGACGGCGGCCGTCGAGGAACACCTGGGCGGCTGCGGCACCTGCGCGGACGAGGCACGGCGGCTGCGTGAGGCCGTGGGCCTGCTGCACCCGCCGGAGAGCCTCGACCTGGACCCCGCGCTGCGCACCCGCGTCCTGGCGGGCTGCCTCGGCCGGCGGCCTCCGCGCATCCCGGTGCCCGAGTGGGCGGCGCCGTACGACGCGGAGACGGCCCGGCTCGACGCCCTGCTGCAGGACATAGGCGACGCCGAGTGGCACGCCCCCGTACGGCTGCGGTGGTTCGAGGGCGACGGGGCGGAGAGCCGCCGTACGACGGTCGCCGGGGTCATCGCCCATCTCCTCTCCGTCGACGGGCTCGTCGCGGTCGCGCTCGGCCTGGAGGACCCCCTCGGCGAGATCGTCGCCGAGGGCCCCACCCCGGCGGCGCGCACCGAGGCGTACTGGCGCACCTCGCACTTCCCGCCGACCCGGGGCATCAGGGCGCCGTGGCGCGAGCAGACCCACGACCTCGTGCGCACCGTCTCCTTCACCGGCGGCTCGGGCTCCGCCCGGCTGGCCGTCTCGTACGGCGACTTCGAACTGCCGCTGCACGACGCGATGCTGGACCGCGCGTTCGAGTGCTGGGTGCACGCGGAGGACATCGCCGAGGCGGTCGACTACCCGTACGAGCCGCCGTCCCCGCGTCATCTGCACCGCATGATCGACCTGGCGGCCCGCATGCTGCCCGCGGTGCTGGCGGAACGCCGGCGGTCGGGGCTGGCCGCGGCCGCGGAGGGCCGCCACCTCGGGGTCGCCGGGTCACCCGGCCGCAGCCTGCGCCTGGAGATCGAGGGTTCGGGCGGCGGCGAGTGGCTGATCCCCCTGGACTCCCCGGCGGCGGTGGGCTCGGAGGAGTTCGAGGTCGCGCATGTGGCCCTGGACGGCGTGGAGTTCTGCCGTTTGGCCGCGGGCCATGTGCCTCCGGCGGAAGCGGCGGCAGGTCAGGTCGGTGACCGGGAGGCGATCAGGGACGTGCTGTTGGCGGCGGCGAGCTTGAGCCGGATGTAGGGGCTGGTTGCGGATTCGTTGGCGACTGCGGGTGATTCGTGGCTGATCGCGCAGTTCCCCGCGCCCCTAAAAGAGCTCAGCTGAACGTGCCTTCAGGGCGCGGGGCTGTAGCGATTTGCGGCTCCGCCGCGTGGGCGCGACCAGCCACGAATCGCCCGCGGCCGCCGACGAACCCAGAACCGCCCGAGCCCCTACGCGAACACAACCGTCCGTCGCCCATTGAGCAGAATCCGCCGCTCCGCATGCCACTTCACGGCCCGCGCCAGCGCCTGGCACTCCACGTCGCGTCCGATCGCCACCAGCTGGTCCGGTGTGACGTCGTGACCCACCCGCTCGACCTCCTGCTCGATGATCGGCCCCTCGTCCAGGTCGGCGGTCACATAGTGCGCCGTCGCCCCGATCAGCTTCACACCCCGCGCATGAGCCTGGTGGTACGGCTTCGCGCCCTTGAAGCTCGGCAGGAAGGAGTGATGGATGTTGATGATCCGCCCGCTGAGCTGCTTGCACAGGTCGTCCGACAGCACCTGCATGTAGCGGGCCAGAACCACCAGCTCCACGTCGTTCTCGCGGACGATCTCCAGCAGCCGCGCCTCCGCGTCGGCCTTCGTCTCCCGCGTCACCGGAATGTGGTGGAAGGGGATGTCGTACGACCCCACCAGCTCCGCGAAGTCCGTGTGGTTGGACACCACTGCCGCGATCTCCACCGGCAGCGCCCCGATCCGCGCCCGGAACAGCAGGTCGTTCAGGCAGTGCCCGAACTTGCTGACCATGAGCACGATCCGCATCTTCTCGTCGGCCTCGTTGATCTGCCAGTCCATGTGGAAGGAGTCACCGATCGCCGCGAAGCTCGCCCGCAGCTTGTCCACCGTGACCGGGGCGTCCGCCGAGAAGTGGACGCGCATGAAGAACAGACCCGTGTCGTGGTCGCCGAACTGCTGGCTGTCCTCGATGTTGCAGCCGGTCATGAAGAGATAGCTCGACACGGCGTGCACGATGCCCTTCTTGTCAGGGCAGGAGAGCGTGAGGACGTACTGGTCGGCGGGGGTCGCCTCGGTTCGGGTGGACTGCTCGTTCATGCCCGCCATGGTCCCACGAGCGGGCCGCCGGGCGGACCCGCGTCCGTCACGCGGACCGCGTCATGATCCGCAGCAGCTCCAGGGTGCGCGGCGGCGTGTCCGGGTCCTCGCCGTCGGCCATCGCCATCCGCACGTGCGCGTCCCGCGCCGCCCGCACCGCGTCCGGCCACCCGGCGTTCTCCATGTACACGGAGACCGGGGCGTCCGGGCCGACCTGGTGCATGATCCGCAGCACCCGCAGCACCGCGGTGTCGACGAGGGCCGCCTCCTGCGAGTCGCGGAAGATCGTGCCGACGTACTTCTCGGCGGACCAGTTGTCCAGCCAGGTGTCCTCGACCAGCCGGTACACGGCGTCGGTGACGTCCCCGTACCCGTCGACCCCGGCCAGCCAGACGTTCTGCTGGAACACCGGGTCGGAGAGCATGTGCAGCGCGGAGCGCACATTGCTGCGCCAGCGCCACCACGGCATGTCGTTCAGTGGCATGCCGCCCATGGTGGATGAGCGACGCCCGCGTCGGGAAGGGTTCTCCGTACCTTGCACGGTCACTGATCGTACGTTCTTCTCATCGGGCCCCTCTCCGGCCCCCGTAATTCACCTTCGCGTCACCACTCGATAACCGAGGGTCACCCCCGGGTTACGGATGTGGCGGAAGCGTGTGTGCCCATGACCGGCAGGCGACGCACCCGCAGCACCTTCCTCCCCACACTCAACCGGCCCGTCAGAGCAACCGTCCGCATGGCGGGGGCCCTGGCCGCGTGCGCGTCCCTCGTCGCAGGATGCGGGGTCATCCCCGGTGCCACGGGGGGCGGCGGGGATGACCCGATCACCGTCATGACCTGGGCCCCGCAGGACACCAGCGCCACCAACAAGCCCGGCATGCCCGCCTTCGCCCAGGCCTACGCCCGCTGGATCAACGCCAAGGGCGGTATCAACGGCCGCAAGCTGAAGGTCCTGACCTGCAACGACCACAACGACAGCGTGGCCGCCGCCAAGTGCGCCCGCGACGCCGTGAAGGCCGGGGTCGTCGCCGTCGTCGGTTCCTACAGTCAGTTCGGCGACTCCTACCTGCCCGACCTGGAGGGCGCCGGCATCCCGTACATAGGCGGGTACGGCGTCACCACCGCCGAGTTCACCAGTCCGCTGTCCTACCCGGTCAACGGCGGGCAGCCCACGCTGCTGGCCGGCCTCGGCAAGGAGCTCGCCACGACCTGCGGCCCCGTGGCGCTGGTACGCGCCGACACCATCGCGGGCGACGAGCTGCCGCCCATGCTCGACGCGGGGCTCGGGGCGGGCGGGCACAAGCCGGCCATCGACCAGCGGGCGGCGGAGGACACCACCGAGTACACGCAGCCGGCGGCCGACGCGCTGGACGCCGCGACCGGCGACCCCACGAAGAAGGGGTGCGTCATCCCCTCGCTCGGGGACGGCACCAGCACCTTCATGGACTCCTTCCAGCGGGCCCGCCAGGGCCGTCCCGCGGTGCGCACCGCGGCCACCCTGGACAGCGTCGACCAGACGGCCATCAACGAGTCCGGCGCGCAGCGGGGCCCGTACGAGGGTGCGTACATCACCGGCTGGTACCCGCCGGCCGGCGACCCGCGCTGGGACGCGATGAAGAAGGTGATCAGCGAGCAGGCCTTCGGGGACAACCGGATCGACGCCGCGGACGCCGGGGTGCAGACGACCTGGATCGCCTACACCGTGCTCACCAAGGTGGTCCAGTCGCTCGGCGGCGGCGACGTGACCTCCGACGCGATCCGCCGGGCCCTGGACGACGGGCTGAGGGTCTCCACCGGCGATCTCACGCCGACCCTGCGGTGGGGCACCCAGGGTCCCCTGGCGAGCATCGGTTTCTCCCGTGTCGTCAACACCGACGTCACCCTCCAGGTCGTCAGGCAGGGTCAGCTGGTGGCGGCGCGCAAGGGCTTCGTGGACACGTCGAGGGCGCTGCAGGACGCGCGGGTCGACTGACCCGCGCGCCGCTCGCTCACAGCTGGGTCGGCCGGCGCTGGGTCAGGCCGTAGGTCTTCGCGATCGCGTTCCACAGATCGGCCGCCTCGGCCTTCTGCTGGCTGGCGGTGCCGCTCGCGCGGTTGCCGGCCGCGGTCTGACCCGTGGTGCGGGCCTGGCCCTTCTTGCAGCCCTTCTTGTTGCCGCCGACCTGGTCGGCCCAGGCCGCGTAGTGGTTGTCGGCCGCCGCGGACGCCTGCCAGGCCCGGGTGAGGGCGGCGGTCAGCTCGGCGTGGTTCGGCAGCTTGTCGACGGACAGGCCGGAGAGGCTGGTGACCAGCTGGGTGCGCTGCTTGGCGGCGTCGCGCAGGTCCGAGGCCGCTCCGTCCAGGTTCCGGCACGCCTTCACGTCGGCGACCGCGCTGATCACCGAGGCCCGGCTGTTGCCGCTGTCGGACAGCAGCTTGTCCAGGGCGACGGCCTGCTGCTTCGCGGGGTCCGCCGCGGACGCCGAGGATCCGCCCGACGCGGGCGCGGTGGCGGAGACGGTCTGGTTCTTGTCCTTGCCGCCGCCACCTCCGCCGAGCATCGCGCCGGCCCCGACGCCGATCACCACGATGCCGATGCCGACGGCCGCGATGAGCGGCACCTTCGACCGGCCACGGCCCCCGCGCGCCTCCTGCGACGGCGGGTAGGAGGCGGGGGGCTGCTGGCCGTACGCCGGCTGGGGCGCCTGCCGGCCGTACGAGGGCGCAGGCTGCTGCCCGTACGGCGGCTGGGCGGCGGGGGGCTGCTCGTAGCGGGGCAGGTGCTGGGTCGCCCCGGCCGGGCTGTCACCGCCCGGGCCGCTGCGGAACAGGTTGTCGAACTCGGCGGGCGGCTGCCGGTCCCCGCCGGGCTGGGCACCGTAGGGGGCCTGATCGGTCACAGGCGGCAGAAACTGCGTGGGCTGCGCGTCCGGACCGGCGGCGGGCATGGGCCCGGCCCCCGCGGGCGGCAGGTACTGCGTGGGCTGCGCGTCCGGACCGGCGGCCGGGTGCGGGGCGTGCGTCTGCGGGCCGTGCCCCGCGAACCCGGCCGCGCCCGTCCCTGCCTGCGGGTCGTGCGCCTGCGCGCCGTGTCCCGGGAACCCGGCCGCTCCGGTCCCCGTCTGCGGGGCGTGCCCCGGGAACCCGGTCGTCCCGGCTCCCGTCGGCCCACCGACCTCGGGCGGCAGCGCGCCCGGGCCGACCGGCGGGATGTACTGGGTCGCGGCCTCGTCGCCGCTCGCCGGGACGGGCGGCAGGAACTGGGTGGCGCCTTCACTGCCGGGCACGGGCGCGCCGGCGGGCATACCGGATCCGGTGACCGGCGGTATGTACTGGGTCGCCCCTTCGTCGGCCGCGGGGGGCAGGGGGGCGCTGAAGCCGCCGGAGCCGGCGGGGGTGCCGTAGCCGTCGTCGGCCGGCGGCAGGGGCTGGGAGGTGGAGGTGGTCCACTGGTCGGGGGCCGCCCAGGACTGGTCCGGCGGGCTCGGCCAGGACTGGGCCGCGGGCGGTGCCGGGGTCTGGTGCTGGTCGGGGCCCCAGGGCGTGCCCCAGGACTGGCCGCCGGGCGGGGCCGCGGCCGGGGTCTGCGGGCCGGCCGGCTGCGGGGCGGCCGGCTGCGGGGCGGAGGAGCCGCCGTGGGAACCGGTGTGACCGCCCGGTGCCGCGGGCTGGGCGTTCAGCATGCCCGGGAGCAAGGGTTCGCCGCCGTCGGAGGGCAGCACGATGCCTTCGCGCGCTTCGCGCGGCGAGGGCTTCTCGCCCTGTCCACTCTGCGTCACCGGGACTCCTACAAATGGGGGACCTTGTGAATCGTCGGCTCACGCTACCGGGTCCCCCGAGCCGGGTGCCACGCAGCTCAGGCCTCAACCTCCTTACCTGTGACAGCGGTAACAGAATCGCTCCGCAGCACGCTCCTTATGTCCACCGCGCGCGCGAATCCGCACGGCAACCGGCCGTTTCCCGCAGCTTCACCCGCTCGGAACCGGCCGGTCGCCCGCCCTCACGCCGCCGCCTGCAACTCCATCCGCGCACCGAACTCCCGCACCACCGGCTCCTCCCGGTACGGCTCGAGCCGCTGCTGGAAGTCCTCCAGGTACTCGGCGCCCCGGTTGGAGCGCAGGGTCTCCAGCAACTCGACCGCCTTGAGGCCGGTGTTGCAGGCCTGTTCGATCTCGCGCTGCTGCACCTGCGCGGTGGCCAGCAGCACGTATCCGATGGCCCGCCTGCGCGCCTTCGTCTCCGGCAGCCCGGCCAGCGACTCCTGCGCGCACCGCGCGGCCGCCTCGGCCTGTCCGAGGTCGCGGTGGCAGTGCGCCAACTCGTCGGCCAGATACGCCTCGTCGAAGTGGGTGATCCACGCCGGGTCGTCCCCGGACTCGGCGTCGGCCGCCTCCAGCGCGCTCACCGCCCGCCCGGACGCCAGCTGGGCCGCCCGCGCGTCGCCCATCAGGGCGTGCCCGCGTGCCTCCGCCGCGAGGAACATCGCCTCCGCGCGCGGGGTGACGCGCCCCCGCGCCCCCTCCTGCGCCGCCCGCGCCAACTGCGCGATCTCCCGCGGGTTTCCGAGCTGCGCGGCGAGGTGGCTCATGGAGGCGGCCAGCACATAGCCGCCGTACCCCCGGTCGCCCGCCGCCTGCGCGAGCCGCAGCGCCTGGATGTAGTACCGCTGGGCCAGGCCCGGTTGGCCGGTGTCGACGGCCATGTACCCGGCGAGCTCGGTGAGTCGGGCGACCGCGGCGAACAGGTCACGGCCCACCGCCTCCCGGTACGACCCCGCCAGCAGCCCGGAGACGACGCTGTTGAGGTAGTGCACGACGACCGGGCGCACATGCCCGCTGCCGTACTGGTGGTCCAGCTCCACGAGGGCCTGGGTCATCGCCCGCACGGCCGCCACGTCGGACTGCCCGACGCGCGGGCCCGCCGAGCGCGCCACCTGCGCGTCCGGTGAGGAGATCAGCCAGTCCCGGCTCGGCTCCACCAGCGCGGACGCGGCGACGGACGAGCCGGACAGGAAGTCCCGCCGCCCGACGTCACTGCGCCACAGCTCGCAGACCTGCTCGATGGCTCCCAGTACCGTCGGCGAGAACTGGAGCCCGACACCCGAGGCGAGGTTCTTGCCGTTGGCCATGCCGATCTCGTCGATCGTGACCGTACGGCCGAGTTTGCGGCCCAGCGCCTCCGCGATGATCGCGGGGGCCCGTCCCCGCGGCTGCTGTCCGCGCAGCCAACGGGCCACGGACGTCTTGTCGTAGCGCAGGTCGAGGCCGTGCTCGGCGCCGCACATGTTGACCCGGCGGGCGAGCCCGGCGTTCGAGCACCCCGCCTCCTGGATGAGCGCCTGCAGCCGTTCGTTCGGCTGCCGCGCGACGAGAGGCCTTGCGGCCATTGGCACTACCCCCTGTGGCTGCGGTGCCTGCCCACGCACCGAGTTGGCGTGTCCTTCCCTGCCGGATCCCCGCCGTGGGGGGCGAAAAGATCCAGCCGGGAAGATCAATGCCCCGCGGACATACCGAAAATGCGAGGCATGCGAGGATTGCCGGGGTAAAAGCTGATGCCGACCCCGCTACTGGCTACCCAGCTCACACCGGAGTTCCTCCTCTGCGCCCCCACGCGTGCACCCATGCGCCCCGATGCGGAATCGTTGCCCCTCCCCCGCGCATGTGGCGCGCGTAACCCCCGGTGATCACTAGAGTTGTGTTCATCGTGGACGAGACCATCGCGGGGCCCGAAGCAGCCCGAATCCCGAAGCAGCGCGGAGAATCGCTGCTGGAGACCGCCGTTCGCTACGCCGAGGAGCGTCACTGGGACGTCTTCCCCGGCACCTGGCTGGAAGCCGTCGACGGGGTGCAGCACTGCTCCTGCGGCGAGGCCGGGTGCGATGCGCCGGGGGCGCATCCCGCGCGTGAGGACTGGGCGACGCAGGCCACGGGCAGCGCGACCGTCGCCCGCCGGATGTGGCAGAAGCAGCCGACGGCGTCGATCCTGCTGCCGACGGGGCGGACCTTCGACGCGATCTCCGTCCCGGAGACGGCCGGGTTCCTGGCGCTCGCCCGCATGGAGCGCATGGAGTTGACGCTGGGTCCCGTGACGTTGACGCCGGACCGCCGGATGCACTTCTTCGTGCTGCCGGGTGCGTCGGCGAAGGTCCCCGACCTGGTACGCAAGCTCGGCTGGTCCCCGTCCTCCCTCGATCTGCTCGCGCTGGGCGAGGGGGCGTACGTGGCCGCGCCCCCCACACGGTACGGATCCCGGGGAGCCGTGCAGTGGGCCTGCCGGCCCACCCCCGCCAACCGGTGGCTGCCGGACGCGGAGGAGCTGATCTCCCCGCTTGCCTATGCGTGCGGTCGGGACCGGTGACCTGACCGTAGGGTTCATGCATGACGTCAGCCGCCGTACGCGTACAGGGTCTCTGGAAACGGTTCGGGCAGCAGGTTGCCGTTGCCGGGATCGATCTGGAGCTGCCCGCGGGGAAGTTCATCGGACTGGTGGGGCCCAACGGGGCCGGCAAGACGACCACCCTCTCCATGGTGACCGGGCTGCTCAGGCCCGATCAGGGGACCGTCGAGGTCGTCGGGCATGACGTGTGGCGCGATCCGGTGGCCGTCAAGGCGCGGATCGGGGTGCTGCCGGAAGGGCTGCGGCTCTTCGAGCGGCTGTCCGGCAGGGAACTGCTCGCCTACTCCGGCCGGTTGCGCGGACTGCCCGGCGCCGAGGTCGACAAGCGGGCCACACAACTGCTCGACGTGCTCGACCTGGCCGGCGCCCAGCACAAGCTCGTCGTCGACTACTCGACCGGTATGCGCAAGAAGATCGGGCTCGCCGCCGCGCTGCTGCACAATCCCGAAGTGCTCTTCCTCGACGAGCCGTTCGAGGGCGTGGACCCGGTGTCCGCGCAGATCATCCGGGGCGTACTGGAGCGGTACACGGCCTCCGGCGCCACCGTCGTCTTCTCCTCCCACGTCATGGAACTCGTCGAGTCCCTGTGCGACTGGGTCGCCGTGATGGCCGCCGGCCGTATCCGCGCCCACGGCCCCCTCGCCGAGGTCCGCGGCGAAGCCCCCTCGCTGCAGCAGGCGTTCCTCCAGCTCGTCGGTGCGGGCGGCCGCGACGCCGGTACCGATCTGGACTGGCTGGGCGGCGGCGCGCGATGACGGGCGACATCACCGGGACCGTCGTACGGCTGAAGCTGTCGCTGCTGAAGAACGGACTGCGGCAGTCCGGGGGCCGGCGGGCCGCGTACGTGGCGTCCGCCGTGGTCGTGCTGCTGTTCGGGGCCCTGCAGCTGCTCGGGCTGATCGCGCTGCGCTGGCACGCGCACGTCGACGCCGTGGTCGTGCTGCTGACGGCCGTGCTGGCGCTGGGCTGGGCGGTGATGCCGCTGTTCTTCCCCGGTGGCGACGAGACGCTCGACCCCACCCGGCTGGTGATGCTGCCGCTGCGGCCCCGGCCGCTGGTGCGGGCACTGCTCGCGGCCTCGCTGGTGGGCATCGGACCGCTGTTCACGCTGCTCCTGCTGACCGGTTCGACGGTCGCGGTCGCGCACGGAGGTGCGGCCTGCGCCGTCGGGGTCGTCGCCGTCGTCCTCGCGCTGCTGGTGTGCGTGGCCCTCGCGCGGGCCGTCGCCGCCGCCAACATCCGCCTGCTGACCAGCCGTAGGGGCCGCGACCTCGCGGTGCTCAGCGGGCTGGTCATCGCGATCGGGGCGCAGCTGGTCAACTTCGGGGCGCAGCGCCTGGGTTCGAGCGGGCTGGCGCAGCTCGCGCCGGTCGGGGACGTGGTGCGGTGGCTGCCGCCCGCGTCGGCGATCGGTGCGGTGCACTCGGTGAGCGAGGGGTCGTACGGCATCGCCATCGCTCAACTCGCGCTCAGCGTCGGGGCGTTGGTGGCGCTGATCGCCGTATGGGCGGGGCATCTGACCCGGCTGATGACCTCGCCCGACGGCTCCACCCTGCAGGCTGACACCGAGCCCGGCCGGCGGGAGCGGACGTCCACGGGGCCGGCCCGGCTGCTGCCCGCCGGGCGGACCGGGACGGTCATGGAGCGCAGCCTGCGGTACGTCTGGCGGGACCCCAAGACCAAGGCCGCCTGGGTGACGTCGCTCGCCATCGGCCTCATCGTGCCGGTGTTCAACGCCCTGCAGGGCACCGGCTCCATCTACTTCGCGTGCTTCGCCGCCGGGATGCTCGGCATCCAGATGTACAACCAGTTCGGGCAGGACACGTCCGCGTTCTGGATGGTGGCGACCACGATCTCCTCCGCGCACGACGCCTACGTCGAGCTGCGCGGGCGGGCGCTGGCACTGCTGGTGATCACCCTGCCGTACGCCACGCTCGTCACGGTCCTCACGACCGCGATGCTCGACGACTGGCCCCGTCTGCCCGAGGTGCTCGGTCTGTCCTTCGCCCTGCTCGGGGCGATGCTGGCCACCGGCGCGTGGACCTCGGCCCGCTTCCCGTACTCCATCCCGCAGGAGGGCCACAAGAACGTCGCCCCCGGCCAGACCGGCCTCGCGTGGATCTCCATCTTCGGCGGCATGGTCTCGGCGGCCCTGCTGTCCTCCCCGGTCATCGCCGTGACGATCTGGGTCAACGTGGTGGAGGACGGCGACACCTGGAGCTGGGTCCTGCTGCCCCTGGGCGCGGCCTACGGGGCGACGGTCACCTGGGCGGGCCTGCGTCTGGCGGCACCGCGCACGGCGGCCCGGCTCCCGGAGATCCTGACGGCGGTGAGCAAGGGGTGAGGGTGAGGGTCAGGCGCTGCTGAGCACTCGTGCGGCGGATCAGGGAGTGCTGAGCACGGAGTCCAGGAACGGCTCGATGGCGGCCCGCCAGGCCTCCGGCTGGTCGTAGTGGACCAGGTGGCCTGCGTCGGCGACCTCCGCGTACTCCCCGCGGGGCAGCACCCGGACCATCTCCTGCGCCTCCGCCCGCCCCAGCTC
>NZ_WVUG01000018.1 GCF_017614965.1 Streptomyces griseorubiginosus | reverse complement strand
GCGCAGGCAGCGGCGGGCGGCCGGGGTACGGGACAGGGGTGCGGCGAAGAGGGCCACGGCGACGGCGACGGCGGAGAGCAGCGGAGAGAGGAACGCCATCGCCGGCGCCAGCGGGCCGAACAGGCGAGTGGAGGGCTGCAAGCTCAGGCCCGCACAGCCGACGGCCAGCACCATCAGGCGCACGGCCAGCTCCGCCAGCCAGTTGGCCAGGGCTCGCTCCGGGGTGATGCCCCGCTCCAGCCAGAGCCGCAGCCGGTCGAAGGACCAGGCCGTCGCCCAGCCCATCAGGGGGCGGAAGAGGAGGCGGTCGGCGGTGGTGCCCAGGCGGCCCCAGCGCGGGCGGTAGTCGTAGCCCGTGAGGAAGCGGACGCCGTCGCCGTCGGGGACGTAGCGCCAGTAGCCGCTGCCCTCGGCGAGGAGGGAGAGGGGATGCGGCGAGGAGAAGCGGAGGGCGGAGGTGCGGGTGCCGTCCGGGCGTTCGCGCTCGCCGGCCGAGACCCCGGTTCCGGCGACCGTGAGGAACGGCCCTACGCGCGTGGCGTACCGGAAGCGCTGTGGCTCGCCCTCTCCACGGGGGAGGTACGTGATCTCGGTGAAGCGGAGGTCCCAGCGCTGGTGCTGGGCGGGGTCCTGTGTGCGGGTCCAGAGGTCGTCCAGGTCGGCGCGGATACGTGCCTCTATGTAGAGGCCGGTGTGGCCCATGTGATCCCCCAGGTCAGCAAGGAGTTTGAGCGAGTGCTCAAACTGCTTGGGGGTGAATGTAGCGGGTTTTGAGCGATCGCTCAAAGGGGGGCAAGAGAAAACCCCGGCGCGGCGGCCGGGGTTGGGGGGTGGTGCGGCTCAGCGGGAGAGGTGTCGTTCCACCGTTTCGACTTTGGAGGTGAGGCCGTCCGTCACGCCGGGGCGGATGTCCGCCTTGAGGACCAGGGAGACGCGCGGTGCTCTCTCTTCAACGGCGGCGACCGCGCGTTTGACGACGTCCATGACCTCGTCCCACTCGCCCTCGATCGAGGTGAACATCGCGTCGGTGCGGTTGGGGAGGCCGGATTCGCGGACGATCCGGACGGCGTCGGCCACGTACTCCCCCACGTCCTCGCCGACGCCGAGCGGCGTCACGGAGAAGGCGACGATCATGCGTTCACGATCCCCTCGTTGCGGGCGCGGGAGGCGATCACCGCGTCCTCGGCTGCCCGCTTCAGCTTGCGCTCGGCGAAGAAGCCGCCGGTCGGCAGGACCGAGAGGACGAAGTAGAGGGCGCCGGTCTTCAGCGGCCACTTGGTGCGGTTCCAGGCGTCGGCCCAGAAGACCACGTACAGGATGAACAGGACGCCGTGGACCATGCCCATGACCGGCACCGCGTTGAAGTCCGTGGTCCGCTTCAGCACCGAGCAGACCAGCAGGAGCAGGAAGGACACGGCCTCGGGGGCCGAGACGAGCCGCAGGCGGCGGATGGCGGTGGCGGTCTTGAGGTCCACGGGTCACCTTCGGTGGGAGACAGGTCGCTCTTTGTGAACGGAAGCACAAGCGTTGGCCCATTGTGACAAACGCTCCCCCTAGGGGTGCGCTCAGGGTCCCTCTCCACCCGTGGGATCTGTTCCGTCCACCCGCCGTGCGGCTACCTTCGCAGCGTGGCGATGTTCCGACTTCAAGGAAGCAAGGTGCTCGCCGTCGACATGACCGGGGACGCCGTGAAGGCGAAGAACGGCTCGATGGTCGCGTACGACGGGCAGATGGCCTTCAAGAAGCTGAGTGGTGGGGGTGAGGGGCTGCGCGGCATGGTGACGCGGCGGCTCACCGGTGAGCAGATGACCGTGATGGAGGTGCGGGGGCAGGGGACCTGCTGGTTCGCCGACCGGGCTTCGGAGATCAACCTCGTCAGCCTCCAGGGGGACAAGCTGTTCGTGGAGTCGAGCAATCTGCTGGCGACCGACGCCGGGCTGAGGACGGGGACCACCTTCACGGGGCTGCGGGGCGCCTCGCAGGGCAACGGGCTGTTCACGACGACCGTCGAGGGGCACGGACAGGCGGCGATCATGTCGGACGGGCCGGCCGTGGTGCTGCGGGTGAGCGCGCAGTACCCGCTGATCGTCGATCCGGGGGCCTACATCGCCCATCAGGGGAATCTGCGGCAGTCGTTCCAGTCCGGTGTGACGTTCCGCACCTTTTTCGGGGAAGGCGGCGGCGAGGCCTTCCAGATCAGGTTCGAGGGGGACGGGCTGGTGTACGTGCAGCCGAGTGAGCGGAACACGATCGCGGGGGATGTGTGACGTGGCCTTCCGTGAGATCAACTCCAAGATGATCGAGGCCACGGTGGTGCCGGGGCAGCGGCTGTTCAGTCAGCGCGGCGCGATGCTCGCCTACAAGGGCGACGTGTCCTTCACGCCCAACATCCAGGGCGGGCAGGGCGGGGTCATGTCGATGATCGGGCGGCGGATCGCCAATGAGGCGACCCCCCTGATGAGCGTCGAGGGCAGCGGCACGGTGATGTTCGGGCACGGCGGCCACCATGTGCAGGTCATCAACCTCACCGGGGACACGCTGTACGTGGAGGCGGACCGGCTGCTGGCCTTCGAGGGCACGCTGCGGCAGGGCACGATGTTCATGGGCTCGCAGGGCGGGGTCATGGGCATGGTGCGGGGCCAGGTCACCGGCCAGGGGCTGTTCACGACCACCCTGCAGGGCGTCGGCTCGGTCGCGGTGATGGCCCACGGCGGTGTCTTCGAGGTGCCGATCACCCCGGGGCGTGCCGTGCATGTCGACCCGCAGGCCTACGTCGCCCACCACGGCGACGTCCGCAACAAGCTGTCGACCGCCCTGGGCTGGCGCGACATGGTGGGCCGGGGCTCCGGCGAGGCCTTCCAGCTGGAGCTCAGCGGCAACGGCGTGGTCTACGTCCAGGCCTCGGAGGAGAAGCTGTGAGCATGTACGGGGCTCCGGGCGGCGGCCCGACGGTCTACGACCCGATGACACTGCCGGTCGACGACAACGTCAACAAGTACACCTTCTGCGTGGAGCTCAAGGGGAGCCAGTGGTTCCTGCAGAAGGGGAAGATGATCGCCTACTACGGGCAGATGGAGTTCAACGGCGTCGGACACGGCCGGCTCGACCGACTTGTCCGTACGTCCTTCCATTCGCCTCTGCACGCGAGCGACTGGGTGGTGGCGGAGGGCTCGGGCAAGATGCTCCTCGCCGACCGGGCCTTCGACGTCAATTCCTACGACCTGGACGACGGCAACCTGACCATTCGCTCGGGCAACCTCCTCGCTTTTCAGCCAAGTCTCGCGCTCAAGCAGTCGATCGTCCCGGGTTTTCTCACGCTCATCGGAACCGGAAAGTTCGTGGCGGCATCTAACGGTCCGGTGGTGTTCATGGAACCCCCGATCCGGGTGGACCCTCAGGCGCTCGTCGGGTGGGCCGACTGCCCGTCGCCGTGCCATCACTACGACCATGGCTACATGACGGGCGTCATGGGCGGTCTACGTGCGATGACGGGCCTCGGCGGGGCCTCCGGGGAGGAGCACCAGTTCGAGTTCGTCGGGGCGGGCACGGTCCTGCTCCAGTCGTCCGAGACCCTGATGGCCGAGCAGGCCACGGGAGCGGTTCCGCACGAGCCGGGGGTACCCGGTGGCGGCGGGGGCTTCACAGGCCCCTCACAGCAAGCGGGCGCACCGCGCCTTCCCGGACAGCTGGGTGACCTCCAGCGTCGCTTCGGGCTGTGAGCGGTAGTCTGCGGAGTGTGACGTCGAACGCGTGCACGGCGCCACACAACCCTCACTAGTTCGCCTTTCAACATTTTAGGTAGACTTCATTCATGGAGACCGAGACGGCCACGCGCTGGCTGACCGATGCGGAGCAGTGCGCCTGGCGCACCCACCTGGAGGTCAACAGGCTGTTGACGTACCAGCTCGAGAGGGACCTTCAGCCCTTCGGACTGACGATGAACGACTACGAGATCCTGGTGAACCTCTCCGAGTCGGAGGACGTACGGATGCGGATGAGCGACCTCGCGTCCGCCACCCTCCAGTCCAAGAGCCGCCTCTCCCACCAGATCACCCGTATGGAGAACGCGAACCTGGTCCGGCGCGAGAACTGCGAGTCCGAC
Organism: Streptomyces griseorubiginosus; assembly: GCF_017614965.1. GTDB lineage: Bacteria > Actinomycetota > Actinomycetes > Streptomycetales > Streptomycetaceae > Streptomyces > Streptomyces griseorubiginosus_B. The sequence goes on along the minus strand of NZ_WVUG01000018.1, from coordinate 53,726 downwards.
CGGCGCGGCCTCTACGCGGTGCTGACCGAGCACGGCATGGAGACGATGCAGAAGGTGGCGCCCCATCATGTGGCGTCCGTCCGGCGCCACTTCATCGACCTGCTGTCCCCCGAGGCCCTGTCGGAGCTCGACAAGGCCCTGAAGCCCATCGCGGAACACCTGCGCGGGCAGCGGGGGCGCCCCTGACCGACGGGACGCACGGCAGGCGGAACCCGGTGCGGGGTTCCGCCTGCCGGCGTCTCGCGGCCCATGGCCGCGGGGCGTCATGCGGCGGACGTGCGCTCCTCCTCGGCGTTGCGCTGTGGCAGCGTGCCGGGCGTGCCCCTCCGGGGCCGGGCGGCGCGCCTCGACGTGACCAGCAGCGCCGCCGCGCCGGCCGCCGGAGCGACGGGACGCACGGCGAGCGGAATCCGTGCGGGTTTCCGCCCGCCGGCGTCTCGCGGGGCGTCATACGGAGGACGTGCTCTCCTCCGCGTCCCACTGCGGCAGCGTGCCGGGCGTGCCCCTCCGGGTCCGCACGGCGCCCCTCGACGTGACCAGGGCGGTCAGCAGCGCCGCCGCGCCGGCCGCCGCGAAGCACAGGGCCGTCGGCAGGGCGCCCACCAGGAGCCCGGCGGCGGCCGCACCGGCCGTACTGCCCGCGTTGACACCGGTGTTGACCCAGGCGCCGGCCCGCACCCGCGCCTCGGGGGCGGCCGCCTCGTCGGCGACGAGATAGGCGGTGGTCAGCGCGGGCGCGACGAAGGACCCGGAGACCGCGAGCGCGGCGGCGAGCGTGCCGAGACCGTCCGCGAACCCGGCCCCGAGCAGCGCCAGCCCCAGCCCGGCGGCGGTGAACGGCAACCGCACCCGCGCCGGGACGCGCCATGCCACGGCCCCGTTGAGCAGCCCCCCGACGGCACTCCCGCCCGACAGCCCGGCCAGCGTCCAGGCCACGGCGTCGTCCCCCTGACCACGCTGCTCGGCGAAGGCGACGACCACCAGATCCACCACCCCGAGAGCGAGCCCCACACCGACGGCCGCGACGACGGGCTGGAGGATCCCGCGCAGGACGGAACGCCTCTTCGTGGGCCGACCGTCTTCCTCGGGTGATGCGCTCGCCCCGTCGACTGCGGCTTTTTCGGCGGGCCCCTGCGCCCGTACCGCCGGTGAGGTCACGAAGCCTGCCGTCCCCGCCAGCATCAGGGCGGTTCCGACGGCGATCGCGGTCGCCGGTGCGGTCGTGCCCACTAGCAGACCCACCAGCAAGGGGCCCGAGACGAAGAGGAGTTCCTCGGCGACCCCGTCGAGGCTGTAGGCGAGCTGGAGCAGTGTCCGGTCCGGGGTGAGGCGGGTCCACACCGCGCGCATGGTCGGGCCCAGGGGCGGGGTGCAGGCGCCCGCCGCGGCGGTCACGGCGCCGAGGGCGAGGGCAGGGACGCCGGGGCGCCAGACCAGCACGGTCAGGAGCCCCAGGAGCGACGCGTAGACGGCCGTCATGGGCACCAGCGCACCGCGGGGGCCGTGCCGGTCGATCAGGGCCGCCCTCGCGGGCGACAGGAAGACGCTGGTGCCGCTGAAGAGCGCCATGACGGTGCCGGCCACCGCGTAGGACCCGGTGGCCCGGGTCACGGCGAGCATCACGGACAGGGGCACGACGCCGTACGACAGCCGGCCGAGCAGGGCGAAGGCGAAGGTGCGGCGGGCATACGGGACACGGAGGACGACGGCGTACGACGGCCGCCGCCCGACGGGCGTACAAGACACGGGAGTTCCTCGACTCGACGAGGCGGAAAGGGGACGCCTGATCGCCGCGCGGACCGTGCTTCACGGTCGGCGCGGGCCGGGGCGGGCCCTATGCCAAGAGGAGGAACATGCGGGCAACCTAACAGCGCGGGGTGCTGGTCGCCATGGGATTTCGAGCCCGGGTCAGCTCTCCGTCAGACCCGCCACCAACTCGTCCGCGGCGCGGTAGGGATCCAGTTCCCCGCCGACGATCCGTTCCGCCAGCGCGCTCAGCCTGCGGTCGCCGTGCAGGTCGCCGATGCGTTCGCGCAAGGCGGTCACGGCGATGGTCTCCACCTCGCGGGCCGCACGGGCCAGCCGGCGCTCGGCCAGCACACCCCGCTCCTCCATCCAGGCGCGGTGCTTCTCCAGCGCCTCCACGACCTCGTCGACGCCCTCCGCGCGGGCGGCGACCGTCTTGACGATCGGCGGGCGCCAGTCGCCCGGACCACGGGACTCGCCGAGGCCCAGCATGTGGTTCAGCTCGCGGGCGGTGGCGTCGGCGCCGTCGCGGTCGGCCTTGTTGACGACGTACACGTCACCGATCTCCAGGATCCCGGCCTTCGCCGCCTGGATGCCGTCGCCCATGCCGGGGGCCAGCAGCACCACCGACGTGTCCGCCTGGGAGGCGATCTCGACCTCCGACTGGCCCACGCCGACCGTCTCGACGAGGATCACGTCGCAGCCCGCAGCGTCCAGCACGCGGATCGCCTGCGGGGCGGCCCAGGCGAGGCCGCCGAGATGGCCGCGGGTGGCCATGGAACGGATGTAGACGCCGGGATCGGAGGCGTGCTCCGACATCCGGACGCGGTCGCCCAGCAGGGCGCCGCCGGAGAACGGGGACGACGGGTCGACGGCCAGGACGCCGACCCGCCTGCCCTGCTTGCGGTACGCGGTGACGAGCGCGGACGTGGAGGTCGACTTGCCCACGCCGGGCGAGCCGGTCAGACCGACCACGTACGCGTTGCCCGTCAGCGGGGCCAGGGTCTCCATGACCTCCCGCAGCTGCGGGGACGCCCCCTCCACCAGGGAGATCAGCCGGGCCACGGCACGCGGCCGGCCCTCCCTCGCCTGGGCGACGAGTGTGGAGACGTCCTGCATCACAGCTCCGTTCAGAGAGGTACGTACGGCGGGTGCGTACGAAGGAGGGTCTCAGGCCTTGGGTACCCGGACGATCAGGGCGTCACCCTGACCGCCGCCGCCGCACAGCGCGGCCGCGCCGACACCGCCGCCCCGGCGCTTGAGCTCCAGGGCCAGGTGCAGGACGAGCCGGGCGCCGGACATGCCGATGGGGTGGCCCAGGGCGATCGCCCCGCCGTTGACGTTCACCTTTTCCGTGGACACGCCGAGGTCCTTCATTGACTGGACCGCGACGGCCGCGAAGGCCTCGTTGATCTCGATGAGGTCCAGGTCCTCGACCTCCAGGCCCTCCTTCTTCAGGGCGTGCAGGATCGCGTTGGACGGCTGCGACTGCAGGCTGTTGTCGGGACCCGCGACATTGCCGTGGGCGCCGATCTCGGCGATCCACGCCAGGCCCAGCTCCTGGGCCTTGGCCTTGCTCATCACGACCACGGCCGCCGCACCGTCCGAGATCTGCGAGGAGGTGCCGGCGGTGATCGTGCCGTCCTTGGTGAACGCCGGGCGCAGCTTGCCCAGGGACTCCACGGTGGTGTCGGCGCGGATGCCCTCGTCCTTGCTGAAGACGACCGGCTCGCCCTTGCGCTGCGGGATCTCGATGGGGGTGATCTCGGCCTCGAAGACGCCGTTCTTCTGGGCGGCGGCGGCGCGCTGGTGGGACAGCGCGGCGATCTCGTCCTGCTCGGGGCGCTGGATGCCGAGGCGGGTGTTGTGCTTCTCGGTCGACTGGCCCATCGGGATGTTCTCCCAGGGGTCGGTCAGTCCGTCGTACGCCATGGCGTCGAGCATCTCGATCGCGCCGTACTTGAAGCCCTCGCGGGACTTCGGCAGCAGGTGCGGGGCGTTGGTCATGGACTCCTGGCCGCCCGCGACGATCACGTCGAACTCGCCGGCGCGGATCAGCTGGTCGGCGAGCGCGATGGCGTCGAGGCCGGACAGACACACCTTGTTGACGGTGAGCGCCGGGACGTTCATCGGGATGCCCGCCTTCACGGCGGCCTGGCGTGCCGGGATCTGCCCCGCCCCGGCCTGGAGCACCTGGCCCATGATGACGTACTGCACCTGGTCGCCACCGATCCCCGCACGGTCGAGGGCGGCCTTGATCGCGAAGCCGCCGAGGTCGGCTCCGGAGAAGGACTTCAGCGAGCCCAGCAAGCGCCCCATGGGCGTACGGGCGCCCGCGACGATCACCGAGGTCGTGCTGTTCGATCCAGACATGAGCTGCGATCCCCTTACCGGCTGCACTGCCGAGGAGTGAACGAGGGTTTACTTCAAAGGTACTGAGTGGCACTCCGTGCCGTCATCGGGCCGTCGGTGTGATCGCGCGCACGTTGCGTAACCATCCGAACCGCGCTGCACTGACAAACATGCTGACGCGAATCGACCACATCGGGATCGCCTGCTTCGACCTCGACAAGACCGTCGAGTTCTACCGGGCCACATACGGCTTCGAGGTGTTCCACTCCGAGGTCAACGAGGAGCAGGGCGTCCGCGAGGCCATGCTCAAGATCAACGAGACCTCCGACGGCGGCGCCTCCTACCTGCAGCTTCTCGAGCCGACGCGGCCGGACTCGACCGTCGCGAAGTGGCTCGACAAGAACGGCGAGGGTGTCCACCACATCGCCTTCGGCACCGCGGACGTGGACGCGGACGCCGCCGACATCAAGGACAAGGGCGTCCGGGTGCTGTACGAAGAGCCGCGACGCGGCTCCATGGGGTCACGGATCACGTTCCTGCACCCCAAGGATTGCCATGGCGTACTGACAGAACTGGTCACTTCGGCGCCTGTTGAGTCACCTGAGCACTGACCCTCGTACATAGGGGCCGGTAGGGTTGGGGGCGGTCGCTCCCCAAGCGAGGGGTGGCCGGGTCCTTCCGTCAGGACGGGAGGGCCGCGCCGGGGTCCGGGTTTCGGGGGGCGAGCGTCGGGCAGCAGCCCATGCTCCGCCGTTGATCTGACACCATTCCCCGGGGGCCCCGTTCGGCGGAGGACGGAGCTCGTATGGGCAGACCTGCGACCAGGGGACGGATGGGACCGCGCAGTGCGGGGCTACGAACGCCAGGAGCGAGAGCCGGCGGCTGACGTCGACCACCTCTCTCGGTTCGAGGCCGAGATGGATCGGCTGAAGACCGAGCGGGAGAAGGCGATCCAGCACGCCGAGGACCTCGGCTACCAGGTCGAGGTGCTGCGCGCCAAGCTGCACGAGGCGCGCCGCACCATCATGTCCCGCCCCGACTTCGGCGGCGGCGACCTCGGCTACCAGGCCGAGCAGTTGCTGCGCAACGCCCAGATCCAGGCCGACCAGCTGCGCCAGGACGCCGAGCGCGAGCTGAGCCAGGCGAGGGCGCAGACCCAGCGCATCCTGCAGGAGCACGCCGAGCAGGCCGCGCGGCTGCAGGCGGAGCTGCACCAGGAGGCGGTCACCCGCCGTCAGCAGCTGGACCAGGAGCTCGCGGAGCGCCGGCAGACCGTCGAGTCGCACGTCAACGAGAACGTGGCGTGGGCGGAGCAGCTGCGCGCCCGTACGGAGGCGCAGGCGCGCCGGCTGCTGGAGGAGTCCCGTGCCGAGGCCGAGCAGGCCATGGCGGCCGCCCGCGCGGAGGCCGAGCGGCTGACCCGGGAGGCCCGCGAGCGGCTGCAGACCGACGCGGAGGCGGCCCGCGCGGAGGCCGAGCAGATCCTGCGCCGGGCCCGCACCGACGCCGAGCGGCTGCTCAACGCCGCCTCCACGCAGGCCCAGGAGGCCACCGACCACGCCGAGCAGTTGCGCTCGTCGACCGCCACCGAGTCCGACAGCGCCCGCCGTCAGGCACAGGAGCTGAGCCGGGCCGCCGAACAGCGCATGGCGGAGGCCGAGGAGGCGCTGCGCAAGGCGCAGGCCGAGGCCGACAAGCTGGTCACCGAGGCCACCGCACAGGCCGAGAAGGCCCTCGCGAGCGCCGAGTCGGCCAACGAGCAGCGCACGCGCACGGCGAAGGAGCAGGTCGCCCGGCTGGTCAGCGAGGCCACCAAGGAGGCGGAGGCCACCAAGGCGGACGCCGAGCAGGCCGTCGCGGACGCCCGCGCCGAGGCCGAGCGGATCGTCGCCGAGGCCGCCGAGAAGGCCCGCACGATCACCGCCGAGGAGAGCGCGACCCAGCTGTCCAAGGCGGCCAAGACGGCCGAGGACGTCCTCAACAGGGCGCAGGAGGATGCGCGGAACACCACCAAGGCGGCCGCCGAGGAGGCCGAGCGGATCCGTTCCGAGGCGGAGGCCGAGGCGGACCGGCTGCGCGCCGAGGCGCACGACCTGGCCGAGCAGCTCAAGGGCGCCGCCAAGGACGACACCAAGGAGTACCGCGCCAAGACGGTGGAGCTGCAGGAGGAGGCCCGTCGGCTGCGCGGCGAGGCCGAGCAGCTGCGCGCCGATGCGGTCGCGGAGGGCGAGAAGATCCGCGCGGAGGCCCGCAAGGAGGCCGTGGCGCAGATCGAGGAGGCGGCCAAGACCGCCGAGGAGCTGCTGTCGAAGGCCCGGCAGGACGCGGACGAGCTGCGTCAGAAGGCCACCACGGACAGCGAGAAGGTCCGTACGGAGGCCATCGAGCGGGCGACCACGCTGCGCCGGCAGGCCGAGGAGACCCTGCAGCGCACCCGCCAGGAGGCCGAGCGGCACCGCGAGGAGGTCGTCGAGCAGGCCGAGGGCATCAAGGCCGAGGCCGAGCGGGCCGCGCTGGAGCTGCGCGAGGAGACCGAGCGGGCGATAGAGGCCCGCCGGGCGGAGGCCGCCGACGAGCTGACGCGGCTGCACACGGAGGCCGAGGAGCGCCTCGCCGCCGCCGAGCAGGCGCTGACCGACGCCCGCGAGGAGGCGTCCCGGATCCGCCGGGAGACCGCCGAGGAGACGGAGCGGCTGCGCGCCGAGGCCGCCGAGCGCATCCGGACGCTGCAGCAGCAGGCCGAGGCGGAGGCCGAACGCCTGCGGGACGAGGCCGCGTCGGACGCGTCCGCCTCGCGTGCCGAGGGCGAGGCCATCGCCGTACGGCTGCGTTCGGAGGCGGCGGCCGAGGCGGAGCGGCTGAAGTCGGAGGCGCAGGACGCGGCCGACCGGATGCGGGCCGAGGCGCTGGCCGCGGCCGAGCGGCTGGGCGCGGAGGCCTCGGAGACGCTGGCCGCCGCGCAGGAGGAGGCCAACCGGCGCCGGCGTGAGGCCGAGGACACCCTCGGTGCCGCGCGGGCCGAGGCCGACCAGGAGCGCGAGCGGGCCCGCGAGCAGAGCGAGGAGCTGCTGGCCTCCGCCCGCAACCGGGTCGAGGAGGCGCAGGCCGAGGCGGTCCGGCTGGTCGAGGAGGCCGACCGGCGCGCGAACGAGATGGTGTCGGCGGCCGAGCAGCACGCCCAGCAGGTACGGGACTCGGTGGCCGGGCTGCACGAGCAGGCCCAGGAGGAGATCACCGGGCTGCGCAGCGCCGCCGAGCACGCGGCCGACCGCACCCGCCGCGAGGCGCAGGAGGAGGCGGACCGGGTCCGCGCCGACGCGTACGCCGAGCGGGAGCGGGCCAGCGAGGACGCGGGCCGCATCCGGCGCGAGGCGGCCGAGGAGACGGACGCCGCGAAGGCGCTGGCCGAGCGGACCGTCGGCGAGGCGATCGCGGAGGCGGAGCGGCTGCGCTCGGAGACGGCGGAGCACGCACAGCGGGTGCGTACGGAGGCTTCCGACGCCCTCGCCGAGGCCGAGCAGGCGGCCGCGCGCACCCGGGCGGATGCCCGGGAGGACGCCAACCGCATCCGCTCGGACGCGGCGACGCAGGCCGACACCCTGATCACCGAGGCCCGCAACGAGGCCGAGCGGCTCACCACGGAGACGATCCGGGACACCGACCGGCTGCGCAACGACACGGTCGCGGAGGCCGAGCGGGTGCGGGCCGAGGCGGTCGCCCAGGCGGAGAACCTGCTCGCGGACGCCACCGGGGAAGCGGAGCGGCTGCGCGCCGAGGCCGCGGAGACGGTCGGCGCGGCCCAGCGGCACGCCGAGCGGATCCGCGGCGAGTCCGAGCGGGTCAGGTCCGAGGCGGCTGCGGAGGCCGAACGGCTGGTCAACTCCGCGCGCGAGGAGGCCGAGCGGACGCTCGACGAGGTGCGCAGGGAGGCGAACAAGCGGCGCCAGGACGTGGCCGAGCAGGTCGACACGCTCATCACGGAGACCACGGCCGAGGCGGACAAGCTGCTGACGGAGGCACAGCAGCAGGCCCACAAGACCACCGCCGACGCGGAGGCGCAGGCCGACTCGATGGTGGGCGCTGCCCGCACGGAGGCCGACCGGCTGGTCTCCGAGGCGACGGTCGAGGGCAACTCGCTGGTGGAGCAGGCCCGTACGGACGCGGACGAGCTGCTGGTCGGCGCGCGTCGGGACGCCACCCAGATCCGCGAGCGTGCGGAGGAGCTGCGCGACCGCATCACGGGTGAGATCGAGGCGCTGCACGAGCGGGCCCGTCGCGAGGCCGCAGAGACCATGAAGTCGACCGGCGACCGCTGCGACGCGCTCATCAAGGCCGCCGAGGAGCAGCTGGCCAAGGCGCAGGCGAAGGCCAAGGAGCTGGTGTCGGAGGCCAACTCCGAGGCGGGCAAGGTCCGTATCGCCGCGGTGAAGAAGGCCGAGGGCCTTCTGAAGGAGGCCGAGCAGAAGAAGGCGGCGCTCGTGCGGGAGGCCGAGGAGCTGAAGGCCGAGGCGATCCGCGAGGCCAAGGCCACGGTCGAGGAGGGCAAGCGCGAGCTGGAGATCCTGGTGCGCCGGCGCGAGGACATCAACGCCGAGATCTCCCGGGTCCAGGACGTGCTGGAGGCCTTGGAGTCCTTCGAGGCTCCCGCCGGGGGCAAGGACGGTGGCGTCAAGGCGGGAGCGGCGGTCGGCGCCCCTCGTTCGGGTAAGCCGTCGGACGGCTAGTCGGACAGCTGACCGACAGCAATTCGGGTGCGGTCTGGGGCCTTTGACCAAGTTTTTGGCAAGCCGTCCCGGGGTTAGCCACTCAAAAGGGGTGTCATTCTCCAGATCAAACACGTATCCGCTCGATGACACACCGCTTCGGCCCCTAGGATTCCCCCTATCACCTCACCGGTCTCATTTGACAGGAACCCCATGAGCGACACTTCCCCCTACGGCTTCGAGCTTGTGCGGCGTGGGTACGACCGCGCTCAGGTGGACGAACGCATCTCCAAGCTCGTCTCCGACCGTGACAGCGCTCTCGCCCGCATCACCGCTCTGGAAAAGCGCATCGAGGAGCTCCACCTCGAGACGCAGAACGCCCAGGCCCAGGTAAGCGACGCGGAGCCGTCGTACGCCGGTCTCGGCGCGCGTGTCGAGAAGATCCTGCGTCTCGCCGAGGAAGAGGCCAAGGATCTGCGCGAGGAGGCCCGGCGCGCGGCCGAGCAGCACCGCGAGCTCGCCGAGTCTGCGGCCCAGCAGGTCCGCAACGACGCGGAGTCGTTCGCGGCGGAGCGCAAGGCCAAGGCCGAGGACGAGGGCGTCCGGATCGTCGAGAAGGCCAAGAGTGACGCCTCGCAGCTGCGTTCCGAGGCGCAGAAGGACGCGCAGTCCAAGCGTGAGGAGGCGGACGCCCTCTTCGAGGAGACCCGCGCCAAGGCCGCGCAGGCCGCCGCCGACTTCGAGACGAACCTGGCCAAGCGCCGCGAGCAGTCCGAGCGCGACCTGGCCTCGCGTCAGCAGAAGGCCGAGAAGCGTCTCGCGGAGATCGAGCACCGCGCCGAGCAGCTGCGCCTGGAGGCGGAGAAGCTGCGCACCGACGCCGAGCGCCGCGCCCGCCAGACGGTGGAGACCGCTCAGCGCCAGGCCGAGGACATCGTGGCCGACGCCAACGCCAAGGCCGACCGGATCCGTTCGGAATCCGAGCGTGAGCTGGCCGCACTGACCAACCGCCGCGACTCGATCAACGCGCAGCTGACGAACGTCCGCGAGATGCTCGCGACGCTGACCGGTGCGGCCGTGGCCGCCGCCGGTTCGCCGGCCGAGGACGAGCCGATCTCCCGCGGTGTCCCGGCGCAGCAGTCCCGGTAATCAGCAGCACGCTCAGAGGCCCGTACCGTCTCCCCCGAAGGTGCGGGCCTCTTGGCGTGGTCGGCGTACGTTGCCCGTGGCGTCGCCCTCTGTTTGCCCGTCCGGGTGGCAGTCGCCCAACCGGCGTCCTAACGTGGCCGCATGATCGAGCTCGAGGGGCTGACCAAGCGGTACGGCGAGAAAGTGGCGGTCGACAACCTCACCTTCACCGTCAGACCCGGCATCGTGACCGGGTTCCTCGGGCCCAACGGCGCCGGCAAGTCGACGACGATGCGGATGATGCTGGGTCTCGACCGGCCGACCGCGGGCGACGTACGGATCGACGGCAAGCACTACGACCGCCTCAAGGACCCGCTGACGTACATCGGCGCCCTGCTGGACGCCAAGGCCGTGCACGGTGGCCGCAGCGCCTACAACCACCTGCTCTGCCTCGCCCAGAGCAACGGCATCCCGAAGAGCCGGGTGGCCGAGGTGCTGGACACCGTGGGCCTCACCGCGGTCGCGAAGAAGAAGGCCAAGGGGTTCTCGCTGGGCATGGGCCAGCGGCTCGGCATCGCGGGCGCGCTGCTGGGCGATCCGCGGATCCTGATGTTCGACGAACCGGTCAACGGGCTCGACCCCGAGGGCATCCACTGGATCCGCAACCTCATGAAGTCCCTCGCCGCGCAGGGGCGGACGGTCTTCGTGTCGAGCCACCTGATGAGCGAGATGGCGCTGACCGCCGACCACCTCGTGGTCATCGGGCAGGGGCGGCTGCTCGCCGACACGTCCATGGCCGACTTCATCGACCGCAACTCGCGGTCGTACGTCCGCGTCCGCACCCCACAGCGCGAGCGGTTGCTCGACGTGCTGCACCAGGCGGGGGTGACGGTCGTCGAGGCCGGCAGCGGGGCGCTGGAGGTGGACGGCGGCAAGGCCGAGCAGATCGGGGAGCTGGCCGCGCAGCACCAGATCGTGCTGCACGAGCTGAGCCCCCAGCAGGCCTCCCTGGAGGAGGCGTTCATGCAGCTGACCGCCGAGTCGGTCGAGTACCACGCACACACCGACACGCCCGTCGACCAGCCCCGGCCGTGGGGCGAGGGCTGGAACAGGAGCTGAGCATGGCCGCGATCCAGGTCGTACGGTCCGAGTGGACCAAGATCCGGTCGGTGGCCTCGACCGTGTGGACGCTCTCCCTCGCGGTGGTCGTCACCGTCGCCCTCGGCATGCTGATCTCGGCACTGTCGAAGAACGAGTTCGACAACATGAGCGCGAAGGACCGGCTCTCCTTCGACCCGACCTTCATCAGCTTCGCCGGCATGACCCTCGGTCAGCTCGCGATGATCGTGTTCGGGGTGCTGGTCGTCTCCAACGAGTACAGCACCGGCATGATCCGCACCTCGCTGGCCGCGGTGCCGCAGCGCGGCACCTTCCTGTTCAGCAAGATCGCGGTGGCGACCGGGCTCGCGCTGGCCGTCGGCATGGTCACCAGCTTCGTCGCCTTCTTCCTCGGTCAGGCGATGCTCGGCTCCCACCGGGCCTCGATCGGCGACCCGCACGTGCTGCGCGCGGTGATCGGCGGCGGGATCTACATGACCCTGATCGCGGTGTTCTCGATGGGCGTGGCGGCGATGCTGCGCTCGCCGATGCTGTCCCTCGGCATCCTGATGCCGTTCTTCTTCCTGATCTCCAACATCCTGGGGAACGTGTCGGCGACCAAGAAGATCGGCCGGTACCTGCCCGACCAGGCGGGCAGCAAGATCATGCAGGTGGTGCCGAGGATCGACGACGACACGCCGTACGGGCCCTGGGGCGGGCTCGGGATCATGGCGCTGTGGGTGGTGGCCGCGCTCGCCGGCGGGTACGTGCTGCTCAAGCGGCGGGACGCCTGAGCCGGGGCGACGGAACGCCCGAAAGCGGCCGGTCGGCGGCCGGCCTTTTACTTCCTCTTGAGCGGAACCGTCAGCGCCTCGATATCCTCCTAACCCTTACGGGGGCGTGTGCCCCGCTGTCCTGAACCTTTCGATGGGTGCGGAGCATGATCGAGGCTGTCGGCCTGACCAAGCGGTACGGCGACAAGACCGCTGTGTACAACCTGTCCTTCCAGGTGCGGCCCGGGGCCGTCACCGGCTTCCTGGGGCCCAACGGCTCCGGCAAGTCGACGACGATGCGGATGATCCTCGGGCTGGACAACCCCACGGCGGGGCAGGTGACGATCGGCGGCTACCCGTACCCCAAGCTGCCGAACGCCCCCCGTCAGGTGGGCGCGCTGCTGGACGCCAAGGCCGTGCACGGCGGCCGCTCGGCCCGCAACCACCTGCTGTGCCTCGCGCAGCTGTCCGGCATCCCGGCCCGCCGGGTCGACGAGGTGCTCGGCGTGGTCGGCCTGCAGGACGTGGCGAAGCGGCGGTCCAAGGGCTTCTCGCTCGGCATGGGGCAGCGGCTCGGCATCGCCGCCGCGCTGCTCGGCGACCCGCAGGTGCTGCTCTTCGACGAGCCGGTCAACGGGCTCGACCCCGAGGGCATCCTGTGGGTGCGCAACCTGATGAAGGCGCTCGCCGCGGAGGGCCGTACGGTCTTCGTCTCCTCGCACCTGATGAGCGAGATGGCGCTGACCGCCGACCACCTCATCGTCATCGGGCGCGGGCAGCTGCTCGCCGACATGAGCGTGAAGGACTTCATCTCCGCGAACTCCGCCGACTTCGCGCGGGTGCGGACGCCGGACACCGAGCCGCAGCTGCGCGAGAAGCTGACGTCCGCGCTGACCGAGGCGGGCGGGCACGTGCTGCCGGAGCAGGACGGCGCGCTCCGGATCACGGGACTGCCGCTCCCCCGCATCAGCGACATCGCGCACGACGCCGACGTACGGCTGTGGGAGCTGTCGCCGCATCAGGCCTCGCTGGAGGAGGCGTACATGCGGATGACGCAGGGCGCCGTCGACTACCGCTCGACCATCGACCAGAAGGAGGGCCTGATGCAGCCCCTCCCGCCCGGCGCCCAGCCCCCGGTCCAGGTCCCGGTCCCCGGCCAGGGCCAGCCCGGCTGGTACGCCCCACCCCCGCCGGGACACGGGGGCCGGCCGTTCGCGATGCCGGGTCCTTACGGCGGTCCGGGACAGCCCCCCGCCGGCCCCTACGGCGCTCCAGGAGCCCCGGCGGCGGGCCAGGCCAACCCCTATGCCCAGCCGACGCCTCAGTCGTCCCAGACGCCGCAGCAGGCCCCGGCCGCCTCCACCGCTCCGGCACCACCACAGCCGCCCGCCCAGCCTTCGGCAGCGGGTCCGGCGCCCTCCGCCGGCCAGCCGACGGATGCCGCGCAGCCGTCCGCGCCGCAGGACGCCGCACCGGCCTCCGCCCCGTCCGCCGCTCCCGCCGACCTGACCAAGCCCGAGGACGCACGATGAGTACCCCGCAGCCCCCGATGCCGCAGGCCGCCGTACCCGACTGGCAGGGTGGCACGGCCGGTTCGCCGTACGGCGGTTACACCTCGCCGATCCCCGTCGTGCGCACCCACCTCGGGCACGCGATCGCCTCGGAGTGGACGAAGATCAGGTCGGTGCGCTCCACGATGTGGACGCTCGGCGTGTTCCTCGTGCTGGTCGTCGGGATCGGTCTGCTGGTCGCCGCGCTGGTCGAGGCCAACGCCTCAGAGGGCAGCCTGGCCGGCGACAACCCGCTGTCCTTCGGCGTGTTCGGCCTGTTGCTCGGCAGCATCTGCATCATCACGCTCGGCGTGCTGACCACCGCCTCCGAGTACGGCACCGGAATGATCCGGACGACGATGACGGCCTGCCCGTCCCGCAGCCGGGTGCTCGCGGCGAAGGCCATCGTGTTCTTCGCCGTCGCCTTCTCGGTGACCTTCGTGTCCGTGCTGCTCGTCGCCCTCGCGGACGTCTCCATCCTCAGCGGGGCCAGGTCCCCCTCCACCCAGGAGTGGCTGAAGGGCACGCTAGGCATCTCGCTGTACGTCGCGCTGCTCGGGCTGATCTCGCTCGTCCTCGGCTCCGTCATCCGGCACTCGGCGGGCGCCATCACCATCATGATCGGCCTCGTGCTGGCCCCGCTGGTGCTCGCCCTGTTCATGTTCACGGAGTCCCTGAGCGGACTGCGCGACGCCCTGTTCAACTACTCGATCCCGAGCCAGATGAGCGTGTTCTACACCACGTCCCTCACCAACGACGGCCCCACCGGCTGGGACCCGTTGTGGATCGCCCTGGGCGTGACCGCGGCCGCCTTCGCCGGCGCGGTGTCCCTGCTGCAGAAGCGCGACGTCTAGCAGGGGCCGGAACGGCTCAGAACTTCGGCGCGTTACGGGACCGCCGCACCCGCGTGGTGCGGCGGTCCTTCGCGTTCCAGCAGGCCTTGTGCCAGTGCCGCCGGTCGTCGACCCCCGCGTGCTCCGGCCAGGCCACCACGTGCGGGACGCCGGAGGCGATGACCTGGTCACAGCCCGGGCAGCGGTACGTCTTGCCCTGCGCGCTCGCGCCCGCCACATGGCGCACGCTCCACTCCTCGCCCTGCCAGCTCTCCGTCGACTGCCAGCCGCCGTAGCGGCCGGGGCGGTCGTCCTCGGCGCTCCGGCCGGAGGAGGACGACGGATCTGCTCCCTTGGGTCGGTTGCGACGCGGGGACACGGAACACCTCACGGGGCTATACAGGAAGCTGGGGCCGCCTCCAGCCTACGGGTCCAGGACAGGGGTACGCGTAGGGGACCAACCCTCTCAAGTCCCCACTGCGGCCACCCATTCTGCAGACAATCCGCAAATCTCTTCGCCAGGCCGTGTCCTCGGCACGTGTCGGACGGTTATGCCGGGTGGGGGAGCTCCGCGTCGGAGCCAAGGAAGCAGGAAAAGGCAATGCACGTAGGAACGTTCGTGTTGGCGGCCCAGTTCCCGGGCCAGGGTCACGGGGAGGCGCTGCACCGCGCGATCCGCTCGGCCGAGGTCGCCGAGGAGGCCGGTCTGGACTCGGTCTGGCTGGCGGAGCACCACTTCGTGCCGTACGGGACCTGCCCGTCGGCGATCACCCTGGCGGCTCTGCTGCTGGGCCGCACCAGCCGGCTCCGGGTCGGCACGGCGGTCAGCGTGCTGCCCACCGCCCACCCGGTGGCGCTCGGCGAGCAGGCGGCGCTGCTGCACATCGCCTCCGGCGGCCGCTTCTCGCTGGGCGTGGGGCGCGGCGGCCCGTGGGTCGATCTGGAGGTCTTCGGCTCCGGCCTCGCGGCGTACGAGAAGGGGTTCCCGGAATCACTCGATCTGCTGGTGCGCTGGCTGCGCGAACCCTCGGTCGGGGCCGCCGGGGAGCGCTTCAGCTTCCGTGAAGTGCCCGTGGTCCCCAGGCCGTCGGAGTCCCTGTCGGACGAGCCCGGCCCCGAGGTGGTCGTCGCCTGCACCTCACCGGCGAGTGTGCGGCTGGCGGCCGAGCGCGGACTGCCGATGCTGCTCGGGATGCACGTGGGCGACGAGGAGAAGGCCGAGATGGTCGCGCTGTGGCGGCAGTCGGCGCGCGCGGCCGGGCACGCGCCGCAGCGGGTCCTGGACGCGCCCCATGTCTCGGCCGGCGTCTGCCAGATCGCGGACCGGCGCACGGACGCGGTGGAGGCGCTGACGAAGGCGATGCCGGGCTGGCTGCGGCAGGGGCTCGAGGCCCATGTCACGGTGGACGGGCGGGCCCGGCAGATGCGCGACCCGCTGGCGTACACCGAACTGCTCTGCGGGCTGCACCCGGTGGGCACCCCGCGGTTGTGCGTCGACCGGCTCGCGGCGACCAGTGAGCGGACGGGTATCTCCCGCTTCGCCCTGCTGGTCGAGGGCTCGGGCGATCTCGCGGCCACCGAGGAGAACGTACGGCGGCTGGGCGCCGAAGTCCTGCCCCACCTCGGCTGATCTCGAACTGTGCTGTCCTGCACGGAGCTTGCCGCCCCAGTACTGATGCACCTCCCGCGTATGGAGCGGCAAGCCTGCGACGTGCCGCTCAGCAGTCCCGGAACTCCGGGGACTGGTTGAGCAACTGGCTGCGCACCGAGGTGAAGCGGGCCAGCGTCTCGTCGACGGACGAGTCCAGCGGGAACACCGCCACCCGGTGGCAGTTCTGGAAGGCCAGCCGCACACCGAAGTGCCGCTGCAGGGCGCCGCGTATCGCGTCACTCGCGAGCGCACGCAGCAACTGACCGCGTGCCTGCTCGTCCGGCGGGGGCGTCTGGTTGTCGGCGAACTGTCCACCGTCCACCTTCAGCTGGGCCACCAGGGAGCTGATCATCTCCCATGCGTAGGGCAGGGAGGTCCGGACGCAGTCGACGAAAGCTGCTTCGTCGACCTCGCCTCGCTCGGCCTGTTCGAGTAGGGCCGGTGAGACGTCGAGCGACATGGGTTCTCCTCTCGCACCCCCGTGCTTGACAGGGGTTGCCGGACAGATAAGGGAGTCCGCGACTTCGAACACGCGCTGTATACGCATCGCGACCTCCCGTTCACTACGGTATGCAACGGACGGTGACGGCACCAGCAGAATGCGTACATGGGGCGGTCTCTTTGGGCACACAATCGGCCATAAATGAACAGGGGTTGACCCGGGAGTTCTGGGGCGAATCGCGTGCACAGGCACCCGTCGAGTAGCGTTGCCGACCATGCGTCTCGTCATTGCCCGATGCTCCGTCGACTACGCGGGCCGGCTCACCGCCCATCTCCCCTCGGCGCCCCGCCTGATCCTGGTGAAGGCGGACGGCAGCGTCTCGATCCACGCGGACGACCGTGCGTACAAGCCCCTGAACTGGATGTCTCCGCCCTGCACGCTGAAGGAGGGCAGCGGCGAGGAGGAAGGCGTGTGGACCGTCGTCAACAAGGCGGGCGAGAAGCTGATCATCACGATGGAGGAGATCCTCCACGACTCCTCGCACGAACTGGGCGTGGATCCCGGCCTGATCAAGGACGGCGTGGAAGCACACCTTCAGGAACTGCTCGCCGACCGCATAGAGACCCTGGGCGACGGCTACACCCTCATCCGCCGCGAGTACATGACCGCGATCGGCCCGGTCGACATCCTGTGCCGGGACTCCGAGGGCCAGACCGTGGCCGTCGAGATCAAGCGGCGCGGTGAGATCGACGGCGTGGAGCAGCTCACGCGCTACCTCGAGCTGTTGAACCGCGATCCCCATCTCGCCCCCGTCCGCGGCATCTTCGCGGCCCAGGAGATCAAGCCCCAGGCCCGCGTCCTCGCGACGGACCGCGGCATCGGCTGCGCGGTCCTGGACTACGACGCCCTCCGGGGCATCGAGGACGACAAGCTGCGGTTGTTCTGACAGAGGGCTCTTCTTCCACGGCCGAGGGGGGCCGGGTTCGTCCGTACGAACCCGGCCCCCCTCGGTGTGGTGTCCCGGCCTCAGATCACCGAGCCCGCGGAACCGCTCGGCGTGCCCGTACCGCTGGTCGTGCCGGCCGGGGCGCTCGACGAAGCGGGCGCGCTGGAGGCGGGGCCGCTGGCTGAGGTGGAGGTGGTCGGACTGTCCGACGGCGGCTGGGACGTCGACGAGTCGGACGGCGTGGGTGTCGGGGTCGGAGTCGACGAGTGGGACGGCGTGGAGCTGGTCGAGGTCGATGTCGACGGCCTCGGAGACGTCGAGTGCGAAGGCGACGACGTCGAACCGCCCCCCGACCCCCTCGTCCCGCTCGGCTTGTCCGAGGGGGTGTTGCCGTAGGACGGCGGGGTCGGGTCGTCCGAGGTGCCGTACGTGCCGTCGGGGCCCGGGTCGCTCGGGCGGCTCGTCGCCGTACCCGTGTCGCCGGAGCCCTTGCCGTTCTTCGGGGTGTCCGCGCCCAGGGAGCCGTCGTCCACGCCCTGACTGGCGGACGGGTTGACGCCTACCTTGTCGGAGGGGTTGTTGGCGTCGTTGTTGGAGGTCGCGCCCAGCGTCACCACCGTGCCGAGCACCGCCACCAGCAGCGCGCCGGCGCCCGCCGCGACGAGGTTGCGCCGGGCGAGCCCGCGGATGCCGGCGCGGTGGGCCTTGGGCGGTGTCCCCGGGCCCGGCGCCGCGCGGTTGACGACGATCGTCGAGGTCTCGCCGGTCGGCGGCGGCAGGGCCGCGACCGCCCCGAAGGCGGCCGGCACCCCGCCCGGCGGCGACTGGGACTCCTCGTAGCGTGCGTCCGGCACCTCCTCCCCCGCCGTCGCCACGAACCCCGGCGCCGTGCCGGTCCGGTCGGCGACCAGGGCGAGGGCGCGGCGGCCGGCCACCGTGCCGCGCTTGTCGGATATCGCGCCGCGCAGCCCGAGGGAGGTCTCCAGCTCGGTGCGGGCCCGCTCGAAGTCCCCGCCGCAGATCGCGAGGACGCCCAGCTCATGGTGGAAGTAGGCCTGTTCGGCGACCTCGCCGGCCAGCCGGGCGGCCTCCGTGCCGGACCGCAGGGCGCGGTCCCAGGCGCTCCAGTGCAGCCCGGCCGCGAAGGCGGGCGCGGCCGTACGGGCCAGCTGGACGGTGACGGCCTCCTCGCCCTCTCCGGGCGGGGTCGTCGTCGGCACCAGGACCGAGAGGGCGGCGAGCAGGGCGTCGGCCTCGGCGCACACGCGCTCCGGGGTGACCGAGGGATGCCCGGCCCACCAGGCGTAGTGCTGGGCGGCGGTCAGCGCGCGGGCCTCGATGTCGTCGCCGTACCCGGCGGCCTCCAGCTGCTGCAGCACACCGGCCGCCAGGCGGTAGCGGGAGCCGACCGGCGAGACGAGTCCGCAGGAGGCCAGTTCGCCGAGGGCCGCGTCCGCGTGGGTGTCGCCGACGAGGGCGGGCAGGTGGGCCTGGTGCGGGATCTCGCCGCCGAGCGCCACGGCGAACCGCAGGGTGGCGCGGGCCGAGTCGCTGAGCCGCGAGGCGAGCAGCGGCGCGGGCGCGGCGGCCTCGCCGAGCGAGGGCAGCGGCAGGTCGTCGCTCTCCTCGACGCCGAAGGGAGACTCGAAGGGCGCGTCGACGGGCAGCGCGTCGGCGAAGACGCCGAACTCGTCGACGGCGCTCGCGCCGGCCCGCTGCTGGTCGCGCTGGCGCAGCAGGGCGCCTGCCTGGACGAAGCGCAGCGGCAGGCCTTCGGACTCGAACCAGAGGTCGCCGGCCCAGTTGGCCTCCTCCTCGGTGAGCGCCCGGCCGACGGTGCGCTCGATGATGTCCACGCCGCCCGCGCGCTCGAGACCGCCGAGGAAGACCTCCTCGACGACCGCGTCGGCGGACGGGGCGGGCACGTCGGGTGTGGCGCCGATCAGGAAGGCACACTCGGGCGTCGCGTCGAGCAGCTCGTCGAGGGCGGCGCCGCCGAACTCGATGTCGTCCAGGACCACGACCGCGCCGATGTCGCGGACGTATCCGAGCAGTTCGTCCCGTCCCGGGCGGTGCAGGGGCGCGTTGTAGACGCTGTAGAAGAGGTCGTGGAGCAGTTCGTCGGCGGTGCGGTGGAAGCCGCTGAGGCGGACCACGCCGTCGGGGGCGAGGTCCGAGCAGTCCTCGGCGACCAGGTCGAGCAGGGCGGTGCGGCCGGAGCCGGCCGGGCCGGTGAGGCGTACCGAGCGGCCGCGGGCGAGCAGGCGGACCAGGCGCTCGCGGTCGTCCTGGCGCTCCAGCAGCGGCAGCACGGGCAGGGCCGGTCCGGGCGGGACGGGTGCCTTGGCGGCACGGGCCACCTCGGCGCGCTCGGCCGGGGTGAGCTTCTCGGGCCGGCCCGGGCGTTCCCCGGGCGGGCAGCTCTCTATCTCGCTGCCGTCGACGGGGTTGACGGTGAGCAGATAGTCGCCGGTGACCAGCTGCACCGTGCGCGCGAGCGCCGGCGCAGTCTGTCCGAAGTCGGATGTGAGGGAGTCCCTGGGCGGGCGCGGGCGCGGCGAACCGCCGTCGCCGTCATGGCCGTACTCCTCGGGTCCCCGGTTGTTCGGGTCCATAGGTCAAGCCCCCCAAAAGCGCTCGTGTGCCGATACAGCCCCTCCCGGCCTTGCCGCACACCTCGCTGTCGCTTCTGGTCCGGTGCCCGCTCGAGGGTTCTCGGGGTGGCGGGCGACCGAACCCTAAACCTTCGCACAGTATCTCCGACAGCCCGGGGTACCGCGCCGCCCGAGACGTCACAGTCCGGTGAGGATTGCACGTGTCGCGCGATTTCGGAACCGTAGCGTCCGGTTGCCCCCACGGGTCAGCCGTCACACCCGGGGCAGTGACTCCACCCCGATGCCGCCCTCGATCGCCAGGATCCGGTGCAGCCGGGTGGCCACCAGCAGGCGCTGCATCTGCGGGGGCACCTCGCGCAGCACCAGGCGCCGGCCGCAGCGGCCGGCCCGTCGGTGGACGCCCATGATCACCCCGAGTCCGGTGGCGTCCCAGGAGTCCAGTTCGGACAGATCGAGCACCAGGTCGCCGACTCCGTCGTCGACGGCCGAGTGCAGGACCGTACGGGCGTCCGCCGCGCTGCGGACGTCGAGGCGGCCCCCGACGACCAGCTCGGCGTGGTCGCCCCTGATGTACATATGCGCTCCCCGTGAGTGCGGTGGCGTACTCCATGACGGTGGCTGTGCATCGTCTGACTGCTTCAGCGGCGAAGTGGTTGCCGTCTGTAAGCGAACCGATACCGAATTCACCCCCAGGAGTGAGACTCCCGGGGCTTGTGCGGTTTCAGTGGCCGTGCGGTTTCCGTGGCTGGACGTACCGGAGTGTCAGTACGTGTAGAAGCCCTGCCCGCTCTTGCGTCCGATGTCACCGGCGTCAACCATCCGGCGCATCAGCTCCGGCGGCGCGAACTTCTCGTCCTGCGACTCGGTGTAGATGTTGCTGGTGGCGTGCAGCAGGATGTCGACCCCGGTCAGGTCCGCCGTGGCCAGCGGGCCCATCGCGTGGCCGAAGCCCAGCTTGCAGGCGAGGTCGATGTCCTCGGCGCTCGCCACGCCGGATTCGTACAGCTTGGTGGCCTCGACGACCAGCGCCGAGATGAGACGGGTGGTCACGAAGCCCGCCACGTCGCGGTTGACGACGATGCAGGTCTTTCCGACGGACTCGGCGAACTCCCGCGCGGTGGCGAGGGTTTCGTCGCTCGTCTTGTAGCCGCGGACCAGCTCGACGAGCTGCATCATCGGCACCGGCGAGAAGAAGTGGACGCCGACGACCCGCTCGGGGCGTTCGGTGGCCGCCGCGATCTTGGTGATCGGGATCGCGGAGGTGTTGGAGGCGAGCACGGTGTCCGGGCGGACGATCTTGTCGAGCGTACGGAAGATCTCGTGCTTCACCTCCAGCTTCTCGAAGACCGCTTCTACCACGACGTCGGCGTCCGCGGCGGCGTCCAGGTCGGTGGTCGTGGTGATCCGGGCGAGGGCGGCGTCGGCGTCGTGCGCCTCGAGCTTGCCCTTGCCGACGAACTTGTCGTACGACGCCTGGATGCCGCCGACGGCACGGTCCAGTGCCTCGTCGGTGACGTCGCGTAGGACGACGTCCCAGCCCGCCTGCGCGGAGACCTGGGCGATACCGGAACCCATCAGGCCGGCACCGATGACGGCAAGCTTCCGTGCCACTGTGCGACTCCCCTTTGAAACGCCTTGAACCCTGTTCAGGTTGCCTCTCCGGCGGACCCTAGCGCCGATGACCGGCTGTGTGACGGGTTAGTAATGCGCGTCACGCCTCATCTGACGGACATCACACCGGCAGGGGTCATTCCGCGCCCCGGACGGCGTAGTTGAGCACCTTCTGACTCAACAGCTCCTCACGGCCGATGACGCCCATCACGGTGCTGTGCGCCCGGCCCGGCTGACCGGCGATCAGATGCGGCATCGGTCGTCGTCCCCGATGACGCGCTGGTGGCCGTCGGTCTCCCGGTGCTCGCCGTGACGGTGGGCACAGGTGTGTTCCGGACGGGCGGAGCGTAATTACGCTGGCCGCATGGTCAATCTGACGCGCATCTACACGAAGACCGGCGACAAGGGCACCACCAACCTCGGTGACATGAGCCGGGTCGCCAAGACCGATCTGCGCATCGCCGCGTACGCCGACGCCAACGAGGCGAACGCGGTGATCGGCACGGCGATCGCGCTGGGCGGTCTGGAGGAGGAGGTCGTCAAGGTCCTCACCCGCGTCCAGAACGACCTGTTCGACGTGGGTGCGGACCTGTCGACGCCCGTGGTGGAGAACCCCGAGTTCCCGCCGCTGCGGGTGGAGCAGTTCTACATCGACACGCTCGAGGCGGACTGCGACCGCTTCAACGAGCGGCTGGAGAAGCTGCGCTCCTTCATCCTCCCGGGCGGCACCCCCGGCGCGGCCCTGCTCCACCATGCCTGCACGGTCGTACGCCGGGCCGAGCGCTCCACCTGGGCGGCCCTGGAGGCCCACGCCGATGCGATGAACCCCCTCACCGCGACCTACCTCAACCGCCTCTCCGACCTCCTCTTCATCCTGGCGCGCACGGCGAACAAGGAGACGGGAGACGTGCTGTGGGTGCCCGGCGGGGAGCGCTGAGCCGGGGCGCTCCCCTCTCTCAGTGGTCCTGTGCCGCGTCCTTGTCGGCCCGGGCCAGGGCGGACTCGGCGGCCGAGACCTTCTGCTGCATCTCCGCGTAGCCGGAAGGAGTGGCGGCGGCCTTCTGCGGCGTGCCGGTCGAGCCGTCGTCGTGCGCACAGGCCGTGGTGAGCCCCGCGAGGAGTGCGACCGCGGCGGCCGCGAGTCCCAGCCGCATCAGCTCGCGCCGCCGTTGTGGTCCTTGCACCAGCTCTCCACCTCGGCCAGGTCCTTCTGGCGCTGCTCCAGTGTCGTCACCAGCGACTTGCGGAAGGTCAGCCGGTCCTGGAGGTAGGTGGCGATCTCGGAGTGCCCGGCGCTCTTCGCGTTGTCCACCCGCTGCTGCAGCCGGGCGATCGAGCCGCGTTGCCCGGCGCTCGCGTTCAGCCGCTTCAGGACCCGGTCGATCCGGTGGTCGATCTTCGGGGCCCGCTTGCACAGGGCCCGCGCGCCGTCACCGGTCGGCGTGGCGGAAGGCGCGGGGGTGCTCTCGGCGACGGCCGCTCCGGTGGTCCCCGCCAGGATCGCCGCCACGGCCGCCCCGGTGAGGACCGTGCGCCGGCGTCGTCGTACGTACATCTCAGCCTCCGTTCCGCGGACGGTCCCTTCGTCCGTCCGTCCGCCGGGGAGGCTAGGGAGCGTCTTTGGGGAAACTCTGTGACCGGTTTGTCCCGGCTGTGTCGATCAGCCAGTCGCGGTGCGCGGGCAGCGGGCCACCGCTGGACGGCAGCCGCACTTCGAAGCGGGCGCCCGCGCCCGAGGGGCCGTCCTCGACCGTGACGCTCCCGCCGTGCAGGGCCGCCTGCTGGGCGACGAGGGTCAGACCGAGCCCGGAGCCGGAGCTGGCGGGCCCGCGCCGGAAGCGCTCGAAGATCCGGGCGCGGGCCTCGGCAGGCACTCCGGGGCCGGGGTCGTCGACGGTGACGACGACCTGGTCGCCCGCGCGCCGCACCCCGACCGTCACCGTCGCCCGGCCTGTCGCGTCCCGTCCGTGGGCCAGGGCGTTGGCCAGCAGGTTGTCCAGCAGCAGGCGCAGGCCCGGTTCCCAGCCGTGCACCGTCGCCCCGGGTTCCGCGGCGAGCGTGATCGGGGCGTCCGGGGCGCGCCGCCGGGCCTCGGCGACCGCGGCGTCGGCCGCCTCGCAGACGTCCACGGCCCTGAAGGCCTCCGCCTCCACCAGGTCGCCGCGGCCCAGCTCGCGCAGCATGACCAGCAGGTTCAGCAGCCGGGCGTGCTCGGTGCGCAGGTCGGCGAGGACCTCGGTGCGGTCGGGTTCGGGCAGGTCGGGATGGGCGGCGAGGATGTCGAGGTTGGTGCCCATGCTCATCAGCGGGGTGCGCAGTTCGTGCGCGGCGGCCGAGGAGAAGGAGCGGGCGGTGTCCAGCGCCTCGGCGGTGCGGGCGGCCTGTTCGTCGTAGCGGGCGAGGACCGTGCGCAGGGTTGCCGCGAGTTCGTCGACCTCGGTGACCCCGCTCGGCTCGTCGGAGAGCCGGGCGGTGCTGGTGCGCGGGTCGAGTCCGGCGGTACGACGGCCCAGGCGCCGCAGCGGGCCGGTCGCGCCGGTGGCGACCGCCCAGGCGAGCAGGCCGGAGAGGGGAACGGCGAGCAGGGTCGTGACGGCCACCCGGCGCCGGACCAGGCGGAGTTGCGCCTGGTCGGCGGCGTTGGGCGAGAAGACCCAGAGGGTGCCCGAGCCGCGCGGGGTGGTGATCGTCCGGGACAGCGCACGCCAGCTCTCGGCGCCGTCCCGCACGGTGACGGGACCCTTCGTGCCCTCGGGCAACGGCACCGAGGCGTCGGGCTGCGGACCGCCGCTGAAGGTGCCGTCCGGGCCGGTGACGCGTACGCCGACGTCGAGGGCGGCGCTGAACAGCCGCCGTTCGCGGGTGTCGGCCGCCTTGGGGCGGTTGTTGGCGGTGGCCCGCAGCAGGGCGCGGGCGTCGGGGGCGACGGCGGTGGCACGCGCGCGCAGATGGTCGTCCTCGGCGCTGTGCAGATCGTGGTTCACCAGCCGGAGCAGCAGCCAGCCGGAGGCAAGGACGAGCAGCGGCACGGTGGCGCCGACCGCGAGTCCGATACGGGTGGAGAGCCTCACGGTTCGTCCCTCAGCACGAAGCCGACGCCGCGCACGGTGTGCACCAGCCGGGGCCGGCCGTCTGCCTCCAGCTTGCGCCGGAGATAGCTGACGAAGGTGTCGACGGCGTCGGTGCGCACGTCGAAGTCGTAGCCCCACACCCGTTCCAGCAGCTGGTCGCGGGTGAGGACGAGCCCGGCGTTGCGGGCGAGCACCTCCAGGAGCTCGAACTCGCGGCGGGTCAGCTCCAGTGGCCGCCCGTCGCGTTCGGCGGTGCGGGCGCCCGGATCGATCACCAGACCGGCGACCCGGAGCACTTCCCCCGCGGGCGGCCGGCGGCGCAGCAGTGCGTGCAGCCGCAGCACCAGTTCCTGCAGCGCGAACGGCTTCACCAGGTAGTCGTCGCCGCCCGCCTGGAGCCCGGCGATACGGTCGGCGGTCTCGTCGAGCGCGGAGAGCATCAGCACGGGCAGGTCCAGCCCGTCCGCGCGGAGCCGTTCGCACACCTCGATGCCGCTCATGCCGGGCATCGACACGTCGAGGACGAGGACGTCGGGCGGTGCCTCGCGGACCGTGGCCAGCGCCTCCCGGCCGCCGTCCGCCGTGCGGACCCGGAATCCGCTCAGCCTGAGCCCGCGTTCCAGGGAGCGCCGGATGGCCGCGTCGTCGTCCACGACCAGCACGGCCCCGGAACGTTCCTCGGTCATACACCCCTCCTCGCCCACCGCCGGTCAGCGTACGGGCCTGCGCGGGGCGCGCGGCAGCGGTGGTGCAGAGATGACCGAGAGTGGTCCAGACCTATTGACCCGTGGTCCAGACCTTTCTATTCTCGCGGCACCGTGGGTGTGAAGGCTCAGTCACGCCCCAACTCCCCCTAAGGAGGCGCGACATGCGCTTCAGACACAGAGCCGCGGCCGGGTTCGCGACCCTGTTGCTCCCGCTGGCCGGACTGGTCGGCCTCGCGAGCCCCGCCCAGGCCGCGAGCACCGCGACGGCCACCTACGCCAAGACCCAGGACTGGGGCACCGGCTTCGAGGGCAAGTGGACGGTCACCAACACCGGTTCCACGTCCATCAGTTCCTGGACGATCGCCTGGGACTTCCCCTCCGGCACCTCGGTCACCTCGGCCTGGGACGCCGACGTCACCAGCTCCGGCACCCACTGGACCGCCAAGAACAAGTCCTACAACGGCACCCTCGCCCCCGGCGCCTCCGTCTCCTTCGGCTTCAACGGCACCGGCTCCGGCTCGCCGAGCAACTGCACGCTGAACGGCGGAAGTTGTGACGGCGGTACGACCGTCCCCGGCGACAACCCGCCCTCCGCGCCCGGCACCCCGACGGCGTCCTCGATCACCGACACCTCGGTGAAGCTGAGCTGGAGCGCGGCCACCGACGACAAGGGCGTCAAGAACTACGACGTTCTGCGCGACGGCAAGGTCGTCTCCACCGTCACCGCCACCAGCTACACCGACACCGGCCTCGCCGCTGGCAACGACTACTCCTACACCGTCCAGGCCCGCGACACCGCGAACCAGACAGGGCCGGCCAGCGGCGCGGTCGCCGTCCACACCACGGGCGGTACGACCACTCCCCCGACCACCGGCGACAAGGTCAGGCTCGGCTACTTCACCGAGTGGGGCATCTACGGCCGCAACTACAACGTCAAGAACCTGGTGACGTCGGGCTCGGCCGCGAAGATCACGCACATCAACTACGCCTTCGGCAACGTGACCAACGGGCAGTGCGCGATCGGCGACTCGTACGCCGACTACGACAAGGCGTTCACCGCCGACCAGTCCGTCAGCGGGGTCGCCGACACCTGGGACCAGCCGCTGCGCGGCAACTTCAACCAGCTGCGCGAGCTGAAGGCCAAGTACCCGAACATCAAGGTGCTGTGGTCCTTCGGCGGCTGGACCTGGTCCGGCGGCTTCGCCCAGGCCGCGGCCAACCCCGCCGCGTTCGCCGCCTCCTGCTACAACCTCGTCAACGACCCGCGCTGGGCTGACGTGTTCGACGGCATCGACATCGACTGGGAGTACCCGAACGCCTGCGGCCTGTCCTGCGACACCAGCGGGGCGGCGGCCTTCAAGAACGTGCTGGCCGCGCTGCGCGCCAAGTTCGGCACGAGCAAGCTGGTCACCGCGGCCGTCACCGCCGACGGCTCGGCCGGCGGCAAGATCGAGGCCGCCGACTACGCGGGCGCCGCGAACTACGTCAACTGGTACAACGTGATGACGTACGACTTCTTCGGCGCGTGGGACGCTCAGGGCCCGACGGCCCCGCACTCCCCGCTCACCTCGTACTCCGGCATCCCGAA
Organism: Streptomyces griseorubiginosus; assembly: GCF_017614965.1. Classification (GTDB taxonomy): domain Bacteria; phylum Actinomycetota; class Actinomycetes; order Streptomycetales; family Streptomycetaceae; genus Streptomyces; species Streptomyces griseorubiginosus_B. The sequence goes on along the minus strand of NZ_WVUG01000018.1, from coordinate 26,912 downwards.
GGCCGGGTTCACCACGGCCGACGCGATCGCCAAGTACAAGGCGATCGGGGTCCCCGCCTCGAAGCTGCTCATCGGCATCGGCTTCTACGGCCGCGGCTGGACGGGCGTCACCCAGGACGCGCCCGGCGGCACCGCCACGGGGGCCGCGGCGGGGACGTACGAGCAGGGCATCGAGGACTACAAGGTCCTCAAGTCCTCCTGCCCGGTCACCGGTACCGTCGCCGGCACGGCGTACGCCCACTGCGGCAGCAACTGGTGGTCCTACGACACCCCGTCGACGATCGCCGGGAAGATGAGCTGGGCCAAGTCCCAGGGCCTGGGCGGCGCGTTCTTCTGGGAGTTCAGCGGCGACACCAGCAACGGAGAGCTGGTGAGCGCCATCAACAGCGGCCTCGGCTGACCCTCGACCCACCCCACCCCGCCGCGGACGGTCCACGAGCCCGTCCGCGGCGGCTCGTTGTGCTCCCCCCGCGTGCGCGTCAGGGAATCAGGCGACATTCACCCGTTGCCCGGGGGGCGCCGCCTCCAGCCAGGCCAGGAAACCGGTCAACGCGTCCTCGCTCATGGCGAGTTCGAGGCGGGTGCCCCGGTGCAGACAGGTGAGCACGACGGCGTCGGAGAGAAGGGCCAGTTCCTCCTCGCCCTCGGGGAGACGGCGGCCGGCGACCTCGATGGCGGCGCGCTCCAGGAGACGGCGGGGACGGTAGGCGTAGGAGAAGACGCGATACCACTCGATGCGGTCGCCGTTGTAGCGGGCGACACCGTAGCTCCAGCCTTTTCCGCTGGCGTCGGGTTTCTCGGGGACGTCCCAGCGCAGCGAACAGTCGAAGGTGCCCCCGGAGCGCTGGATCAGTCTGCGGCGCAGCCCGAAGACGAACAGCCCCAGCACCACCAGGGCCACGACGACTCCGCACACAGTCAGAGCGAGGACCATCGACACCGACCTCCTCGTCTCCTAGTACCGAACACGGCTTGCTTTAGGTCACGGAACGGAAAAATCATCCATATCTGCCTCAGCCGCGACCGGCTCCGGATTGCTCCGGTTCCGATCGCGGCTGAGTGACGTCATACGGCTCCGAGCGGGGTCAGCTCGTCGCCGCCGCACGCAGTCGTACGTCCGCGCGGCGCTCGGCGGCGGCGTCGCCCTCCGCCTTCGCGCGCTCCAGCTCCCGCTCCACGCGCTGGACGTCGATCTCGTCCGACAGCTCGGCGATCTCGGCCAGCAGCGACAGCTTGTTGTCCGCGAACGAGATGAAACCGCCGTGCACCGCGGCGACGACCGTTCCACCTTCACTCGTACGGATGGTCACCGGGCCCGACTCCAGCACACCGAGCAGCGGCTGGTGACCGGGCATGACGCCGATGTCGCCGGACGTGGTGCGCGCGACGACCAGGGTGGCCTCGCCGGACCAGACCTCTCGGTCGGCCGCGACCAGCGCGACGTGCAGCTCAGCAGCCAAGGTGGCTCCTCGGGTCACCACCCGGCGGTTCGGCCGGGTGTTGGTTACAAGTCTAGTGGGCGTGAAAGAGGGGGCGGGACGCACCCGCCCCCTCAGGTGAACTCAGGGAGTTCAGGAGACGCCCAGCTCCTTGGCGTTGGCCTTGAGGTCCTCGATGCCACCGCACATGAAGAACGCCTGCTCCGGGAAGTGGTCGTACTCGCCGTCGCAGATCGCGTTGAAGGCCGCGATCGACTCGTCCAGCGGGACGTCCGACCCGTCGACGCCGGTGAACTGCTTGGCGACGTGGGTGTTCTGGGACAGGAAGCGCTCCACGCGACGGGCCCGGTGGACGACGAGCTTGTCCTCCTCGCCGAGCTCGTCGATACCGAGGATCGCGATGATGTCCTGGAGGTCCTTGTACTTCTGCAGGATCGTCTTGACGCGCATGGCGGCGTCGTAGTGGTCCTGCGCGATGTAGCGCGGGTCCAGGATGCGGGACGTGGAGTCCAGCGGGTCCACGGCCGGGTAGATGCCCTTCTCGGAGATCGGACGGGACAGAACCGTGGTCGCGTCGAGGTGGGCGAAGGTGGTGGCCGGGGCCGGGTCGGTCAGGTCGTCCGCGGGGACGTAGATCGCCTGCATCGAGGTGATCGAGTGACCGCGGGTCGAGGTGATGCGCTCCTGGAGGAGACCCATCTCGTCGGCCAGGTTCGGCTGGTAACCCACCGCGGAGGGCATACGGCCGAGCAGGGTGGAGACCTCGGAGCCGGCCTGCGTGAAGCGGAAGATGTTGTCGATGAAGAACAGCACGTCCTGCTTCTGGACGTCACGGAAGTACTCGGCCATGGTCAGGCCGGCCAGCGCGACGCGCAGACGGGTGCCCGGGGGCTCGTCCATCTGACCGAAGACCAGCGCGGTCTTGTCGATGACGCCCGAGTCGGTCATCTCCTCGATGAGGTCGTTGCCCTCACGGGTGCGCTCACCGACACCGGCGAACACGGAGACACCGTCGTGGTTGTTGGCGACGCGGTAGATCATCTCCTGGATGAGCACCGTCTTGCCGACGCCGGCACCGCCGAACAGACCGATCTTGCCGCCCTTGACGTACGGGGTCAGCAGGTCGATGACCTTGACGCCGGTCTCGAACATCTCGGTCTTCGACTCGAGCTCGTCGAAGTTCGGGGCCTTGCGGTGGATCGGCCAGCGCTCGCCGTCGTAGGTCTCGTCGACGTTGAGCACCTCACCGAGGGTGTTGAACACCTTGCCCTTGGTGAAGTCGCCGACCGGCACGGAGATGGAGGAGCCCGTGTCGGTCACCGGGGCCTGGCGGACCAGACCGTCGGTGGGCTGCATGGAGATGGTGCGGCAGAGGCCGTCGCCGAGGTGCTGGGCGACCTCGAGCGTCAGCGTCTTCTTCTCGCCGGCGTTGGCCGGGTCGGCCACCTCGACGTGCAGGGCGTTGTAGATGTCCGGCATCGCGTCGACGGGGAACTCCACGTCGACGACCGGGCCGATGACCCGGGCGACGCGGCCCGTAGCCGTCGCGGTCTCAACAGTGGTGGTCATTAGCGGTCACTCCCCGCGGTCGCGTCGGCCAGGGCGCTCGCGCCACCGACGATCTCGCTGATTTCCTGGGTGATTTCGGCCTGGCGGGCCGCGTTGGCAAGCCGGGAGAGCGTCTCGATGAGCTCGCCCGCGTTGTCGGTCGCCGACTTCATCGCGCGCCGGGTGGCGGCGTGCTTGGAAGCGGCCGACTGGAGCAGCGCGTTGTAGATACGGCTCTCCACGTAGCGCGGCAGCAGGGCGTCGAGGACGTCCTCCGCCGAGGGCTCGAAGTCGTACAGCGGGAGGATCTCGCCCTGCGGGGCGGCCTCCTTCGCCACCTCTTCGAGGCTGAGCGGCAGCAGACGGTCGTCGAGGGCCGTCTGCGTCATCATCGAGACGAACTCGGTGAAGACGATGTGGAGTTCGTCCACGCCGCCCTCGGCCGTGTCCTTCTCGATGGCCTCGATCAGCGGGGCCGCGACCTTCTTGGCGTCCGCGTACGTCGGCTCGTCGGTGAAGCCCGTCCACGACTCCGCGATCTTGCGCTCACGGAAGTTGTAGTGGGCGACACCACGGCGGCCGACGATGTAGATCTCGACCTCCTGGCCCTCGCGCTCCAGCCGCTCGGTGAGCTGCTCCGCCGTCTTGATGGCGTTGGAGTTGAAGGCGCCGGCGAGACCGCGGTCGCTCGTCAGGAGCAGCACCGCGGACCGCGTGACCGTCTCGGCCTGCGTGGTCAGCGGGTGCTTGGTGTTCGAGCCGGTACCGACCGCCGTGACCGCGCGCGTCAGTTCCCGCGCGTACGGCGTGGAGGCCGCCACCTTGCGCTGCGCCTTGACGACGCGCGAGGCGGCGATCATCTCCATCGCCTTGGTGATCTTCTTGGTCGCGGTGACGGATCGGATGCGACGCTTGTAGACCCGGAGCTGGGCTCCCATGAGTCAGGTCCCTTCCTTACGTCACTTGGCGGCGGCCGGGGCGTCCTCGCCGAGAAGCTTGCCGTCCGAGGTCTCGAACTGCTTCTTGAACTCGGCGATCGCGTCGGCGACGGCGGTGAGGGTGTCGTCCGACATCTTGCCGCCCTCCTTGATGGAGGTCATGAGGCCCTGCTCCTTGCGGTGCAGGTACTCGAGCAGCTCCTTCTCGAAGCGGCGGATGTCGCCCACCGGGACGTCGTCCATCTTGCCGGTGGTGCCGGCCCACACCGAGACGACCTGGTCCTCGGTCGACATCGGCTGGTACTGGGCCTGCTTCAGCAGCTCGACCATGCGCTGACCGCGCTCCAGCTGCGCCTTCGACGCGGCGTCCAGGTCGGAACCGAAGGCGGCGAAGGCCTCCAGCTCACGGAACTGGGCGAGGTCGACGCGCAGACGGCCGGAGACCTGCTTCATCGCCTTGTGCTGCGCGGAACCACCGACTCGGGAGACGGAGATACCGACGTTCAGCGCGGGGCGCTGACCGGCGTTGAACAGGTCCGACTCCAGGAAGCACTGGCCGTCGGTGATGGAGATGACGTTGGTCGGGATGAACGCCGAGACGTCGTTGGCCTTCGTCTCGACGATCGGCAGACCCGTCATCGAGCCCTTGCCCATGTCGTCGGAGAGCTTCGCGCAGCGCTCCAGCAGACGGGAGTGCAGGTAGAAGACGTCACCCGGGTAGGCCTCGCGGCCCGGCGGGCGGCGCAGCAGCAGGGACACGGCGCGGTAGGCGTCGGCCTGCTTCGAGAGGTCGTCGAAGATGATGAGGACGTGCTTGCCCTCGTACATCCACTGCTGGCCGATGGCCGAACCGGTGTACGGCGCCAGGTACTTGAAGCCGGCCGGGTCGGACGCCGGGGCGGCGACGATGGTCGTGTACTCCAGCGCGCCGTTCTCCTCCAGCGCGCGGCGGACCGACGCGATGGTGGAGCCCTTCTGGCCGATGGCGACGTAGATGCAGCGGACCTGCTTGTTCGGGTCGCCGGTGCGCCAGTTGTCGCGCTGGTTGATGATCGTGTCGACGGCCAGGGCGGTCTTGCCGGTCTGACGGTCGCCGATGATGAGCTGACGCTGACCGCGGCCGATCGGGGTCATCGCGTCGACGGCCTTGTAGCCGGTCTCCATCGGCTCGTGCACCGACTTGCGCTGCATGACCGTGGGGGCCTGCAGCTCCAGCGCGCGGCGGCCGGACGTCTCGATCTCGCCGAGGCCGTCGATCGGGTTGCCGAGCGGGTCGACCACGCGGCCGAGGTAGCCCTCGCCGACGGCCACGGAGAGCACCTCACCGGTGCGCTGCACCGGCTGACCCTCCTCGATGCCGCTGAACTCACCGAGGACGATGGCGCCGATCTCGCGCTCTTCCAGGTTCAGCGCGAGGCCGAGGGTGCCGTCCTCGAACTTCAGCAGTTCGTTGGCCATGGCCGAGGGCAGACCCTCGACCTTCGCGATGCCGTCGCCGGCAAGGGTGACCGTACCGACCTCCTCGCGCGAGGCCGCGTCCGGCTTGTACGACTGGACGAAGTTCTCCAGCGCGTCCCGGATCTCCTCCGGCCGGATCGTGAGCTCCGCCATCTGGGTTCCCTGCTCTCCTTGTTGGGCCCGAAGTTTCAACTTGGGGGTCTGGGGGCGACCCCCAGGAATCCTCTGCACGGCCCAACCGGGCCGTAGGTACGTACTGCGGTACTGCTTATGAAGTTGCTGCTCAGCCCGCCAGGCGGCGGCCGGCGTCCTCGATGCGGTCCGCGATCGAGCCGTTGATCACCTCGTCGCCGACCTGCACCCGGATGCCGCCGACGACCTCGGGGTCCACGTCGATGTTGAGGTGCATCGTGTGGCCGTAGAGCTTCGCCAGAGCCGCGCCCAGGCGCTGCTTCTGTGTGTCGCTCAGCGGCACCGCCGAGGTGACCACGGCGACCAGGCGCTCCCGGCGCTCGGCGGCGAGCTTGGACAGGGACTCCAGTCCCGACTCCAGGCTACGTCCCCGCGGCGCGGTCACAAGGCGCGTCACCAGACGCTCGGTCACCTGCGCGGCCCGGCCGCCGAGCAGCCGGTGCAGCAGCTCGACCTTGGCGGCGGTGGTCGCGGCGCGGTCGGTCAGCGCGGCGCGCAGCTCGGTGTTGGAGGAGACGATCCGCCCGAAGCGGAACAGCTCGTCCTCGACGTCGTCGAGCGAACCCGACTTCTGCGCGGCGGTGAGGTCGGCGGTGTCGGCCAGCTCCTCCAGGGCGTCCACCAGGTCGCGGGACTGCGACCAGCGGGAGCGCACCATGCCGGAGACGAGGTCGACGGCCGGGCCGCCGACCTGCCCGCCGAGCAGGCGCTCGGCCAGCTGGGCCTTGGCCTCAGCGGCCTGCGCCGGGTCGGTCAGGACCCGACGCAAGCCGACCTCGCGGTCGAGCAGCGCGGTGACGGCGGCCAGCTCGTCGGCGAGCGTGCCCGCGTCGACGGACGTGGAGTCCGTCAGCGCGTCGAGACGCTCGCGTGCGGCTGCCAGGGCCTCGCGGCTCGCTCCGTTCATCGGGTGGCCTCGGCCTTCTCCTCGAGTTCGTCGAGGAAGCGGTCGATGACACGGCTCTGGCGGGCGTGGTCCTCGAGGGACTCGCCGACGAGCTTGCCGGCCAGTTCGGTCGCGAGGTGGCCGACGTCCTGCCGGAGCGCGGACGCGGCGGCCTTGCGGTCGGCCTCGATCTGCGCGTGACCGGCGGCGACGATCTCCTCACGCTGCCGCTGGCCCTCGGCGCGCATCTCGGCGATGAGGGCGGCACCCTGCTCCTGCGCCTCCTGGCGCAGACGCGCGGCCTCGTGCCGGGCCTCGGCGAGCTGGGCCTTGTACTGCTCGAGGACGCTCTGGGCCTCGACCTGAGCCGCCTCGGCCTTCTCGATGCCACCCTCGATCGCCTCGCGGCGCTCCTCCAGAACCTTGTTGATGTTCGGGAGCAGCTTCTTCCAGAAGAAGAAGAACACGATGGCGAAGGCGATGGCGCCGACGAGCAGTTCGGGGCCCGGCGGGACGAGGGGGTTCTCCTTCTCCTCGGCCGCCAGCTGAACCAGGTTGGCGATCACATCAGTGCCTTTCGTCGATACGTGTCGGAGTAAGAGGTCTTACTTGCCGAACACGAACGGCATAACGATGCCGATGAGGGCGAGCGCCTCACAGAAGGCGAAGCCCAGGATCTGGTTGGCGCGGATCAGACCGGCCGCCTCGGGCTGACGGGCCAGGGCCTGGGTGCCGTTACCGAAGATGATGCCGATACCGATGCCGGGGCCGATGGCCGCGAGGCCGTAACCGATGGAGCCGAGGGAACCGGAGACGCCGGCGGCGAGGTCGATGGCAGCGGACATGCCGTTTCTTCCTTCTCTTTTACGGACCGGTGGGGGTTGGCCACCGGACGACTGGTGGGGGTGGTGCGGACGGTGCTCAGTGGTGCTCGGCGAGAGCGCCCTGAACGTAGGAGCAGGCCAGCAGCACGAACACGTACGCCTGGACGGCCTGGACGAAGAGTTCGAACATCACCATCACGATGGTCATCACGAAGGAGACCGCGGCGCCGGCGACGAGCCAGCTGTTGAGCAGGTACCAGCTGGCGACGGTGAACATCACCAGCAGCAGGTGACCGGCGAACATGTTGGCGAAGAGTCGGACCGCGTGCGTGAACGGGCGGACGATGATGTTCGAGAAGAACTCGATGACGACCACGAGCGGCAGCACCGCGCCGAGCGAGGCGTCGTAACCGGTGATGTTCTTGAAGCCGCCGGCGAAGCCGTGCTTCTTGAAGGTCAGCGGCAGCCAGGTCAGGTACACGACCGCGGCGAGCACGGCCGGGTAGGCGATGATCGACGAGACCGGGAACTGGGCCAGCGGGATCACCGACCAGATGTTCGCGATCCAGATGAAGAAGAACAGGGAGACCATCAGCGGGACGTACTTCTCACCGTCGCGCTTGCCGAGGGTCTCGTAGACGATGCCGCGGCGGACGAAGTCGTAACCGGCCTCGCCGACCATCTGGAGCTTGCCCGGGATCACCTTGGCCTTGCCGAAGGCCGCCGAGAAGAAGATCACGACGACCGCGGTGGTGAGCAGGGCGAGCAGCATCACCTTGTTGAACTCGAACCCGCCCACCGTGAACAGGGGCTTGAACAGGAACGAGTGCAGGCCCGGAGCCGGGAAGCCACACCCGTTGTCGGACATGATCCGACAACTCCAGTCAAAGGCGAGCTGGGTCTGGTCAGCACTCACCACGGGCTCCTTCGGCGTGACGCATGGGTACGGCAACCTCGTTGTGTCGGCGCGGCGCGCGGCCGCGGGTCGGCACCGGACTGGTGTTACGGATGTGAGGGCGGCTGGGGGGCTTCGAGCCTCGCGTTGCTGCAGGCGTCAGCTCGGATGCCCGCGCCCGCGATGCCGCAGTTGGCACCGGACGATAGCAGGAGATCTCGCACGCCTTTATCCCGCCCCTACCCCTCACGACGGATGACCCGTCTTCTCGGGCCGCTCGCTCTCCGCGGAGTCCGGATCGACGTAGAAGATCTTGGACTTCATGTGCGCACGTGCCTGGGTGGCCATCCACACGACGGTCGCGACGACGAGCGAGAGCGCGAACGCCTTGCCGTTGAAGAGGGAGGTGCCCTTGAAGAGGGCCACGAAGATCATGAGCAGCAGGAGTTGGGCGACATAGAGCATCAGCCCCATGGCCTGGAACAGCTGCGGGAGCGTTTTTGCCGTCCACTGCAGGACGTAGAGACCGATCCCCATGAAGAGCATCGCGAGCAGCACACCGACGGCCGCGCCGATCGCTCCCTTGCCACCGGCCACGGCCGCGCTGACGGCGACGGCGACCACGCCGGCAGCCGCCGTGGGTACGGCGATCGGCACCAGGTTCCGGGCGTCATTGGACGGCATGGCGGCAACTCCGCTTTCGCAGGGGGGCAGGGTGTCGTCATGGACGAGCGTAGTCCCGGGCCGAGAGGGGAACTCGCGGCCAATGGACCGTCGCATCACGGTCCTTCGGCTCTACCCCGGGTTCTCGTGAACCGTATCACAAACTATTTGATGCGGTCTTTACCAAGACGTGTGCTCGCTGTCACACATGAGACTGACAGTGCGCGTCTGTGCAGAATCCGAGGTGACTTGTCTGGTATTGGGGGGCTTTACTTCCCCACGACTTGGCAATGCTCTAGTCAGATTCTTACCTTGCCGACGTCAGCGGGACGTTCCGGCCTTTCCCCGGTCGAGGAGGTGCGGACGGGCGCCCAGCGCGGTCGCACCGTTGACTCCCGCCACACCGGCCACGACCGGAGGGCACGGCTGCGGGGCTCCCTCGGACTCGTCCACGGCCCCAACTCCCGCTTCCTGTACGGGCGCAGAGGCGGCACGGGCCAGCGCGCGGCGCCGCCGGTAGCGGGGCGGTAGGAAGGCCTCGGCCCACCGCGGGGCACGCGGCGTGAAGCGCGGCAGCAGAAGCAGCACGAGACCGATCGCGCTGAGGATCACGATGCCGAGCACGATCCACATTGACGCGGAGTTGACCGAGTAGGCGAGCGCCCCGAAGGCGATCAGCGCCGACCAGAAGTACATGATCAGCACGGCCCTGCTGTGCGAGTGGCCGATCTCCAGCAGCCGGTGGTGCAGATGACCGCGGTCGGCGGCGAACGGCGACTGACCACGCCAGGTGCGGCGCACGATCGCGAGGACCAGGTCGGCGGTGGGCACCGCGATGATCGTCAGCGGCAGCAGCAGCGGGATGTAGACCGGGACCGTCTGGTGCACGGCCGCCTTCTCGGAGCCGACGAACAGCTTCAGCGCGTCCGGGTCGACCTGTCCCGTGATGGAGATCGCGCCGGCGGCCAGGACGAGCCCGATCAGCATCGAGCCGGAGTCGCCCATGAAGATCCGCGCCGGGTGCATGTTGTGCGGCAGGAAGCCGATGCACATGCCCATCAGGATCGCCGAGAAGAGCGTGGCCGGGGCGGCGGCCTCGACGCCGTACGAGTACCAGATGCGGTAGGCGTACAGGAAGAACGCCGCGGCCGCGATGCAGACCATGCCGGAGGCGAGACCGTCGAGGCCGTCGACGAAGTTCACCGCGTTGATCGTGATGACGACGAGGGCGACGGTCAGCAGGGTGCCCTGCCACTGGGTCAGCGCCACGTTGCCGACGCCGGGGATGGGCAGCCACAGGATCGTCAGGCCCTGCATGACCATCACGCCGGCCGCGATCATCTGACCGCCCAGCTTGATCAGGGCGTCGATCTCGAACTTGTCGTCCAGGACGCCGATCAACCAGATCAGCGCCGCGCCGGAGAGCAGCGCCCGCGGCTCGTTCGACTTCTCGAAGACCTCGTTGAGGTTGGTCAGGTGGTCCGCGACGAGCAGACCGGCGCACAGCCCGAAGAACATGGCGATACCGCCGAGCCGTGGAGTCGGTTCCCGGTGCACGTCACGGGCCCTGATCTCCGGCATCGCTCCGGCCACGATCGCGAACTTCCGTACCGGCCCTGTCAGCAGATACGTCACCGCGGCCGTGACGCAGAGCGTCAGCAGGTATTCACGCACGGGCTTCCCCACAGGTCTCGCTGGCCATCTCAGCCCCACACCCTAGCGACGTACGCATAACTGTGGGGACTGCCGGGTAGCGACGATGGTTGCACGTGTGGCTGTGTCCTCAGGTTGCAACCAGGTGTACGCAGCTGCGCCTACCCCCGCTCAGCGGGAATACGGCGGGAATCCACCGGTCAGCTCGCGCACATGATCACGCGCCCTCTGACTCTCGACCTCGCCGCGCAGCACATTCCCGACCAACCCGGCGACAAGGCCCATCTCCTCCTCGCCCATGCCCTGGGTGGTCAGGGCCGCCGTGCCGAGCCTCAGTCCGCGCGCGTCGCCGTGCGGCAGGGCGCAGCAGTCCAGCACCATCCCGGCCGCCGCGAGCCGGCCCCGTGCGCTGCGGCCGTCGACGCCGAGGGGTGCGGGATCGGCGGTGATCAGGTGGGTGTCCGTGCCTCCGGTCGTCACCACCAGCCCCTCGGCGGCCAGCCCGGCCGCGAGGACCCTGGCGTTGGCGACCACCTGATGGGCGTACGCGGTGAAGTCGGGGGTTGCCGCCTCGCCGAAGGCGACGGCCTTCGCGGCGATGGTGTGCATCTGCGCGCCGCCCTGGGTGAAGGGGAACACCGCCCGGTCGACCCGTTCGGCCAGCTCGGCGCCGCACAGGATCATCCCGCCGCGCGGCCCGCGCAGCACCTTGTGCGTGGTCGCGCAGACGATGTCGGCGTACGGCACCGGGCTGGGCGCCGCTCCCCCGGCGACGAGCCCGATGGGGTGGGCGGCGTCGGCGATCAGATACGCGCCCACCTCGTCGGCGACCTCGCGGAAGAGGGCGTAGTCGATGTGCCGGGGGTAGGCGATGGAGCCGCACACGATCGCCTTGGGCCGGTGGTTGCGGGCCAGCGTGCGCACCTGGTCGTAGTCGATGAGCCCGGTCTCCGCCTCCACGCCGTAGCCGACGAAGTCGAACCAGCGGCCGGAGAAGTTCGCGGGTGAGCCGTGGGTGAGGTGGCCGCCGTAGGGGAGCCCGAGGGCGAGGACGGTGTCACCGGGGCGCAGCAGGGCCGCGTAGGCGGCCAGCACGGCGCTCGACCCGGAATGGGACTGGACGTTGGCGTGCTCGGCCCGGAACAGCGCCTTGGCCCTCTCGACGGCGAGCCGTTCGGCGACGTCGACCATCTCGCAGCCGCCGTGGTGCCGGGCGCCCGGATATCCCTCGGCGTACTTGTTGGCCAGCGGCGACCCGAGCGCGGCCAGCACGGCCGGGGAGCAGAAGTTCTCGGCGGCGACGAGCTGGAGCGTCGTCGACTGCCGGTCGAGTTCCCCGAGCAGGATCTCGGCCAGCTCGGGGTCCTGCCGCCGCAGGACGTCGGCGGCATCGAGGGTGTGGATGACCGGCATGGTGGGCTCCGGGGGGCGTCGGCGATGACGTACGACCAATGTAGGCCCGGGACCAGTGGGGTGCTCGGTACTTACATCCTCGCGGGGACACCCGTGAGCGCCGTGACGACCGGATCCAGCGCCTGGTGTATCTCGTCGCCGATGGACCGGAAGAAGGTCAGGGGTGCGCCGTAGGGGTCGTAGACCTCGTCCGCCTCGGCGGTGGGCGCCAGCAGCCACCCGCGTAGAGCGGCGGCGGCGCGGACCAGGGCACGCGCGCGGACGACCACGCCCTCCTCCAGCGGAGGCAGCGTGGCCGGGTCTATCGCGCGCACCAGACGGGTGAACTCCTTCAGCGTGAAGGTGCGCAGGCCCGCCGAGTGGCCCATCGAGATGACCTGGGCGCGGTGGTCGCGGGTGGCCGTGAGGACCAGGTCGGCCATGATCACGTGCTCGTCCAGCAGCTCCCGGCCCGTGAACCCGGAGGCGTCCGCGCCGAAGTCGGCCAGCACGGCCTCCGCGTTGGCCTCCATGGGGGCGCCCTCGTGCCCCCAGGTCCCGGCGCTCTCGACGATCAGCGCGCTGCCCAGGATGCCGAGCCGCTGTTTCACGTAATGCCGGGTCAGCCGCTCGGTGATGGGCGAGCGGCACACGTTGCCGGTGCTGACGTGGAGGATGCGGAAGACATCGCGCGGAAGCCCCACGAACGTCGTCGTGATCTCCGCCGCGCTTTCCCCGTTGCCTATGCCACGCCCCGCGTCAGGGGCTGTCAATTCGCCACCTCGAGGTCGGGTACGACCTTGCGCAGCTCCTCCGGCGACAGCGCGCCCTCCCGCAGCAGCACCGGCACGGGACCGGTGACGTCGACGATGGAGGACGGGACGTTGCCGGGGGTCGGGCCGCCGTCGAGGTAGACGGAGACCGAGTCGCCGAGCATCTCCTGCGCGGCGTCGCAGTCCTCCGGCGCCGGGTGCCCGGTCAGGTTCGCCGAGGACACCGCCATGGGGCCGACCTCGGTCAGCAGCTCGATGGCGACCGGGTGCAGCGGCATGCGGACGGCCACCGTGCCCCGGGTGTCCCCCAGGTCCCACTGCAGCGACGGCTGGTGCTTGGCGACGATCGTCAGCGCGCCCGGCCAGAACGCGTCGACGAGCTCCCAGGCCAGCTCGGAGAAGTCCGTGACGAGGCCGTGCAGGGTGTTCGGGGAGCCGATGAGGACGGGCGTGGGCATGTTGCGGCCCCGCCCCTTGGCCTCGAGCAGGTCGGCGACGGCCTCCGAGGAGAACGCGTCCGCGCCGATGCCGTACACCGTGTCGGTCGGGAGGACGACCAGCTCGCCACGGCGGACGGCGGACGCGGCTTCACGCAGACCGGTCGTGCGGTCGGTCGCGTCGTTGGTGTCGTATCGCCGTGCCATATCTAGCGGGCCTCCTCGTACAACGGATTTCGGGGATCCACGAAAGCGGTGCGGGCGGTGCTCACGGCAGTGCCTTGCGGGCCGTGGCGAACCGGGGGCGGTTGTTGAGGTCGGGGTGGTCGGCCGCGTCGGCCCAGCCCCGCTCCTCGGTGAAGATCCACGGCACCTGGCCGCCCTGGGTGTCGGCGTGTTCGACGACGACCACCCCGCCGGGGCGCAGGAGCCGGTGTGCGGTCCGTTCCAGACCGCGGATGAGTTGGAGGCCGTCCTCGCCGGAGAACAGGGCGAGTTCGGGATCGTAGTCCCGCGCCTCGGGGGCGACGTACTCCCACTCGGTCAGCGGGATGTACGGAGGGTTGGAGATGACCAGGTCGACCTGGCCGTCGAGGTCGGGAAAGGCGTCCAGGGCGTTGCCCTGCCGCAGGTCGACCCGCGAGCCCTCGACGTTCTTGCGGGTCCAGGCCAGGGCGTCCTCGGAGAGCTCCACGGCGTGCACCTTGGAGCGCGGGACCTCCTGGGCGAGGGCGAGCGCGATGGCGCCGGAGCCGGTGCACAGATCGACGATGGTCGGCTCGACCACGTCCATCGCCCGCACGGCGTCTATGGCCCACCCGACCACCGACTCCGTCTCCGGCCGCGGCACGAACACGCCCGGCCCGACGTGGAGTTCGAGGTAGCGGAAGTAGGCCCGCCCGGTGATGTGCTGCAGCGGCTCGCGCTGCTCACGCCGGGCGATGACCTCCCAGTACCGGGCGTCGAAGTCCGCGTCCTTCACGGAGTGCAGCTCGCCCCGCTTCACGCCGTGCACGAACGCGGCGAGCTCCTCCGCGTCGTTGCGCGGCGAGGGCACGCCGGCGTCGGCCAGCCGCTGGGTGGCCTGTGCCACCTCTGCGAGCAGCAGGTTCACGCATTCCTCCGTGTCGTACTGGGTCGTGCGTATGTGCTGTTATGCAGCCGCCAGCTTCGCCGCCGAGTCCGCGTCGACGCAGGCCTGGATCACCGCGTCGAGGTCGCCGTCCAGGACCTGGTCCAGGTTGTACGCCTTGAAGCCGACGCGGTGGTCCGAGATGCGGTTCTCCGGGAAGTTGTACGTGCGGATCTTCTCGGAGCGGTCGACGGTGCGGACCTGGCTGCGGCGGGCGTCGGCGGCCTCCTTCTCCGCCTCCTCCTGCGCCGCTGCGAGCAGCCTGGAGCGCAGGATACGCATCGCCTGCTCCTTGTTCTGCAGCTGGCTCTTCTCGTTCTGGCAGGAGGCGACGACTCCGGTGGGGATGTGCGTGATGCGCACGGCGGAGTCCGTGGTGTTGACGGACTGGCCGCCGGGACCGGAGGAGCGGTAGACGTCGATGCGGAGGTCGTTGGGGTTGATCTCGACGTCGACCTCCTCGGCCTCGGGCGTGACCAGCACACCGGCGGCGGAGGTGTGGATACGGCCCTGGGACTCGGTCGCCGGCACGCGCTGCACGCGGTGCACACCGCCCTCGTACTTCAGCCGCGCCCAGACGCCCTGCCCCGGCTCGGTGGCCCCCTGGCCGCCCTTGGTCTTCACGGCGACCTGGACGTCCTTGTAGCCGCCCAGCTCGGACTCGGTGGCGTCGATGATCTCGGTCTTCCAGCCGACGCGCTCGGCGTAACGCAGGTACATCCGCAGCAGGTCGCCGGCGAACAGGGCTGACTCGTCGCCGCCCGCGCCCGCCTTGATCTCCAGGATGACGTCCTTGTCGTCGCTGGGGTCGCGCGGGACGAGCAGCAGCCGCAGCTTCTCGGTGAGCTCCTCGCGCGTCTTCTCCAGCTCCTTGACCTCGGCGGCGAAGTCCGGGTCGTCGGCGGCGAGTTCACGGGCGGTCTCGATGTCGTCGCCGGTCTGCTTCCAGGAGCGGTACGTGGCGACGATCGGGGTGAGCTCGGCGTACCGCTTGTTCAGCTTGCGCGCGTTGGCCTGGTCGGAGTGGACCGACGGATCGGCGAGCTTCTTCTCCAGGTCGGCGTGCTCACCGACGAGGTCCTCGACGGCCTCGAACATCTCTGGGCTCCTGATACTGCGAACGAAAAGGGGAAGGCGGGCGACCAAAAACGCCGGTCCCGGCGCGCCTGTGGAAGGGCGCGGCCGTGGACCGGCGGATTGGAGCTCGCTACTTCTTGGAGCCGGCTGCAGCCTTGCCGAAGCGGGCCTCGAAGCGGGCCACACGGCCACCGGTGTCGAGGATCTTCTGCTTGCCCGTGTAGAACGGGTGGCACTCGGAGCAGACCTCGGCGCGGATGGTGCCGCTGGAGATCGTGCTGCGGGTGGTGAACGACGCGCCACAGGTGCAGCTGACCTGCGTCTCGACGTACTCGGGGTGGATGTCGCGCTTCAAGGTGTCTCCTAGTTCCGGGAGGGCGCCGGGTCGCAGCCGCGGGATGCGGAGGCGTGAACCGGAGCCGACGTACCAGTCTGCCAGGACTGGGGCCGTCCTCCCAAACCGGGGGTTCGCGCGTTCTATTCCACGACACCCCTGGCTTCGCCGGACGCCGTGTCCTTGGTGGCGCTCGCCGGGATCGGCAGGTCCCTGCGCAGGGCGTCCCAGACCTGCTGGGCCTTGGCCTTCTCGATGATCACGCGGTTGGGGTCCGCCGGGTCGTACCGGACCGGCATCGTCACCATGTGCATCTTCGAGGAGCCGATGCCCTTCAGGCCGTTCGCGAAGGACATCAGGGAGTTGACCGAGCCCAGGTCGGAGTCGGTGGTCACGGACTTGGTGGCGGTGTCGGCGAGGTCGTACAGCTTCTTGGGGTTGGTGAAGATGCCGACGTGCTTGACCTGGTCGACCAGGGCCTTGATGAACGCCTGCTGGAGCTGGATGCGGCCGAGGTCGGAGCCGTCGCCGACGCCGTGCCGGGTGCGGACGAGGCCCAGCGCCTGCTTGCCGTTGAGGGTGTGCGTACCGGCCTTGAGGTCGAGGTGGCTCTTCTTGTCGTCGATGTTCTTCGTCGTGGTGACCGGGACACCGCCGAGCTCGTCGATGAGCTTCTCGAAGCCGCTGAAGTCGACCTCGAGGTAGTGGTCCATGCGCAGCCCGGTGAGCGACTCCACCGTCTTCACCGCGCAGGCCGCGCCGCCCGTGGAGTACGCGGAGTTGAACATCACGCCGGAGGCGCCGTCGTGCTTCTCGCCCTTGGTGTCGGTGCACTCGGGGCGGTCGACGAGGGTGTCGCGCGGGATGGAGACCACGCTCGCGCTCTTGTGGCCCTTGTAGACGTGCACGATCATCGCGGTGTCCGAGCGGGCGCTGCCGTCGTCGGCGCCGCCGCCGAGTTTCTTGTTGCTCCCCGAGCGCGAGTCCGAACCGAGGACCAGGATGTTCTCGGAGCCGCCCGTGGCCTTCGTCGGCCGGTCGGTGCCGAGGGCCTGGTTGATGTCGACGCTCTTGATGTTGCCGTTGAGCTTGAAGTACAGGTAGCCGGCCCCGGTGCCGCCCAGCACGACGATCCCCGCGGCGGTCCAGGCCATCAGGATCAGGGCCTTGTGGTGCTCGCTGCGCGGTTTGCGGCGGCGCCCCTTGGCGCTGCGGCGCGGACCGTTGGTCCCGGTCTCACCCGGTATGCCGGGTTCCGGACTGCTCTCGGCGGACATGTGCTCCTCGAATCTCGTACGGTCGGTTACCCCCTGTTTTCAGGGACAGGCCTGAATCGGCGCGGCTGACGAACTGATACCGCTCCATCGTCGCTCCGTCCGGTCAGACGGGGAAACTCGGGAAAGGGTTGCACAACGCACTGTGCCCAACCCGTGGAAGGTTGGGCACAGAGCGTCACGAAGGTTTACGGCCGTACCGCCGTCACCAGGGGTTTCAGCCGAACAGGTCGTACTGCTGGAAACCGCCACCGACCGAGACTCTTGTGGCAAAGATCTCGCTCGTGGCCTTACCGGTGCCCTTGTAGAGATACAGGGTGCCGCCGGGCGTGCGGGCGAGGAAGTCGGCCCTGCCGTCGCCGTTGACGTCCCCGATCGCGTCGAAGGCGTTGTAGCCGGTCCAGGCGCTGCGCACCTTGATCCGGGCCGAGAAGGCGCCCGTACCGGCCTTTCCGGTGCCCCTGTAGAGGTACAGGTCCCCGGTGCTCCTGTTCCGGGCGAGCAGATCGGCCTTGCCGTCGCCGGTGAAGTCTCCCTTGCCGCGCAGGACGTCGTACTGGTTCCAGCCGCTGCCGACCTTCACGCGGGCGGCGAAGGTGCCGTTGGCCTTGCCCGGGTAGATCCACAGGGTGCCACCGGAGTCCACGGACAGCAGGTCGGGCAGGTAGTCGCCGGTGACGTCGCCCGGCGTGACGATCCGGGTCCGGGTCGTCCAGCCGCTGAAGATCTTCGTCCTGGCCCAGGAGTCGCTCGAGGGCACGTAGTGCAGCCAGTAGACGTCGCCGGTCGAGCTCTGGCGCAGCACGAGGTCCTGGTAGCCGTCCCGGTTCAGGTCGGTCTGCAGGACGACGTTGACACCGTCGTACGACCCCAGGGAGACCCGCGCGGCGAACGCCGAGCCGGTGGAGTCCTTCTCGAACGCCTCCTTGGTGGAGGAGTTGCGCACGAACAGGTCGGCCTTGCCGTCCGTGTAGCTGAGGTTGGCGTCGTCGACATTGGCCCCGGCCGCGCCGACGTAGCTGCTGACCTTGGTGAAGACGCTGTAGTAGCCCTTCTTCACACAGTTCTGCACGCCCCAGGAGACCACGCCCACGATCCGGTTGTTCACGACCAGCGGCCCGCCGGAGTCACCGTTGCAGGAGGCCTTGGTCCCGCTGTCGGTGCCGCTCTGCGTGCCGGCGCAGATCATGTGCCCCTTGACGTACTGGGAGCCCCAGGCGCCGGAGCAGGTGGTGTCGGCGTGGATGGTCAGCGCGGCCGACTTCAGGGTCTGGGAGATGTCGCTGCTGCTGGAGCTGGTGCGCCCCCAGCCGTAGAGCCGGGCACTGGTGCCGGCGGCGTACGAGGCGGTGTCGCCGGACGTCGTCATCCGCAGCGGCGTCGCGGTGACCGGCGCGGCGAGGGTGAGGACGGCGATGTCGTTGTTGACGGTCGTCGGGCTGAACGATGGGTGGTTCCACTGCCGCAGCGGCAGCGAGACGGTGCCGCCGTGCAGGTCGGTGTTGCCCGAGCTGTCGGTGGTCGGCGTCTGCGAGGTGCCGGTCAGGACGGCGCCGTAGGCCTTCCAGTCGTAGGCCTTGCCGTTCTCGTCCTTGACGCAGTGCGCGGCGGTGAGGATCTTCGTCGGCGCCACGACGGTGCCGCCGCAGAAGAAGCTGACGACGTTGCTGCTGTCGGAGTCGTCGTAGTACCACAGCTGCGCCATCCAGGGCGCGGTGGTGATGGCGGTGTCGGTGCCGCCGATGACGTACGGCGAGACCGTGGAGCCGGTCGTGCTCGCGCTGTAGGCCGACTTCGTGGCGCTGCCGTCGGTCGTGAGCGCGCCGGCGATGCGCTTCGTCAGCTCGGCGGTCGGCACGGAGGCGGTGGCCGGCTTGGTGGTGGGCGTGGGCACGGGGGTGGCGGCGTCGGCCGACGCGGTGGACAGCGCGATCCCGACGGCCGCGGCGACGCCCGCGGCGGCGACGGGCAGCCCGAAACGAATCCGACGTCTGTGACGCCCGCCGGACAGGGGTGTGGACAAGGAGGTTCCCCCAGGGGACACAAGTGACAGGAGGGGCGCGAAGACACGCCCGTTCCTATCAGCGCCGAAGGGGCGGCTTCCGTCACGGAAGCCGCCCCTTCGGGAGGAACCTCGGTTCTGCGAAGACCTCAGTCGCCGTTGCCGGGCGTCGGGGTGGTCTTCTGGATCTGCATCAGGAACTCGATGTTCGACTTGGTCTGCTTCATCTTGTCGAGGAGCAGCTCGATCGCCTGCTGCTGGTCCAGCGCGTGCAGCACGCGCCGCAGCTTCCAGACGATCGCGAGCTCCTCGTTGCCGAGCAGGATCTCTTCCTTACGGGTACCGGACGCGTCCACGTCCACCGCCGGGAAGATGCGCTTGTCGGCGAGCTTCCGGTCGAGCTTGAGCTCCATGTTGCCGGTGCCCTTGAACTCCTCGAAGATCACCTCGTCCATGCGGGACCCGGTGTCCACCAGCGCGGTGGCGAGGATGGTCAGCGAGCCGCCGTCCTCGATGTTGCGGGCCGCACCGAAGAAGCGCTTCGGCGGGTACAGGGCGGTGGAGTCGACACCACCGGACAGGATGCGGCCGGAGGCCGGCGCCGCCAGGTTGTACGCACGGCCCAGACGCGTGATCGAGTCGAGCAGCACGACCACGTCGTGGCCCAGCTCCACCAGACGCTTGGCCCGCTCGATGGCGAGCTCGGCGACCGTGGTGTGGTCCTCGGCCGGACGGTCGAAGGTCGAGGAGATGACCTCGCCCTTGACCGACCGCTGCATGTCGGTGACCTCTTCCGGACGCTCGTCGACCAGGACGACCATCAGGTGGCACTCGGGGTTGTTGTGCGTGATCGCGTTGGCGATCGCCTGCATGATCATGGTCTTGCCGGTCTTCGGCGGGGCCACGATCAGACCGCGCTGGCCCTTACCGATCGGCGACACGAGGTCGATGATGCGGGTCGTCAGCACACCCGGGTCCGTCTCCAGACGGAGGCGGTCCTGCGGGTAGAGCGGGGTCAGCTTGTTGAACTCCGGGCGGCCGCGGCCGTGTTCGGGCGCCATGCCGTTGACGGAGTCCAGCCGCACCAGCGCGTTGAACTTCTCGCGCCGCTCGCCTTCCTTGGGCTGGCGGACCGCACCGGTGATGTGGTCGCCCTTGCGCAGGCCGTTCTTGCGGACCTGGGCGAGGGAGACGTAGACGTCGTTCGGACCCGGGAGGTAACCGGAGGTCCGGATGAAGGCGTAGTTGTCCAGGATGTCCAGGATGCCCGCGACGGGGATCAGGACGTCGTCCTCGGCGAGCTGCGGCTCGGCGCCGCCCATCTCGTCACGGCCGCGACGGCCACGACGGTCCCGGTAACGGCCCCGGCGGCCACGGCGGCCGCCCTCGAAGTCGTCGTCGTCCTGCGGACCGGCGCCGCCGCGGTCCTGACGGCCGCCGCCCTGCTGCTGGCTCTGCTGCTGGCGCTGGCCGCCCTGGCCCTGCTGGTCGTCGCCCTTGCGACGGTCACCGCGGTCCTGACGGTCACCGCGGTCCTGGCGGTCGCCGCGGTCACGGCCGCGGTCGCGGCGGTCGCGACGGCCACGGCCCTCGCCGTCACCGGCGTCGCCCTGCGGCTGTGCCTGGGCCGGGTTCTCGGCCTTCGGCTCGCTCTTGGCCTCGGCGACGATGGTCTCGGCGCTGTTCGACGCCGGGGCGCCGGCCTCGGCGGTGGCACGGCGCCGACGGCGCTCGGTGGGCGCGTCGTCGCCGGCCGCGGGCTGGCCGGGGATCTCGATCTGCTGCTGGGCCACGGCGGTCTCGGCGGGCGCCTCGGCCGACTTCTTGTCGGCGGCGGGAGCGGCGTCGTCGCCGGTACGGGCCTTGGAGGTGGCGCGGCGCTTCGGCTTGGTCTCGGCGGCGGCGTCGGCCTTGGCAGCCGGGGCCCCACCTCCCGCCTGCGCCTCCTTGATGACCTCGATCAGCTGGCTCTTGCGCATCCGCGCGGTGCCCCTGATGCCGAGGCCCGAGGCGACCTGCTGGAGCTCGGCCAGCACCATGCCCTCGAGGCCGGTACCGCGGCGCCGCCGGGAGCCGGCACCGGTGGCAGGCGCGGAGGCGTCCGTGGCGGGCGCGGCAGCGGTCTCCTCGACACGTGCGCCCATCAGATCGGTGGTGTCGCTCACGAAGGGTCCTTCCCTGGAGCGGACGTCGGCCTTCTGGCTCGGCGACCGGTTGTGCGTCCGGCTTGGTCCTCGCTGTGTGGACCGCGCCGGGGCGGTGGTCCGCCAAAGGTGGCGGAGGCGATATCTGGGATGGCGCTTCCTACGGCCGTGGCACCGAGTGCCGGTGTCACGTGGCCTGGTCGCACCGATTCCGGAGCGTGCCCGGCAAGTCGCTCAGTGCCCGCGTACGAGGTACTGCCCACGTACGTCGTACGGAACACAGTGCGGCTTGGGAGGCTCCCGGAAGAATGTCTGTCCCGGACGGGGACACGAAGCACCTCGCCATGGTGGGGTCGGGTGCAGACTTGAGGTTAACACTACCGGATCCAACAAACATTCCCCCTCTCGAAATCCGGCAACCGTGTGTCAGGTCGCAAGCGGCAGCACGCTCGCTCCCCGGGCGTCGAGGTCGAGCCGGTTGGCGGCCCACCCCTCGCCTGCCAGATGGGACACCTTGTCGGCGCTGTCGGCGTCGGCCAGCGCCAGCACAGTGGGCCCTGCTCCGGAGATGACCGCAGGGACCCCGTCGGCCCGCAGTCGCTCCACCAGCGCGGCGCTCTCCGGCATGGCCGGGGCGCGGTACTCCTGGTGCAGCCGGTCCTCGGTGGCGGGCAGCAGCAGCTCGGGGCGCCTGGTCAGGGCCTCGACGAGCAGGGCCGCCCGGCCCGCGTTGGCGGCGGCGTCGACGTGCGGCACGGAGCGCGGGAGCAGTCCGCGCGCGGTCTCGGTCAGGACCGGCTTTCCGGGCACGAAAACCACCGGAACGATGGAATCGGTGGGCTCCAGCCTGATCGCCCGGGCGGCCCCCGCCTCCATCCAGGCGATGGTGAAGCCGCCGAGCAGACAGGGGGCCACGTTGTCGGGGTGGCCCTCGATCTCGGTCGCGAGCTCCAGCAACGCGGTGTCGTCGAGCCGGGCCTCGCCGCCTATGGTCACGGCGCGCGCGGCGACGATCCCGGCGCAGATGGCGGCAGATGAGGAGCCCAGGCCGCGGCCGTGCGGGATGCGGTTGGCGCACACGATCTCCAGGCCGCGCGGCTGTCCGCCCAGCAGATCGAAGGCGGTGCGCAGGGACCGTACGAGAAGGTGGTTTTCGTCACGCGGCAGCGTCTCGCTGCCCTCGCCGGCGATGTCGATGTGCAGCCCGGAGTCGGCCACCCGCACGACGACGTCGTCGTAGAGCCCCAGCGACAGACCCAGGGTGTCGAAGCCCGGGCCGAGGTTGGCGCTGGTGGCGGGGACGCGCACCCGCACGGCGGCGGCGCGGAACGCTGGACCGGCCATCGCTCGACGACTCTCCTTGAGCTGCGTGATTGTCGAATGGCATTCGATTGACATTCGATGACGTACGAAGACCCTGCGGGCCGCGGAGACGGCGCGGCACCCGACATATGCGAGGGCATATGCAGCGGGCGGGTTCGGTACAGCCTATCGAAGGAAGGTTCTGTGGCGACATAGGGCGCACAGGAGGCGCACGATGCGTGTCGTAAGCCCCCTGTGCACCCCCGTAGGGACAACCCCCGGAGTCGCTGCGGAGTTCCCGGTCGGGGCCCTGGCCGGACCCCGGTTCGTCCCCGTCAGGCGAGGCCGAGGCGCTCCGCCGCGGTGACCGCGTCGACCGGGACGGTGACCGGCTGCGGGGCACCGGCGACGGCCCAGTCGGGGTCCTTGAGGCCGTTGCCGGTGACGGTGCACACGATGGTCTGGCCCGGGTCGACCCTGCCCTGCTCGGCGGCCTTCAGCAGACCGGCCACGGAGGCGGCGGAGGCGGGCTCCACGAAGACGCCCTCCTGGGAGGCCAACAGCCGGTAGGCGCGCAGGATCTCACGGTCCGTCACCTCGTCGATGAGGCCGCCGGACTCGTCCCGCGCGGCGAGCGCGTACTGCCAGGACGCGGGGTTGCCGATGCGGATGGCGGTGGCGATGGTCGACGGGTCCTTGACCACCTCGCCGCGCACGATGGGCGCGGAGCCGGAGGCCTGGAAGCCCCACATCCGGGGCGTCCGCCTCGCCACGCCGTCGGCGGCGTACTCCGTGTAGCCCTTCCAGTAGGCCGTGATGTTGCCCGCGTTGCCGACCGGCAGGACGTGGATGTCGGGCGCGTCACCGAGCATGTCGACGATTTCGAAGGAGGCCGTCTTCTGCCCCTCGATACGCACCGGGTTGACCGAATTGACCAGCGCCACCGGGTAGTTGTCGCTCAGCGAGCGGGCGAGGGTGAGGCAGTCGTCGAAGTTGCCGTCGACCTGGAGGATCTTGGCGCCGTGCACCAGCGCCTGCCCCATCTTGCCCAGAGCGATCTTGCCCTGCGGCACGAGAACGGCCGAGACCATGCCCGCGCGCACGGCGTAGGCGGCCGCGGAGGCCGAGGTGTTGCCGGTGGAGGCGCAGATGACGGCCTTCGCGCCCTCCTCCTTGGCCCTGCTGATGGCCATGGTCATACCGCGGTCCTTGAAGGATCCGGTCGGGTTCGCGCCCTCCACCTTCAGGTGGACCTCGCAGCCCGTGCGCTCGGAGAGCACCTGCGCGGGCACGAGGGGCGTGCCGCCCTCGCGGAGCGTCACGACCGGCGTGGTGTCGGAGACGGGCAGCCGGTCCCGGTACTCCTCGATGATTCCGCGCCACTGGTGGGTCATTGCTGGTTACTCTCCTTCAACCCGCATGATGCTGGCGACACCCCGCACGGTGTCGAGCTTGCGCAGCGCCTCGACGGTCCCGGACAGGGAGGCGTCGGACGCGCGGTGGGTGACGACGACGAGAGAGGCCTCGCCGTCCTTGCCCTGCTGCCGGACGGTGTCGATCGACACCCCGTGCTCGGCGAACACCGTGGCGACCTGGGCGAGAACACCCGGTTTGTCGGCCACGTCGAGGCTGATGTGGTACCGCGTCACGACGTCGCCCATGCCCGACACGGGCAGCGCGGCGTACGACGACTCGCCGGGACCGGTCGCGCCGCCCAGCCGGTTGCGGCAGACGGCGACGAGGTCGCCGAGCACGGCGGAGGCGGTGGGGGCGCCGCCGGCGCCGGGCCCGTAGAACATCAGCTGCCCACTCGCGTCCGACTCCACGAACACGGCGTTGTACGCGCCCCGCACGGAGGCCAGCGGATGCGTGAGCGGGATCATCGCGGGGTGCACGCGCGCGGTGACCGACTGACCGTCCTCGGCCCGCTCGCAGATGGCGAGCAGCTTGATGGTGCAGCCCATCTCCTTCGCCGAGCGGAAGTCGGCGGCGGTGACCTCGGTCATGCCCTCGCGGTAGACGTCGTCCAGGCGCACCCGCGAGTGGAAGGCGATCCCGGCGAGGATGGCGGCCTTGGCGGCGGCGTCGAAGCCCTCGACGTCGGCGGTGGGGTCGGCTTCCGCGTACCCCAGGGCGGTGGCCTCGTCGAGGGCCTCCTGGTAGCCGGCGCCCGTCGAGTCCATCTTGTCGAGGATGAAGTTGGTGGTGCCGTTGACGATCCCGAGCACCCGGTTGACCTTGTCGCCGGCGAGGGACTCGCGCAGCGGCCGGATCAGCGGGATCGCGCCCGCGACGGCGGCCTCGTAGTACAGGTCCCTGCCGTGCTCCTCGGCCGCCGCGTGCAGGGCGGCGCCGTCCTGGGCGAGCAGCGCCTTGTTGGCGGAGACGACGGAGGCCCCGTGCTCGAAGGCGGTGGTGATCAGCGACCGGGCGGGCTCGATCCCCCCGATGACCTCCACCACGACGTCGATGTCGCCGCGTTTGACGAGCGCGGTGGCGTCGGTGGTGACGAGTTTCGGGTCGATGCCCTCGCGCACCTTGCCCGGTCGCCGTACGGCGACCCCGGCAAGCTCGACCGGGGCCCCGATCCGGGCGGCGAGGTCGGCCGCGTGCGTCGTCATGATGCGCGCCACCTCTGAGCCGACAACCCCACAGCCCAGCAGCGCCACCTTCAGCGGACGCGTACGCATCATCCGACCTCGTTTCCTCATACCGTCTACGGTTGGACCAGTCTCACTCACCGGACGGGACTTTCTGCCGATTGTCCGAATCCTGAGACATCTATTTCATTTGTACGGCCCCGGAAGACCGAAGATCTTCCAGCCCCTGGCCTCTTCCTGGTCTCTGCCTGGTCTCTTCCTGCTCTCTTCCTGGTGGGCCTCACCCGACGTCGAGGCGGAGAAGGTCCTCCTCGGTCTCGCGCCGCACGATCACCCGCGCCTCGCCGTCCCGCACGGCGACGACCGGCGGCCGCAGCACGTGGTTGTAGTTGCTGGCCATGGACCGGCAGTACGCCCCGGTCGCCGGTACGGCGATGAGGTCACCCGGTGCCAGGTCGGCCGGCAGGAACGCGTCCTTGACCACGATGTCCCCGCTCTCGCAGTGCTTGCCGACGACCCGCGCGAGCATCGGCTCGGCGTCGGAGACCCGGGAGACGAGGGCGACGCTGTACTCGGCGTCGTAGAGCGCGGTCCTGATGTTGTCGGACATGCCCCCGTCGACGGAGACGTACGTCCGCAGCCCGTCGAGGGGCTTGATGGTGCCGACCTCGTAGAGCGTGAAGGCGGTCGGCCCGACGATGGCCCGCCCGGGCTCGACGGAGATACGGGGAGTGCGCAGCCTGGCGGCGTCGCACTCACGGCTGACGATCTCGGTGAGCGCCTTGGCGATCTCGTGCGGCTCACGGGGATCGTCGTCGCTGGTGTACGCGATCCCGAGCCCACCCCCGAGGTCGATCTCGGGCAGCTCCACCCCGTGCTCGTCCCGGATGTCCTTGAGCAGCCCGACCACCCGATGGGCGGCGACCTCGAACCCGGACATGTCGAAGATCTGCGATCCGATGTGGGAGTGAATCCCGATCAGCTCGAGCCCGTCGAGCTGCAACGCGCGCCGCACGGCCTCCGCGGCCTGCCCCCCGGCGAGCGGAATCCCGAACTTCTGGTCCTCATGCGCGGTGGCGATGAACTCATGCGTGTGCGCCTCCACCCCCACGGTGATCCGGATCTGCACCCGCTGCCGCGTGCCCAGTTCCTGCGCGATATGGGCGACCCGCACGATCTCCTGGAAGGAATCGAGCACGATCCGCCCGACCCCGGCGGTGACGGCCCGGCGGATCTCCTCGGTCGACTTGTTGTTGCCGTGGAAGGCGATCCGGTCGGCGGGCATACCGGCGGAGAGCGCGGTGGCGAGCTCGCCCCCCGAGCAGACGTCGAGATTGAGCCCTTCCTCGTCCAGCCACCGCACGACGGCCCGCGAGAGAAACGCCTTCCCCGCGTAGAAGACGTCGGCGTCATGCCCGAAGGCGGTACGCCAGGCACGCGCGCGGGTACGGAAGTCGGCCTCGTCCATGACGTACGCCGGGGTCCCGAACTCCTCGGCGATCGCCTTGACGTCGATCCCGCCGACGGTCACGACCCCGTCGGCGTCCCGGCGCACGGTCTGCGCCCACACCTTGGCATCGAGGCTGTTGAGGTCTGTCGGAGGGGCGGAGTAGTGCCCCTCGGGAAGCACATCGGCGTGACGGGGCCCGGCGGGGTGTGCGGAACGGCTCATCTTCGGTCGTCTTTCAGAGGTGTTGGGGTGCGTCGATGCCGAGCAGGGACAGGCCACCGGCCAGCACCGCCCCGGCGGCTTCGGCAAGAGCGAGCCGGGCACGGTGGGCGGCCGAGGGTTTCTCCGCTCCCCGCGGCAACACGGCCGGCAGCAGTCGCAGGGCGAGAAGTCGACGAAGACCCGGTCGCCGCTGATCAGTCCGCCCCAGCGGCCCTCCAGGGAGACGTCCAGGAAGGCGAACCGGCCCTCCACCACGCCGTGTTCGGGGTTGAGCAGG
>NZ_WVUG01000189.1 GCF_017614965.1 Streptomyces griseorubiginosus | reverse complement strand
CGAGCACGAGGTCACCACGGCGACGAGCATCAACGACATCGCCCGCGACCTCACCATCTGGATGGCCGCCCGCGGCTTCCCCGGACGGCCAACCAGACAGGTCACCGACTTCTAAAACACGCCCTAGCCCCTCGAGGGCCGTGAACAGGTCCTCCTCTGTGGCCTGCCATACCTCGGTGGCGGGGTGATCCTCGCCGACAGCGCGGCAGAGGCGGCGGATCTGGTGGTAGCCCTTCGGGTCGATGAAGACGGGATTGTGGGTTGCGTACATGACCTGTGTACGGTCCTGCGGCGACGTGGCGACCAGCTCGCGCAACACCTTCGCGAAGGTCCGAGCCTGAGGCGGGTGCTGGAACAGCTCGGGCTCCTCGATGGCCAGACACAACGTCCGCATGCCGTCGGCCGGGCGCCGACGGTCGGCGAGGTACTTCAGCGCCGCGATGATCAGGGCCCGCTGGAAGCCATGTCCCTGCCGGTGCACCGAGGTATGGGCAGCACCGTCCCGGATGCTCACCTGGAAGCTGGTCCGGGCGGGCCTCGGCGTCTGCACTGTGGGGGTCACGACCACCTCGCGCCCTGTGGTGAACTTGGCGACCTCCGCGGAGAGCGCGGCCGACACCTCGTCCAGTACGGGGCCGTAGATCTTAGTGTGCACCTCCTGCCGGGCCAGGTGGGCGTTCTCCTCGATCTCGCCGAGCTCCTCGTTCGCTTGCGAGCGGTCCACGGCGTGGTCGAGGATGCGTCCGAGGGCCGTCGCCTTCTGATCGTCGGCCTCCTCGTACGCCCGCAGGTCGGCGGAGACGAACACGAAGTCGATCAGCTGGGCCAGCCTGCTCTGTCCGGCGAAGCCGAAGAAATGCGTGTCCTCGACCTCGGCCTCCGTGAGGCGGTCGCGGTTGGCCAGCTCCCAGGTACGCATCGCCTCCAGGACCTTGTCCTTGGTCCCGGCGGCCGAAAGTCCCAAGCTTGGATCGCTCTCCCTCAACTGGTCGTAGGCACGACGCAGTTCCATGGCCTTGTCGTTCTTCCGCACCTCCTCGAAGGGCCCGTACGCGAGCGCCTTGCCCGTGATCTTGTCCTCGCCGTCTTGCCAGGTTCGCCAGATGCTCACGCTCGCAGCACCTTCAGGTGCGTACCGCCCGAGAGTCTGGCGGTCATGTCCGGTCAGCCCGTCGAACTCCACCTCCACGGAGATGCGGCCGCCATCGGCCGCCGAGTGGACATCGTCGTCGCTGAGTGCGATGCCCTTTTCGCCGTTGAAGAACCAGTCGAGCGCACGCAGCACCGTGGACTTGCCGACCCCCGTCGGTCCGATGAAGGAGGTGATGTCTTCGAAGGACACCTCCACCTTGTGCAGGCAGCAGAAGTTCTCGATGCGAACGCGCTTGATCTTCACGGTCGTCCTGAGCGTTTGGTGCGGGCGGGGCATTTGACTCCCCGTGTGACGTTTGTGAACGCTAGCAGCCTCCCTGACGCCCCATCAGCCGAATTCCCGAGATGAGTGATTCCTCGGTTTCAGAGGCCACACCAGGCTGCTACCGGCTGAGATCAAAGTCAGCAGCACCGCCGAGGCTTTTTGTGATCTTCAAGGCTCGGGCACAGATGGGGCCAGCCGTCCACGTGCACACGCAACGGCTCCACACAGTCGGCCCCGGCACAGACCGACCCCGTGCAGAAAGTGGGCCACTTCAGCGCGGCACCCGCCCGTCGTCCAGCACCGTGCCCACAGCGTGCCCTTAAGAACGGACAACCACGGTCAACAAAGGGGCCTCCCAGCTCCCACACCAGCAGCGACTCAACGGATCTGCGCAGGTCAGGCGGTGTAGGGCTTCGCAAGCGCCGTCGCTTCCCAAGCTGAGAGCGCGAGTTCGATTCTCGTCACCCGCTCTTCTTGAAGCCCCAGGTCAGCGGCCTGGGGCTTGTCTTTTGCCAGTGCTGCACCGCGTATTCCGGACCTCAGGCATCAGAAGATCGGGCGCGTGCGTTCCCGTTCGTCGGCGCGGGCGCGGATGGCTTCGTCCGAGCAGTAGCCGGTGCCGCTCCGCTTCAGGCACAGCAGCCCAAGCAGGCGGCCGGAGTCGTCGATCACCGCAAGCCGGCGGCGTCCGTCGAGCGCCATCCGGGTGGCGGCGGTGTACAGCGGGTCCGACGGCGGCACCGTTCTGCCCTCGAGCGTCCCGAACGCCGTGGCGGCCGCGGAACCCGGGGCGGCCGCGGGGACGTCCGGCCTCTCGATCGTGGTGATGAGCCGTCCGTCCGGGGCCACGACCAGGGCCATGTGGACGTGGTCGTCGTTGAAGAGGGTCCTGAGGTCGTCCACGTCGGAGCGTGGGCCCAGGGTTTTGGGGCAGGTCACCATCGCATCTGCGACGCGACTGCGCACTGCGGCTTGATCGGTCATCAGTCATCCCCCGCTGATCGGTGGCAGCACGGCGATCTCGTCGCCGGTTCCGCAGGGGGTGCCGTGCGGTTCGTCGTCCGGCACCTCTCCGTTGAGCCATACCCGTGAGTTCGCCAGCACCCGGGCGAACTCACGGCCGTAGCGTCGGCGTGCCTCGTCGAGCACGTCGCCGAGCGTGGGGCCGTCGATCACGTCGTGCGCCCGGCCCGCCGCCTCCCGCGCGGCGGCGAACATCAGCACTGTGGGCATGCGCCGATCCTCCTTTCGGTCCGGTCCGGTCCGGTTCAGTTCCGGATCCAGGTCATCCGCCGATGTACGACATCTCCACCCGGTCCTCACGCGATCGGGTACGGCGGCGTCCTCGCAGCTCCGAGTAGCCGTCCTCCCGGGCATCCCAGATCGCGCGGACAGCCGTGCCCAGTTCCTCGTCGGAGGCGCCCGCTCGCAGCAGCGCCCGCAGGTCGGTGCCGCCGGACGAGAACAGGCAGGTGTGCACCTTTCCGTCCGCGGAGAGCCGTGCTCGCGTGCAGTCCCCGCAGAACGGCCGCGTCACCGAGCCGATGACACCGATCTCGCCGGCGCCGTCCCGGTAGCGATAGCGGGTGGCCACCTCCCCGGAGTGGCTCGCGGAGACTGGTTCGAGGGGGTGGCGGTCGTCGATCATGCGGACGATCTCGGCGGCGGTCAGCACCTCGCCGAGCTGCCACTCGTTGGTGGCCCCCACGTCCATGTACTCGATGAAGCGCAGGATGTGGCCGCTGCCCCGGAACCGCTCGGCCATCGGCAGCACACAGCCGTCGTTGACCCCCCGCTTCACCACCATGTTCACCTTGACGGGAGTGAGGCCCGCGCGGGCGGCGGCGTCCACTCCCTCCAGGACCCGGCGCACCGGAACCGGAGTGTCCGCGACCGCCCGGAACACGGTGTCGTCGAGCGAGTCCAGGCTCACCGTCACCCGGCGCAGCCCGGCCTCCGCAAGGCGTTCCGCCAGCGTCGGCAGCAGCAGACCGTTGGTCGTCATCGCCAGGTCCAGCCCGGGTGTCGCGGCGAGCCTGGCCACAAGGTCCGCGATACCCCGTCGTAGGAGGGGCTCGCCTCCGGTGAGGCGGATCTTGCGTACCCCCAGGGAGGCGAACACCCGTGCCAGGCGCGTGATGTCGTCGAAGGTCAACAGGTCGGCGGCGTCCAGGTAGCGGTGTCCCGGGCCGAAGTGCTCGCGCGGCATGCAGTACCGGCAGCGGAGGTTGCACCGGTCGGTGACGGAGATCCGCAGGTCGCGCAGCGGACGGTGGCGGCGGTCGAGGACGGGCTGGACCGGTATCGTCATGGCGCCGGTTCCTCGTTCCTGTCGCGGCACCAGCGGTGTGCGGCGGCCTCCACATCGTCGATCCGGTTCCCCGTGGCCACCCAGCCGCTCGTGCCGTCCCCGCCGTACTCGCGCTTCCATACCGGTACGGATTCCTTGAGGACGTCGATGCAGAAGCGGGCCGCGATGAAGGCCTCCGAGCGGTGGGGTGCGGACACCACGACCAGGACGCTCGCCTCGGTGACCGGCACCGGGCCGCTGCGGTGGAACAGCGCCACCCGCCCCAGGCCGGGCCAGATAGCCCGCGCCGCACGGGCGATCCGGCCAAGGCGTGGCTCGACGTGACGGTCGTACGCCTCGTAGTCGATCCCGGTGATCCCGGTGCGGTGCCCGGTCAGGTCGTCGTTGTGGTCGCGTACGGTGCCGGTGAAGGTGACGACCGCTCCGCAGTACGCCACCGTCGCCCACTCGATCGCCTCGGCGACCGGGACACGGTCCCGTGTCAGGCCCACCCAAACGTCATCGGCCGATTTCTCGGCCGACTCCTCCGGACAACAGATCTGATCATTCACGGCGGCTGTCACCATGCGTCCCCTCGCCTCCTGGACCGGCACTGGCGTTCATCCTCACCGGCCCCGGCCCACCGCACACGACGTAGCGCGACAGCCATTTGACCGGCGGCGACGGGAACAGGCCGCCCGCTGAATCCCGTTTTCCGGTT
Source organism: Streptomyces griseorubiginosus (assembly GCF_017614965.1). Classification (GTDB taxonomy): domain Bacteria; phylum Actinomycetota; class Actinomycetes; order Streptomycetales; family Streptomycetaceae; genus Streptomyces; species Streptomyces griseorubiginosus_B. The sequence continues at coordinate 12,653 of NZ_WVUG01000189.1, read as the reverse complement.
GTTTACACGGCGAAAACGAACCGCCCGAGCGCAAGGCTGACACTCGTGAACGAGTACAGCGAGGTATGCCATGACAGCAGCAGAGCCGAGCGAGACGAACACCGGCCGACGCGAGGTCTGGCGGGAACTCCTGCGGGACCACTTCGTCAGCCTGGACGTGGACGTCGAGCGGGACGGCGGCACGTTCGACGGTGCCGTGCGCAGCGACTTCCTCGGGCACCTCCGGGTGTCGGGAGTGCGCTCGGTGGACCAGGACATCCTCCGTACGACGGAGCTGCTGCGGCGCGACGGCGACCGCTACCTTCAGCTCTGCATGGTCCGCCGCGGTGCCGCGCGGGCCGCGCAGGACGGACGCGAGGCGACGCTCCGCCCCGGCGACTTCGTCCTGTACGAGACGGAGCGGCCCTTCCATTGGTCGGTCCGCTCGGGGACCGACTCCCCTCACTGGGACCTCGCCGTCTTCACCTGGCCCCGTGACACGATCCGCCTCAGCGACAGCGAGTCGGCCCTGCTGACCTGCCGGACGCTGGACGGTGGCAGCGGCATCACAGGAGTACTGAGCAGGATGCTGACCGACCTGCTCGTCGAGAAGCCGGCCGTCAGCGAAGGGGGCGCCATCCGGATCGCCGACGAGATCGGCGACCTGGTGGCGACCATCGCGACGGAGGCGTGCGGCTTCGGCGGCACCGTCGACCGGCACGCGGGCCTGCAGCGGCAGATCGACGCCTACATCGCGGAGCACCTCGATGATCCGGACCTGTCCCCGGAACGCATCGCGCAGGCGCACTTCGTGTCGACGCGCCAGCTCCAGCGAATGTTCGCCGGCCGGGGACAAACAGCCTCCCAGGTGATCCGGCGGCAGCGCCTGGAGCGGTGCCGCCGGGACCTGCTGACCCATCGGGGCGGGGAGGCCACCCTCACCCAGATCTGCGTCCGTTGGGGGTTCACCGATCTCGCCGTGTTCAGTCGGGCGTTCCGGGAGGTCTATGGCACCTCGCCGACCGCCTACCGGGCCAGGGCCCGCGCATAGGAGCCGTTACAGACTGTCGCTGGAATGTCCCGGCACGGTGGCCAGCGTGGGATCGACCACCGGGGCGATGTGGTTCACTGCCAGCGCGGCCTCGCCCAGGCCCACCGAGATCAGCGCGACCTTGCCGTCGTAGTCGGCGATGTCGCCCGCGGCGTACACCCTCGGGTGGCTCGTGCGCATGGTCCGGTCGACCTCGATGTGGCGGCCCCGCATCTGCAGGCCCCATGTCGTGAGCGGGCCCAGGTTCGCGACGAAGCCGAGCGCGGCCACCACCGTGTCCGCCTTGAGGGACTCGGTCGCGCCGGTGTCGAGGTCGCGCAGCTCCACCTGTTCGACGTGGTCCCCGCCGCTCATGCGCCGTACCTCGTGCGGGGTGTACAACCGCACCGACGACGCTCGCAGCAGCCGCACGCTGTGCTCGTGCGCCCGGAACCGTGGCCTGTGGTGGACCAGCGCCACCGAGCGGGCGAGGGGTTCGAGGGCCAGCGCCCAGTCCACCGCGGAGTCCCCGCCGCCGACGATCACCACGTCGGCGCCGGTGAGTTCGGCCGGTCTCGGCACGAAGTAGCGCAGGCCACGGTTCTCGTACTCGGTGCCCGCGGGCAGCGGGCGGGGCCTGAAGCTTCCGATGCCGCCGGTGACCAGGACGGCCTTCGCCGTCACGACCGTGCCCCGATGGGTGGTGACGGCGACGCCGTCCGCAGTGTCCGTCAGCGTCTGCGCGGTATGGCCCAGCAGGTAACGGGGCTTGGCCTGCGATGCCTGCTCGACCAGGGCGTCGACGAGGTCCTGCGCCTTCACCGCGGGGAAGCCGGCGACGTCGTACACCTGCTTCTCGGGGTACAGCGCCGCCATCTGGCCGCCGGGCTGTTCAAGCGCGTCGATCACCGTGACGGACATGCCCCGGAAGCCGGCGTAGTAGGCCGCATAGAGGCCGGCCGGGCCGGCGCCGACGATCAGCAGGTCGCTGTCGTACCCGTGCTCAACTCCCATCGCTGTCAGACCTGTTCCGCAGCAGGGGATGGTCGACGCCCACCGGTCCGCGCGAAGACGCGCCGCCGGAGGCGTCCTCGTGCTCCTCGAAGAACTCGACGGCGGCCGTGGCGAACGGGGCGAGTTCCACGGGGATCTTGTGCTCCCAGTGGATCGCGTCGCTCGGGCAGACGGTCATGCACTTGCCGCAGTCGACGCATTCGTCGGGGTGGATGTACATCATCCGGTCGCCCTGGTAGATGCAGTCCACCGGGCACTCCTCGACGCAGGACTGGTCGAGGATGTCCGCGCAGGCGTCGGTGACGACGTACGCCATGGGTCAGGCCCTTTCGATCTGGACGAGGGTGTCGGAGAACGTGGGCGCGTTGCCCAGGTCGGCGAAGGTGGTGGGGTTCAGGGCCGCCATCGTGGAGAGCGACTTGGTGTGCGTGCGCCAGCCGCCGTACGCCGACACGACGACGCCCGCCAGGACGGACTTGTCCACCTTCGCCTTCACCACGAAGGAGCCACGGTCGTTGAAGACCCGTACGTCGTCGCCGGTGGCGATGGAGCGTTCGGCGGCGTCGTCGGGGTGGATGAGGACGGTGGGGTCACCCTGGACGCGGCGGTGCATGGGGAGGTTGGCGCTGCTGGAGTTCAGGTAGGCGTGCGGCTTCGGGGTGATGAGGCTGAGGGGGTGCCGCGCGGCCAGCTCGGGGTTGGTGTGTGCTGATTCGCGCGGCGGGACGTAGTGCGGCAGTGGGTCGACGGGGGTGCCCGGCTGGTGGTCGTTGGAGCCCTGCCGGAACAGCGGGACCACGAAGTTGCCGACGGTCTCGGCGATGGAGGACCTGAACTCCACCTTGCCGGACGGGGTGGGGAAGTTGCCCTCGGCGTAGGGGGCGTACTGGTCGGCGGGCGGCACGTTGAGCCGCTGCCAGCCCTTCTCCTTCAGCGACTCGACGGTGATGCCCTGCATGGCGGGCGCCGACCAGTCGAACGCCTCTGCGATCATCTCGTCGTCCGTGCGCCGGAACACCGGCTCGGTGAAACCCATCCGGGCGGCGAGCCGTCTGAACAGCTCGGTGTTCGGGACCGCCTCGCCCAGTGGCTCGATCGAACGGTGGTTGTAGGTCACGTAGAGGTGGCCCCAGGAGAACATGATGTCGTCCTGCTCCAGCTGGGTGGTGGCGGGCAGCACGATGTCGGCGAACTGGGCGGTGTCGGTCATGAACTGCTCGCTGACGACGGTGAACAGGTCCTCCCGCTTCAGGCCCTCGATGAGCCTGCCCTGGTCCGGGCAGACGACCACCGGGTTGGAGTTGTAGACCATCAGCGCCTTGATGGGCGGGTCGAGGTCGAGGCCGCCGGTGAGCGCCTGGCCCAACTGGTACTGGTTCACTACGCGTTTGCCGGGCTCCAGCATGTCCGGGCGCATCATCGCGCCCCAGTTGACCGGGAACGCCCACAGGGGGAGTTGGAGAATCCCGCCGCCGGGGTTGCGCCAGGCGCCGACCAGCGCGGGCAGGCAGGCCAGCGTCCGTACGGTCTGGCCGCCGCCGGCGTGCCGCTCCACCGCCACGCCGATCCGGATGACGGACGGCTGGGCGGCGGCGTAGGCGCGGGCCAGTTCGCGGATGTCCTCGGCCGGGATGCCGGTCTCCTCTGCGGCCCAATCGGGCGTGTACTGCTTCGCTCGCTCGGCCAACTCCTCGTATCCGACGGTGTACTCGGCGATGTAGGCGTCGTCCGTCAGCCCCTCACCGATGATCACGTTCATCATGGCCAGCGCGAGGGCGCCGTCGGTGCCGGGGCGGATCGGGATGTGCCAGTCGGCCGCCTTCGCGGTACGGGTCTTCACCGGGTCCACCACGACGACGGTCGCCCCGCGCTTGCGGGCCTCGGCGATGAACGGCCACAGATGCAGGTTGGTGCTCATCACGTTGCAGGCCCAGATGAGGATGAACTTCGAGTGGACCAGGCTTTCGGGGTCCACCCCGGCGCAGTCGCCGATCGTCATCGTGTACGCGGTGCAGGCGCCGGAGTCGCAGTAGGTGCGCTCGGCGATGGTGGCGCCCAGCCTGGCGAAGAAGGGGTCGCCGACGTTGAGGCCGTTGAGGATGCCCTGGGTGCCGAGGTAGCTGCACGGCATGATCGCCTCGGGCCCGAACTCGGCAGCGATCCCCCGGAACCGGGCCGCGATCTCGTCCAGGGCCTGGTCCCAGGTGATCCGCTCGAACCGGCCGCTGCCCTTGGGGCCGGTGCGCCGCATCGGGTGCAGGACGCGATCCGGGCTGTACACCCGGTCCAGGTAGTTGTCGACCTTCACGCACAGGCCGCCGCGCGTGTACGGATGCTCCTGGTCGCCGGTCAGGTTCACCGCCTTGCCGTCCGTGACGGTGACCCTCATCGCGCAGGTGTCCGGGCAGTCGTGCGGACACGCACCCCGTACCTCGGTCGTACCGGTCACCGCCGCTGTTGCGTTCATCTGCCTTCCCCTGCCTTCCCCTCGGATCGAGCCTGTCCCGATCGTCGGGGACCCGGGGGCCGGCGGTTGGGCGTCAGACGACAGGCTCTTGACCGGGAGCGACAGACCGGACCGGGTGCAGGACCCTCCGCCGCGCAGCCGGTCAGCTGCAGCACCGCAGCTCCCTTCTTTACCCGGCTCGCGGCAACCCTGTACGGCGTCTGTGACCACTGGGCGGCGGATCCGGTCATCACCCGTGCCTGGATTCACTCCTCTTCTGGTGAACGGCATGCAAGGAGAACACCTCCCCATGAACAACCCCACGACCGGCGGGCGCCGCGGGCGTCACCGCCGTCGCTGGACCGCCACCGCTCTGCTGCTGGGCGTGCCCGCCATCGTCGTGCCGTACCTCCTGTTCGCGCAGGAGGACTCGCAGGCCGCGACGATCGACGGCAATGCCTACTACCGGCTGGTCTCGGTGCGCAGTGGCAAGGTGATGGACGTCAACGGCTTCTCCACCGCCGACGGCACCCGCATCCAGCAGTGGACCGACCAGAACACCGCCAACCAGCAGTGGAAGCTGAGACCCACCGGGGACGGCTACTACGAGCTGGTGAACCGCAACAGCGGCAAGGTGCTGGGCATAGCGGGCGGTTCGACCGCCCGGGCGGCCGCCGCCGAGCAGCAGACCGACAGCTCCTCCCCTTCCCAGGAGTGGCGGATCGACGACGTGAGCGGTTCCGACGCCGTCACTTTCACCTCCCGCAGGAGCGGCCAGGTCCTGGACGTCTCCGGAGGCTCCACGGCCGAGGGCGCGCCGATCATCCAGTATCCGGGGACGGGCGGCACCAACCAGCAGTGGAAGCTGGTGCAAACGGCCCAGACCCAGGCTTCCGGGACCCAGGCGTCCGGAACCCAGGCTTCCGGGACCGGCAGCGCTCAGACCACGGCCACGGCCGCGGCCGGACCGTATGTGTGGAAGAACGCCCAGGTGGTGGGCGGCGGTTACGTCACCGGGCTGGTGTTCAACCAGAAGGAGAAGGGTCTGCTGTACGCGCGCACCGACATGGGCGGCGCCTACCGCTGGGACACCGCCGCCGAGCAGTGGATCCCGCTGACCGACTGGCTCGGCGAGAAGGACTGGAACCTGCTGGGCATCGACGCACTGGCCACCGACCCCGTCGACCCGGACCGGCTCTACCTCGCGACCGGCACCTACACCAACGAGTGGGCCGGCAACGGCGCGATCCTGCGCTCCACCGACCGGGGCCGCACCTTCCAGCGCACCGATCTGCCGTTCAAGCTGGGCGGCAACGAACCCGGCCGCGGGGCGGGCGAACGGCTCGTGATCGACCCCGCGAACCACGCCACCCTGCTGCTGGGCACCCGCAAGAACGGCCTGTGGCGCAGCACCGACTACGGCGCGACATGGAGTCAGGTCTCCTCGTTCCCCGTCAAGGACGGGGCGAGCAGCGGCGCGGGCATCTCCTTCGTGACGTACGGCCCGGCCGGCAGCAACACGGTCTACGTCGGCGTCAACGACAAGGACACCTCCCTGTACCGCTCCACCGACGGCGGCGGCAGCTGGCAGGCCGTCTCCGGGCGGCCCACCGGTCAGATGCCGCAGCACGGTGTCGTCTCCGGCGACGGTTCGCTGTACCTGACGTACAGCAACGACATCGGCCCCAACGACGCGACGGCGGGCTCGGTGTGGAAGTACACGCCGTCGGGCGGCACGTGGAAGAACATCTCGCCGTCCCAGGGCGGTTACGGGTTCTCCGGTCTGGCCGTCGACCCGCAGAAGCCGTCCACGGTGATGGTCACCACCCTCGACCGCTGGTGGCCCCAGGACGAGCTCTACCGGACCACCGACGGCGGCACGACCTGGAAGGCGCTGGCCGACAAGTCGGTGCGGGACGCCTCCGCCGCTCCTTACGTCGGTACCGGCATCGGGCACTGGATGACCGCGCTGGCCATCGATCCCTTCGACTCCGGGCACGTGCTGTACGGCACCGGCAACGGCATCTGGAGCAGTGAGGACGCGGGCGCCTCCGACAGCGGAGGCACCAGCCACTGGACCTCCGGGGCCCGCGGGCTGGAGGAGACCTCGCTGGCGGACGCGATCGCCCCGCCCGGCGGCGCCACCGTCATCACCTCCATGGGCGACCAGGGCGGCTTCCGCCACGACTCCCTGACCGAGGTGCCCGCCGGACGGCTGAAGAACCCGCTGATGAGCAGCAGCACCGACATCGACTTCGCCCAGTCGGCCCCCGCGGTGATGGTCCGCGTCGGCACCGGCGGCGCGCAGGACGGCGCCTACTCCACCGACGGCGGCAGCAGCTGGAACGGCTTCACGGCGGAGCCGGTGGGCAGCGCGAACAGCGGCCATGTCGCGCTCGCGGCGGACGGCTCCACCATCGTGTGGACCGAGGCCGGCCAGGCCCCGTACCGCTCGACCGACAAGGGAGCGAGCTGGTCGAAGGTCAGCGGCCTGGGCACCGACGCCGTGGTCGTCGCCGACCGCTCCTCGGCCAACACCTTCTACTCCCTGTCCGGCGGCACCCTCTACGCCAGCACCGACGGCGGCGCGACCTTCACCCCCCGCGCCACCGGCCTGCCCTCCGGCCGGCTCACCGCCGTCCCCGGCATCAGCGGGGACCTGTGGATCGCCGGCGGCGGGAACGGGCTGCTGCACTCCACCGACGGCGGCCGCACCTTCACCACACTCAAGACGGTGCAATCGGCCTCCGCCCTCGGCTTCGGCAAGGCCGCACCCGGCGCCGACTACCAGGCGCTGTACCTGATCGGCACCGTCAACGACGTCACCGGAGTCTTCCGCTCCACCGACAGGGGCGCCACCTGGCTCCGCGTCAACGACGACGCCCACCAGTGGGGCGCCATCGGCAGCCTCGGCGTCATCACCGGCGACCCGGACACCTACGGGCGCGTCTACATCGGTACCAACGGACGCGGCCTCCTGTACGGCGACCCGTCCTGACCCGGACGCCCTGACCCGGACGCCCCAGCGGGGCCGCGGCCACGACGGCTTGCGGCCCCGCCGTGCGTCTCGCGGCGAACGGGAAGCGGTCAGGGCGAAAAAACCTGTGGCTCTTCGCGGCAACCTTTTCGGCCTCTCGGACCACTCAGCGTTGTCCGGCCAAGTGGTCCGGTCAGATGCAACGGCTGAAAGAGAGCACAGGCGTGTCCCTGGAACGAGAGCACAGACATCTCCCCGGCCCACCCACGTCACCGGTGGCGTCCCACGGCCGCGACGGTCGCCCGAAGCATCGTGGCCGTCGGTTGCTCGCGCGTCGGGGTCTGTGGGCGGGTCTCGCCACGGTGGTCGTGGCCGGCTCGGCCGTCGTGGTCAGCCAGGCTTCGGCGCAGCCGAAGACCCTGGATCTGAAGAAGTGGTACGTGCTGGTCAACCGCAACAGCGGCAAGGTGCTGGACGACCGCGGCTCCGCCAAGAACGACGGCGCGGCGGTGGTGCAGTGGAGCCGTCATGGCGGACCCAACCAGCAGTGGCGCTTCATCGACGCGGGTGACGGGTACTACCGGCTGCAGAACCGGAACTCCGGCAAGGTGCTGGACGATCTCGGCTGGTCGAAGACCGCCGGCTCCGCCCTCGTGCAGTGGAAAGACCTGAACGGCACCAACCAGCAGTTCAAACTGGCCAAGTCGTCGGACGGCTACGTGCGTCTGGTCAATCGCTTCAGTGGCCTGGCCGTCGATGTCCGCAACGCCGCCAAGGCGAACGGGACCGGTGTCGTCCAGAACCGCGACCGGGGCGCCGCCGATCAGCAGTGGAAACTCGTCCCGGCCGGGAGCGTCGGCAGCTCCGGTACGCCCACCGCGCCGAGCAGCAGCGTTCCCACCAGCCCGGCTCCGAGCAGCCCGCACCCGTCGTCCACGCCGTCGTCCACGCCGTCTCCCGTGGCCGGTGGCGGCAGCTCGACGACACGTTTCATGGGCAGCAGCACGGTGGTCATCGGCGGCTCGATGTCCGACGCCTCGGCGGCCGCCGCGCCGTTCGACATGCGCTACGCCTATGTGCACAGCCAGCCCGCGCCCTCGTCGGACTACTACACGGCGGCGAAATGCCACGACGACTGGTCGGGCTGGTGGGGCTGCTGGAACGGCAGCACCACGGCACCCGGCACGTACGTGACCTGGCGGGACGACGTGGTGTCCCAGGCGACGTACAAGGGCAGCTCGCGTCCGCAGAAGATGCTGTGGACCTGGTACTCGTTGCGCGACCTCGGCGATGCGGCGGGCGAGGGCGACGGTCCGGGCGAGGTCAAGGCCATCAACCGGACCGACCTGCTCACCCGCTACCTGAACGACTACCGCTTCTTCCTCCAGAAGATCGGCAAGACGCAGGCCGCGATCGACCTCGAGCCCGACTTCTGGGGCTACGTCCGCTCGCTCGGCGATCCGCACCAGGTTCCCGCACAGGTGAAGAGCGCGAATCCGACGGACTGCGGATCGCAGGAGAACAGCGCCACCGGGCTCGCCCAGTGCCTGATCTCGATGGCGCACAAGTACGCGCCGAACGCCGAGGTGGGGATGCACCTCTCCTGCTTCGACTGGCAGACCAACACGCAGGCTTGCGTCAAGTCCTACGAGAGCTTCGGCGCGAAGAACGCCGACTTCCTGGTCACCGATGTGTCGGACCGCGACGCGGGCTGGTACGCACAGCCGGCCCACGGCGGCAGTGACCACTTCTGGACCGACCAGAAGGCGGCCGAGGCGCTGCAGTTCTACAAGACGATGGCCGAGTCCGTGGGCAGGCCGGTGGTCCTGTGGCAGATCCCCGTGGGCAACATGGCGCAGAACAACACCCTCAACCATTACAAGGACGACAAGGTGGACTGGCTCTTCGGACACATGGACCAGGTCGCGAACGCCCATGTCGCCGGGCTGTTCTTCGGTCCGGGGCAGCAGGAACAGACCACAGTCGAGTCCGACGGCGGAAACCTGATCAACAAGACGATCGCGTACCACAACTCGGGCGGTACGCCGCTCAAGTAGGCGAAGCCGACGAAATGCGCCCCCATCTCTTCGATGGGGGCGCATTTCGTATCAGGTGGGTCAGCGCTGCAGAGTGAGGACGCCCGGCCGCCACGGCAGTCGGTCGTAGGGGCCCGTCGCGGAGGGGGACTTGCCCTGGTAGAGGAACTGCAGGTTGCAGGGGTCGACGGTCATGGTCTGGTCGGGGTTGGTGCGGACCAGGTCACCGTGGCTGATGTCGTTGGTCCAGGTGGCGCCGCTGTTGGCCTTCCCCGCGAAGGGGTTGCTCTCAGTGGCCGCCTGCGGGGTCCAGGAACCGCTCAGGCCGGTGGCGGTGAACGAGCGGAAGTAGCGCTGCTCGTTCGCGCCCCGAGCCTCGACGATCATGAGGTACTGGTTGTGCCCCTGGACCTTGTAGACCTGCGGTGCCTCGAACAGGTTCTTCGTCGTGTCGCTCATGACAGTCGTGTACGACGAGCCGAAGTTGCCCGGGAAGTTCCCGATCGGCATGCTCGCCCGGTAGATCTTGCCGTTGTCGCCGGCGAAGAACAGGTACATGTTCTGGCCGTCGGCGATCAGGGTCTGGTCGATCGGGCCGGTGGCGGATTCGCTGCCGGGGATGCTGCCGGTGAACAGCGGCTGCGGCGCGGACCAGCCGCCCGGGTCGGTGGGATCGCTCGACGTGCGGTAGACGAACGGCGACGCACCCCACTGCGACGCCAGCACCCAGATCTTCTTGGGCGCGAAGTAGAACAGTGTGGGCGCCACCGCTTTCTGGCTCATGCCGGTCTGGCCGGCCGAGGCCATGTCCGCCCAGTTCGTGAAGGGCTTGAACATCATCGAGCCGTACCCCGACCCCGACACGCTCGACGCGTAGACCAGGTGCTTGCCGTCGTACGTCACGGTGGTGAAGTCCTTCACCGCGTCCCACCCGTTCGCCGGCTGCGCCAACGCACCCGTCGACGTCCACCGGTATGTCGACGGAAGAGCACACGTGGCGCCCGTCGACGTGGGCGTGGTCGGGGCCGACGTCGAGGTCGAGGTCGAGGTCCTGAAGTTCCAGTGCTGGTTGCCGCCGCCGTTGGAGTCCCAGATCTGGACGGGGGTGCCGTTGGCGGTCTTGCCGCCGGGGGTCTCCAGGGCTCGGCCGCTGGCGACGTTGGTCAGGGTGTAGGAGCCGTCGCTGTTCCGGGCCGCCTTCCAGTGCTGGTTGGCGCCGCCGTTGGTGTCCCAGACCTGCGTCTTCGTGCCGTTGCCCGTCTGGTTGCCCGGCTCGTCCAGTACCCGGCCGCTGGCGACGTTGGTCAGCGTGTAGGAGCCGTCGCCGTTCTTGGTGGCCCGCCACTGCTGGTTGGTGGCGCCGCTGGCGTCCCACACCTGGAGCGGGGTGCCGTTGCCGTTGTATCCCGCGGGCTCGTCGAGAACGCGTCCGGCGGCCGCGTTGGAGAGTGTGTAGACGGTGCCGGAGGTGATGTCCCCGGCCGTCGTGCCACCGCCCGCCGTGCTCCCGCCGCTGCTGCCGCCCAGGGTCGTGAGTACGGCGTCGTAGGCGGGCTTCTTGTTACCGCTGTTGTCGAACAGCAGCGGGTTCTCACCGGTGCGCCAGGAGTCGCTGTCGCGGATGCCCCACACCGTGATGCCCGTGCAGCGAGCGACGTTGAGGCAGTCCTGGACGGTGTTGGCGTACGCGGTGGCGGACGCCTGGGCGATGTCGAGTTCGGTGATCTGCACGTCCACGCCGAGCGCGGCGAACTTGGACAGCGTGGTCTGGAAGCTCGCGGGCGGGCCGCCGGCGCCGAAGTGGCTCTGGAAGCCGACGCAGTCGATGGGCACACCGCGGGACTTGAAGTCCTTGATCATGTTGTAGACGCCCTGCGTCTTGGCGTCGGTCCAGTTCTCGATGTTGTAGTCGTTGTAGCAGAGCTTGGCGGAGGGGTCGGCGGTCCGGGCCGTGCGGAAGGCCTCCTCGATGAAGCCGTTGCCCAGCACGTCCTGGAAGACCGAACTGCGGTGCTGACCGCTGCCGCCGTCGGCGAACGCCTCGTTGACCACGTCCCAGGCGTAGATCTTGCCCTTGAAGTGCGTCATCTCGGTGGTGATGTGGTTGTCCATCACACTGCGCAGGGTGTTGGCGTCGGTGATGGACTTGACCCAGCCGGGCAGTTGGGAGTGCCACACCAGGGTGTGGCCGCGCATGCGCTGGCCGTGCGCGGCGGCGTGGCCCACGATCGAGTCGGCCGGGCCGAAGTTGAAGTTCCCGCGGGAGGGTTCGGTGGTGTCCCACTTCATCTCGTTCTCCGGGGTGATCATGTTGAATTCCCGGTCGAGAAGGGTGGAGTACGTCGAGTCGCCGAGCCTGCCCGAGGACACTGCCGTGCCGAAGTAGCGGCCGCCGGCGGCCGCCGCGGTGGCCAGGGTCGGTGTGCGGGCGTCCGGCGTGAGTGCGGCCAGCGCGACCAGCGGTACGGCAGCGCCCGCGGCGGCGAGGACCACGGCGACGGCGATCACGCGGCGGGTCGCCGGACGGCGACGATGAGAGCGGTTCTGATCTGACAACGGCATGTCCTTCTGGCACGGCGGGCCTTGATCCGGCCCCGGTACCTGCCAGTTGCCGCCATGCACACACAGGTTGCCGCGATCGAGAGTTTTCGCGGCCGCCGCCACCATCCCCGTGCCGCACAGCGGCGTTCACCGGGTCGGGACGAACCCTCCCCGGACCGAGGCGGAGCCGCCCGGACCCTGCGCGTCGACGCGGTAGCCGTCGCCTGAGGCACTGCGCACGCCGCTGCCGTTGTTGAACTGGGCGGCAAACTCATGGCTCCCGGCCGGCACGGTCAGGCCCGGCTTGAGGACCCAGCGGTAGACCAGCGCGCCTCCGGCCTCCTGGGCGGTGACGGTGAAGTCAGCACTCGGCAGGGTCTGCCAGGTGCCGGTGATCTTCGTCCCGCCGGTCTGCACGATCCGGATCTCGATCGTGAGCGAGGTGAGGGGCCGGGTCGTCTTGAGGGCGAGGTCGCTCTGTGTCCAGTAGACGTTGCTGCGCGGGTCGACCGAGCCGGCCGACCACAGCGGCCCGTTCTGGCTCTCGCCGGCGGCCGGCGATGAACTGGTGGCCGACGGAGTCGGGCGCGAGCTGCCCGGGGTGGTGGCCGGGGCCGGCCTGACAGGGGT
>NZ_WVUG01000188.1 GCF_017614965.1 Streptomyces griseorubiginosus | reverse complement strand
GGCCGGGTCGGCGTCCTCGTGCTCCAGCTTGTTGATGAAGCTGATCTGCCGACGGACCAGGTTCTGGTTGCGGCGGCCCAGGCTGACCAGGGAGTCGGTGGCGTTGCGGCGCAGCACGGCCTGTTCGGTGGCGAGGTCGAATGCGGCGCGCTGGACGCGGTCGAAGGCCTCGGCCACCTCGCGCACCTCGGCGCCCGTCCTGCCGGGGAGGGTCAGTGGGGCGGGTGGTTCGGGGGTCTCCCCCGAGGCGGTGTTCTGTACGGCGGCGACGGCGCGCGGCAGTCGTTCGCCGGCCATCTCCCTGGCCTGTTGGGCGAGTTCGACGAGCGGCGCGGAGACGGACCGTACACAGTCGAGGGCCAGGGCGCCGAGCGCGGCGACGGTGCCGAGGGCGAGCAGTGCGAACAGCAGCAGGTCGCGCTGGGCGGCGCTCTCCAGTTCGGCGGCGCGGTTCTCGACGTCGGTGCCGAGCGAGACCTGCACCTGGCGCAGTCCGTTGATGGTGGAGGTCGCGGCGTCCCACCAGGCCATCGGCGGGATGGCGCGGGAGCCGAGCCGTCCGCCGCCGTGCACCGCGGTGCTCTCGTACGCCAGCATGCGCTCGGCGTCCGGTGTGGTCAGGGCCGCGTTCAGGCGCCGCTCCTGGGCGGCGGTGGCCGAGCGCGGGAAGGCGGCGAGGGCGGCGAGCCGGCCGGCCCGGATCTGCATGAAGCGGCTGTAGTCCTCGCCGTGGAACTTCCCGCCGCGCACCGAGCCGAGCACGATGGCGCGCTCCTCGCCGGTGAACTCCTTGGCGTTGCCGAGGGTCTGCAGCGACTGGTAGGCGTCGCGCAGGGGGCCGTCGTGGACCTCCTCGAGGCCGAGGTCGAGCCGGTCGAGGACGGTGATGGTGGTGGTGAAGTAGTCGAAGGTGTCCTTCACGACGCCGGTGTGGTCGTCCGCGTGACCGCGGACCGCGGCGAGTCCGTCGAGCCGTCCGAGCGACTCGCGCACGGAGTCGGCGGCGCGGTCGCCGCGGCCCTTCAGCGCCTTGTCCAGCGCGGTGCGGGCGGCGTCGGTGGCCCCGCGCTGGGCGGGCAGCTTGGCCTTGAACTGCCAGACACCGCCGACGTATCCGGTGGTGAGGCCGCGTTCCTTCTGCAGCTCGTGGACGAGGCCCTGGAGGGTGATCTCCAGGCGGGCGTTGTCCTCGGTCGCGGATGCGTTGCGGTAGGCGGAGATCTGCTCGCCGGCGGCGAGCCCGAGCAGCGCCAGCAGGACCGCCAGGGCGAGGACGAGGATCCTCAGCAGTCTGGTGCGGATGCTGGTGGTCGCTCGGGATGTGACGCTTGCTGTGACGTCCACGGAAGTGCCTTATATGAGGGGCGGGTCGGGGGGAGGAAGAAACTGTTCTGCTCCCGCCCAACGACCCTCACGAGGCGACGGTCACCGGATCATGTTCTTGTTTTACGTCCCGGAAACAGGATCTCCGGGAAACACCAGGTGGCCTCCTGACCGCGCGCATCCCGTATACGCCAGTGTCGGTAGCCGGTTCAGCAACCGCAGTCGCAGCCGCAGTCACAGCAGTCGCATCCGTCGCACTCCCCGCAGCACTGGCAGCAGTTGCAGCAGTCCCCGCAGTCCGCGCAGTCGGAGCAGCTCGCGTCGCGGCACAGTCCGTCCCTGCGCTCACGGCTCCACGGGTCCTCGTACTCGCCGCAGCACAACTGGCAGGTGCAGGCCAGCCCCGCCCACACCGCGCACCCCGCGAGCAGTCCGCGCCCGTCGCGCCGGGGCGGCTCGGGCGGCGGACCGCCGGGGGAGCCGGGCGGCGCGTACGGTCCCGCGAGCGAGGGCGTCGAGCGGTGCGCGCAGGACGCCGTACCGAAGGCCCGGTCGACGGAGGCTCGCAGTTCGTGCACGAGCAGCCGGTGCGCCAGCTTCCCGTCAGCGAACTCCGCCTCCCGCAGCGCGAGCCGGATCCCGTGCAGCGCGTCGTCCGCGAGCCGTCGTGCCTCGGTGAGCGGGGTCCCGGTCGCGGTGAGCGGGTTCCAGGCACCCGACGCCGCGTCAGCTTCCCTGTCCTCCACGGCGTCCAGCAGATGCGCGAGCCGCCCGAACAGCCGTCCGGCCTCGGCCAGCGGCTCGGCGTTGCGGGGCCTGCCTGCGAGAACGGCCGTGTGGGCGAAGGCCGCGGCGGTCGCGGTCTCGGTCGGCTCGGTGACCGTGAGCAGGGGTGTACCCGGTCCGGCGAGCGCCTCGATGCCCAGCTGCCGGTCCACGGCGTCCACCAGCACGGCCGTGTCGAAGCCGACGTCGGCTCCCGTACGGGCCCCCGCCGCGCCCCAGCTCGCGGCGACCCGGCGGGCCGCGAGCGCCACGGGCCTTCGCGCCAGCAACCCGTCGCGGTCGGCGACATGGTCGCGCACCTTGGCCGAGGCGAGCACGAGGGAGACGGCGGCCGCGAGCCGCGCGCCCTCCCCGCGGGCGACGGAGGCGGTGCGCATTCCGCGCAAGGGGCACGGGCCCGCCGTACGCCGCCAGGTGCCCGCCTTTTCCGCCTGAGCCTCCGTCAGAACGGATATGAGGAGCCCGTCGTAGTTGGTGACGACCCGAGCGAACTGTCCGTGGTCCCCGCGCAGCGCGAGACACAGTCCGCACAAGTGCGCCATCCACTGGGACTTGAGATTCTCACCGAGCCGATGGGCGCAGGGTCTGACGATTCCGAACATGGTGATCCCCCGTGACGCGTGTGACTTCCCGGGCCGTTGACACGGCCCTGAGCTGCCGCATCGTATCGACCGCCCGTTCACCCGGACGCACCGTCCATCACCCGTACGCCACGAAGAATCATATTTCACTCACAGTCAGCAGCCGCATACATCAAGACCCTTGGGGCACCCGGGCTCTCGACGTATTCGCTGTGCACCAGTACCGTCACAAACCCCCCGCGCGGCGTCTATCCACTTGGCGCGACGTCCGCATCATGGATGACCATAGGGATGCGGAAAGCAAGAAAGACCGCTGTGAGAGGAGGCGTCCATGGGATCGGTACGCAAAGCGAGTGCCTGGCTCGGCCTCGTCGACGACAACGACGACGAGCGTTACTACGACGACGACTACTCCGAAGGGACCGAGCAGCCCGGGGATGCCTGGGTCACCGACCCGCGGGTCAAGGTGGCCTCGGACGTCGCCGAGGAGAAGGGCCGCCGCATCGGCACGGTGACCCCGGACAGCTTCCGGGACGCGCGCGCCATCGGCGAGCTGTTCCGTGAGGGCGTCCCGGTGATCGTGAACCTCACGGCCATGGAGGCGGCCGACGCCAAGCGTGTCGTCGACTTCGCGGCCGGGCTGACCTTCGGCCTGCGCGGCACCATCGAGCGGGTCGCCAACCGGGTCTTCCTGCTGACCCCGGCGAACACCGAGATCGTCAGCGGCGAGCCGGCCGCGCGCCGCGAGGACGGTTTCTACAACCAGAGCTGAGGCAGGGCCGCTCACCGGCCCTGCCCCCGCGCGGGCTTCACCGGAAGGCGTCGAGCCCGGTGAGTGCCTTGCCCAGCACGAGCTGGTGCATCTCGACGGTGCCCTCGTACGTCAGCACCGACTCGAGGTTGGTCGCGTGCCGCATGACGGGGTATTCGAGGGAGATCCCGTTGGCGCCGAGGATCGTACGGGCCGTCCGGCAGATCTCGATGGCCTCGCGCACGTTGTTGAGCTTGCCGAAGCTGACCTGCTCGGGACGCAGGCGGCCGGCGTCCATGCGCCGCCCGAGGTGATGGGCGAGCAGGATCCCCTTGTGCAGTTCGACCGCCATGTCGGCCAGCTTGGCCTGGGTGAGCTGGAAGCCGCCGATGGGCCGCCCGAACTGCTCCCGCGTCTTCGCGTAGTCCACCGCGGCCTCGAAACAGGACCGGGCCGCGCCCATCGCGCCCCACACGATCCCGTACCGGGCGTGGGACAGACAGCTCAGCGGTCCCTTGAGCCCCACGACCTCCGGCAGGACGGCGTCGCCGGGCAGCCGTACGTCGTCGAGCACGAGTTCGCTCGTCACGCTCGCCCGCAGTGACCACTTGTGCTTGATCTCGGGCGCGGAGAACCCGGCACTGTCGGTGGGCACGACGAACCCGCGGATCCCCTCCTCCGTCTGCGCCCACACCACGGCCACCCCGGCGACGGAGCCGTTGGTGATCCACATCTTCCGTCCGCTGAGCACCCAGTCGGTGCCGTCGCGCTTGGCGGAGGTCCGCATGGAGGCGGGGTCGGACCCGTGATCGGGTTCGGTGAGTCCGAAGCACCCGATGACCTCACCGCTCGCCATCCGCGGCAGCCAGGTCTGCTTCTGCTCCTCGCTGCCGAACCGGTGGACGGCGTACATGGCGAGTGATCCCTGCACGGAGAGCAGAGACCGGATCCCGGAGTCGGCGGCCTCCAGTTCCAGGCAGGCGAGCCCGTACTGCACGGCACTGGCCCCGGCGCACCCGTACCCGTCGAGGGACATGCCGAGGGCTCCGATGCCGCCGAGTTCCCTGGCCAGCTCCCTGATCCCGGGCAGCTCGCCCTTCTCGTACCACTCGGCGACCCATGGCAGCACCCGGTCCGCCGCCCAGGCCCGCACGGTGTCCCGCACCGCAAGGTCCTCGGGTTCCAGCAGGTCGTCGATGCCGAGGGGGTCGGCGGGGTCGAACGGGGGCAACTTCGAGGACGCGGACATCAGAACACCCTCCGGCACACGAAAACTAGCAGCGCTAGTTACGACTCTGGGGCCGACGTTACGACGCAGTGTCCCGCACGTCCAGTGAGCGGCCTGCGCGGAGAGGTGAGCGGCCTCCGCGGAGAGGTGCGCGGGCTACGCGGAGACACGGGACTGAGCGACCTCCCGGGGCGCCGGCAGCTCCACCGGTGCCGCCGCCTCCGCGCACTGCATGACCCGCGGCAGCCGCAGCGCCATCACCGCGCCCAGCAGCAACAGGCCCGCGCTGACCAGCAGCGTCACATGCAGTCCGTGCACGAAGGAGTCCCGGGCCGCGCGGCGCAGGGCGACTCCGACCGGGCCGCCGAGACGCCCGGCGACATCGTAGGCCTCGCCCAGCGAGTGCGCCGCGGAGGCCGACGCGGAGGCGGGGACCCCGGGTACCGAGGACAGGCCGGGCGCGTACGCCGCGTTCATGACGCTGCCGAGCAGCGCGATCCCGATCCCCGCGCCCAGCTGGTACGAGGTCTCCCCGACCGCCGCCGCGCCACCGGCCTGGGCCGGCGGGGCCTCGCTCAGCATCGACTCGTACGCCCCGAAGAGCGTCGTCTCCAGCCCGAAGCCGAGCAGGACGAAGCCGAACAGCAGCAGGCCCGGGTTGTCGGTGGCGCCCATCAGCGTCAGCAGCAGCACCGCCCCCGCCGTCACACAGAACCCGAAGCACACCATCCGCCGCGGCCCGAACCTGCGCAGCATCCGCGCCCCCGCGAGCCCGGCGGCCATCGCCGCGAAGGTCAGCGGCAGCAGCCGCAGGCCCGTCTGGAGCGGCGACAGCTCGAGCACCAGCTGCAGATACTGCGCCGCGATGAGTTCCAGGCCCACCAGCGCGAGCATCGCCAGCACGATGCAGCCGACCGAGGTGCTGAACGCCGGACGGGCGAACATGCCGAGGTCGACCAGCGGATGCGTGCGCCGGCGCTGCCGCCGTACGAAGAGCACCAGCAGCACCGCGCCCACCACCAGGGGGGCCAGGGTGAACGCGCTGCCCGCCGGCTCCCCGCCGCCGAGCCGCTTCACCCCGAACACGACGCCGAAGAGCCCGGCGGCGGCCATCAGCGCGCCGACCACGTCCCAGGGCCCGTCGCCCGAGCCCCGCGACTCCGGCAGCAGCATCCGCCCCACCGGCAGGCTGACCAGCATCAGCGGGATGTTGACGAGGAAGACCGAGCCCCACCAGAAGTGCTCGAGCAGGAAGCCGCCGAGCAGCGGCCCGACCGCCGCGCCGACCGCGGCGACCGCGCTCCACACGCCGATCGCCAGCGCCCGCTCCCGCCGGTCGGGGAAGACCTGGCGCAGGATCGACAGCGTGGCCGGCATGATCATCGCGCCGCCGACGCCGAGCAGCGCCCGGGCGAGGATGAGGATCTGCGGATCGCGGGCGAGCGCCGCCAGAGCGGAGGCGATGCCGAAGAGGCCGTAGCCGAGGAGCAGGATCCGTCTGCGGCCCACGCGGTCGCCCAGCGTGCCGAAGAGGATCAGCAGCGAGGCGCAGACGAGGGGGTAGACGTCGACGATCCAGAGCAGCTCTATCGCGCCGGGCCTGAGGTCCTCGGTGACCGCCGGGACCGCGACGTGCAGCACGGTCGCGTCGACCGCGACCAGCAGCAGGCTCACACAGAGCACGACGAGGACGACCCAGCGGTTGGCACCGGCCCCGGCCGCCCGACGGCGCAGCGCTGCTGCGGCCGTGGTCGTCCCGGACATGTACGTACCTCCCAGATGCTTCCTCGCGTTCGGCGGGCATCGCGGGGTGGGGACTCCCCGTGATCTCGGCCGGGGAGGAGCGGCTGTCCCCGGCCCGCGCAACGAAGGCGAGTGACTCGTCAGCGTACGCGAGTTCGCGCCACGTTCACGTGGCGGACCTCTCAGACGCGTACAGAACTCGTGTGGCGTGCGCCACTCCCCCTCAGCCGGGAGCACGCGGCACCGGGTCCGCCGGTTCCGGCCCCGTCGATAATCGAGCCCGTGACGGATCTTGCGACGCGCCCCGCGCCACCCGCCGGCCGGGCCCTGCGCCGCGCGGCCCCGGCCCTCCTCGGGTACGCGGCCGTGCGCGCGCTGGGCCTGCTCGTGCTGGCGGTGTGGAGCGGTGCGCGCGGCAAGAGCGCGTACACGCTGCTGACGGCCCGCTGGGACTCGCTGTGGTACACGCGGGTCGCCGAACTCGGTTACGGCTACCAGGTACGGCTGCCGAACGGGGACGTGCACTCCAACCTGGCCTTCTTCCCGCTGCTGCCCTGGCTGGAGCGGCTGCTGCACGCGTTCACTCCCCTGTCGTACGCCGGCGCGGGTTTCGCCGTCAGCCTGCTCGCCTCGCTCGCGGCGGCCCTGGGGATCTACGCGGTCGCGGAGCTGGTGCACGGCCGCCGGGCCGCGGTGTGCGCCGTGCTGCTGTGGGCCGTGCTGCCCGTGGGGATCGTGCAGTCGATGGCGTACAGCGAGTCGCTGTTCACCGCGCTCGCCGCCTGGTCGCTGTACGCGGTGCTGACCGGCCGCTGGCCGGCGGCGGGCGCGCTGGCCGCGCTGGCCGGGCTGACCCGGCCGGTCGGGCTGGCCGTCGTGGCGGCGGTGTGGGTCGCCGGCATCACCTCTTTCGTGCGGAACCGGAGCGCGCCGGACGCGGACGGCGCCCTCGCGGGCGCTCACGCCCCTGCGTCGCCCGCAGAGGGGCCCCTGGAGCGCGTCCCGCCGCCAAGAGGCGCCGGAACCCCTGCGCGCGCCCCCACGGCCGTACAGCGCGCGCTGGCGCTTCTGCTCGCCCCGCTGGGCGCCGCCGGCTACGTCCTGTGGGTCGGCCACCGCACCGGCAAGGGCCCACTGGGCTATCTGGACGTCCAGGCGGGCTGGCGCAACGGCTTCGACGGGGGCGTCGCCTTCGCGCGCTTCGTCGCCGACAAGTTCGCGTCGTTCCCCTCGGCCCTCGCGGGCATCGGGATCATCGTCGGGGTCGGGCTCGTGGTGTGGCTGTACGTCGTCTGCGTACGGCAGCGCCAGCCGGTTCCGCTGCTGGTGTACGCGGGCGTGGTGACCGCGCTCGCGCTGTGCGCCTCGAGCTACTTCGGCTCGAAACCGCGCCTGCTGCTGCCCGCCTTCCCGCTGCTGCTGCCGCTCGCCGTCGCCCTGGCCCGGGCTCGTACGCGCAGGTCGGCGCTGGTGCTGGGCGGTGTCGCGGTGGCGTCGGCCGTGTACGGAGCGTTCTGGCTGAACGGCTCCGGTCCGCCCTGATCGACCCTGGCGCCGCGTGAGCGTCCAGGTAAATCCCGGCCAGCTTTCGGTGAACGAATTCATAAGCCGCAGAAAACTGATTCCCGTAATGATCAAAGGAAATGAAGGGCCCGGCGGCCCGTCATTGCGGATTCCCTGGAAATAAACCCCTCGTTGAGAGGAATCCCACATCACATCGTCATCACAAACCCGCTGAAGAGACGGAGAACTTACCTCACTGGCTGTAACGTCGATTGGGTGCGTACCGAACGAAACCTCACCCGTCTGGACCGGGTGTTCGCCAGACTGGACCGGGAGCCGGAACGACCGGCGAACCTCGATGTCCCGAAGATGAGCCGGCACCGGGTGGCGCTGCTGACCGGCACCCTGGCGTTCTACCTGGCGATCGTGTGGGCCGTGGTGACCACCTCCTGGCTCGTCCGCCTGGACTGGCAGGTCATGTTCTTCCGGCCGTACCAGCAGTGGCACGGCATCCACTGGTTCGTCGACTACTACGTGGTCCTCGGCCAGCGTGGCCCGACCGCCGTGATGGTCGCGGCCTGGCTGGGCTGGCGCTCGTGGCGGCAGCACACGCTGCGTCCGCTGCTGACGCTGGGCACCGCGCTGCTGCTGCTGAACATCTCCGTCGGCGCCGCGAAGCTCGGCATGGGCCGCCTCGGCCCGCACTACGCGACCACGATCGGCTCGAACGAGATGGGTCTGGGCGGCGATATATTTCCCAGCGGCCACACCGCCAACGCCGTCGTGACCTGGGGAATCCTGGCGTATCTCGCCTCCACCCCGAGGGCCCGCCGCTGGCTGTCGGCGATCTCCGCCGTGACCTCGCTGGGCGTCGGGATGGCCACCGTCTACCTGGGTACGCACTGGCTGAGCGACGTCCTGCTGGGCTGGGCTGCCGGTCTGCTGGTCCTGCTCGCCCTGCCCTGGTGCGAACCGCTCATCGCCCGCGCCGAGGTCGAGCTGTTCGACCTGCGCGACCGCTGGCGGGCCCGCAAGGCCGCCACGGCACCCGCACCGGCCCCGGCCCCGGCCGGCTCGCCGGTGCTGCTCACACCGCGGACGACGGCTCAGGACGAGGCCTCGCACGAGCCGGCGGCCCGCTCGCCCCGGGCGCCCGTCTATCTCGCCCCCGGCCCGCACACGGCCCGCTCCGAGCGCACGCCGGTGACCCCGGTGGGCAGTCGGCGGCCACCCCACCCCGACCGCGTCTCCCGCGGCACACCGGCCTCGGCCCGCCCCGTGACGGGCGGCTGAGCGGCTCCAGGACAGCGGGGCCCGGTACGCACAATCCACGCCCCGCACGACGAAGGCCCCAGCCCCCTCATCGAGGGACCGGGGCCTTCGTGCGGTCAGCCCTTCCAGGACCGCACCACCAGGCCGTCCTTCACCTCGAAGTTCAGCCGCCCCTGGCGGTACTCCATCGTGATGATCGCCCCCGGCGGCAGGGAGCGCACCGTGGCCCAGCCGCGCTCCCGCGCGCGCCGCTCGGCGCCTGCCTGGTCGAGGCCGACATACGCGTCCGGACTGTCCTCGGGCTCCGCCTGCGGAGTGGGAATCGGTGCCATGCCGCCACGCTAGGCCCTGCCCCCGGCAGGCGGAACCCCGGACCGCCACGACCGGTCCCACGTGCCCCTCCGGTCACACTTCTGTCACAGGATCACGACGCGTGTTTCGGCGGCGCCGAGTCACACGTACGAGCGGTTTCGTACGCCTTCCGCAGTCAATCGAACGTAATTCCCGCGTGTCGCTCGGGCTTGTCCAATACCCGGGCGGAAAGTGCCGTGAGAACGGCCCCCGGTCGCCGCCGGATTCGATTCCGGGCCGATTCCGGGCGCCGGTCGCGGGAGCTGACACCGCAGAGGAAATACACGGATCCGGCACACAACCCCCGCACACCCACTGTCGCGGCGCACGCCGAGGCGCGCATCATGGCGTGAGCTCGCGAGCGAGCGCACGCGGGCTGCAGCGGACCCGGTGCGCGACGAGCGAAGGGGCGAGCGAACGATGGGGACCCAGACCGTGCGGACGGCGGCGCGACCCGTACCGCACAAGCAGCGCGGCCGGCTGGTCGTCGACTGGCTGACCACCACCGACCACAAGAAGATCGGGCACCTCTACCTGATCACCTCGTTCGTGTTCTTCCTGGTCGGCGGGGTGATGGCGCTGCTGATGCGGGCCGAACTCGCCCGTCCCGGGCTGCAGATCCTGAGCAACCAGGAGTACAACCAGCTGTTCACGATGCACGGCACGATCATGCTGCTGCTGTTCGCCACCCCGTCCTTCGCGGGCTTCGCCAACGAGCTGATGCCGCTGCAGATCGGCGCCCCCGACGTGGCGTTCCCCCGGCTGAACATGTTCTCGTACTGGCTGTTCCTGTTCGGCGGTCTGATCGTGCTCGGCTCGCTGCTCACGCCCGACGGGGCCGCCGCCTTCGGCTGGTTCGCCTACGCACCGCTCAACGACTCGGCGCACTCCCCCGGTCTCGGCCCCGACCTGTGGATCATGGGGCTGGCGCTGGCCGGGTTCGGCACGATCCTCGGCGCGGTCAACTTCATCACGACGATCATCGGGATGCGCGCGCCCGGCATGACGATGTTCCGGATGCCGATCTTCACCTGGAACACGCTGTTCACGTCGATCCTGATCCTGCTGGCGTTCCCGGTGCTCGCGGCGGCGCTGCTGGTGCTGGAGGCGGACCGGCGCTTCGGCGCGCAGGTCTTCGAACCCGCCAACGGCGGGGCGCTGCTGTGGCAGCACCTGTTCTGGTTCTTCGGGCATCCCGAGGTGTACATCATCGCGCTGCCGTTCTTCGGGATCATCACGGAGATCATCCCGGTCTTCGCCCGCAAGCCGATCTTCGGCTATCTGACGCTGGTCGGGGCGACGATGTCGATCACCGGGCTCTCGGTGGTCGTGTGGGCGCACCACATGTTCGTCACCGGCGCCGTGCTGCTGCCGTTCTTCTCCTTCATGAGCTTCCTGATCGCCGTCCCCACGGGCGTGAAGTTCTTCAACTGGACCGGGACGATGATCAAGGGTTCGCTGTCCTTCGAGACGCCGATGCTGTGGGCGGCCGGCTTCCTGGTGACGTTCCTCTTCGGCGGTCTGACCGGGGTGCTGCTGGCGTCGCCGCCGCTGGACTTCCACGTCTCGGACACCTACTTCGTCGTGGCCCACTTCCACTACGTGGTGTTCGGCACGGTCGTCTTCGCGATCTTCGGCGGGCTGTACTTCTGGTGGCCGAAGTTCACCGGGAAGATGCTGGACGAGCGGCTCGGGAAGATCCACTTCTGGACGCTGTTCGTCGGCTTCCACACCACGTTCCTGGTGCAGCACTGGCTGGGCGCGGAGGGCATGCCCCGCCGGTACGCCGACTACCTGGCCGCGGACGGCTTCACCGCCCTGAACACGGTGTCGACGATCGGCGCGCTCCTGCTCGGCATGTCGACGCTGCCGTTCCTCTACAACGTCTGGAAGACCTCGAAGTACGGCGTGCGGGTCGAGACCGACGATCCCTGGGGCTACGGCCGCTCCCTGGAGTGGGCGACCTCCTGCCCGCCGCCCCGGCACAACTTCACCGGCCTGCCGAGGATCCGTTCCGAGTCCCCGGCGTTCGACCTGCACCATCCGGAGTACGCGGCGACCGAGGACGAGCCCCTCGGAGAAGCGCGCGCGACAGCCGGTCCCGAGACGTCCTGATCGCCTCGGTCAGCTCGGCGGGCTCCAGCACCTCGAACTCGAAGCCCGTCATCATCACGTGAATCACCATCACCTCCAGGCTCGCCGCCCCCGTGCGCAGGACACAGGCGTCCGCCCCGTCCGCCTCCAGCGTCCCGGCGCTCGGCGAGATCCGCTCGGCGGCCTCCGCCAGGGGCACGAGCAGACGCACGACGGCCTGGGTGGCGTACGCGCGCGTGGAGACGCCCTTCGAGACGTACGCGGCGAGGTCCTCGGCGGGCGGGGTGCGCGGGGCGAAGCGCGGGCCGTGCGGCGGCCTGGGCGTGATGCGGTCAACGCGGAAGGTCCGCCAGTCCTCGCGCTCCAGGTCCCAGGCGACTAGGTACCAGCGCCGCTCGCTGCAGACGAGTCGGTGGGGTTCGACGGTACGGCGGGTGGCCTGGCCCCCGTGGTCGCTGTACTCGAAGCGCAGGCGCTCGGAGTCCCGGCAGAGGTTGGCCAGTTCGGTCAGGACGGCCGGGTCGACAGCGGAGGGCAGGGGGCCGCGCAGCATCGGCACGGTGAAGGCGTTCAGGGCGCCGACCCGGCGGCGCAGCCGGCTCGGCAGCACCTGCTCCAGCTTGGCGAGGGCCCGTACGGAGGTCTCGCCGATGCCCTCGATGCCCTGCCCGGCGGCCGTGCGCAGGCCGACAGCGACGGCGACGGCCTCGTCGTCGTCCAGCAGCAGCGGCGGCAGCTCGGCGCCCGCGCCCAGCTGGTAGCCGCCCCCCGTGCCGGGGCTGGCGTTGACGGGGTAGCCCAGCTCGCGCAGCCGGTCGACGTCCCGGCGCACGGTGCGCGCGGTGACGCCGAGGCGCTCGGCGAGCTCGGCGCCGGACCAGTCACGGTGCGCCTGGAGCAGCGAGAGCAGACGAAGCAGTCGTGCCGAGGTCTCCAGCATGGTCGAAATCTCTATCAAGGGGAGTACGGCAGTTGCGGCACATCGAAACAGGTGTGGTTCATGTCCCCCTGTGAGACCCAGCCCTCGCCGTCCCTCCAGCGCGCCACCGACAGACAGGTCCGGCGGGTTTTCGGCGGCTCGGGCAGCCGCTCGAAGGTCACGGGCAGCAGCAGCCCGTCGGCGGTGTAGCCGTCGCTGCGGTTCATGAAGCCGTCCACGCACGCGCGCGTGATGCCCGTCCGCGCGCAGGACCTGGCCGCGTCGGTGAACCACATCGCGGCCGCCCAGCCCTCCAGTTGCCACTGGGAGTGCGTCTTCAGGCCCTTGGTCGCGTCCCGGAACTCCCGCACGGCCGCGTTCGCGGTGTCGTCGTAGTCGCGGCTGGCCCCGGTCGCCCACAGGGCGTTGCGGCAGCGCGGCGCGTCCCTGTAGTCGTCCGGGACGGTGGAGGTCCAGTTCTGGACGTTCGTGACCTTGGCGATGACCTTGGCGCCGACCTCGTCCATCGCCTTGCACAGCTGGGCGTTGCCGTGGGTGTCGATGGCGTCGAAGACCAGGTCGGCGCCCTGCTCCTTCAGGTCGGCCGCGGCGGCGCGGAAGTTGGGCAGCGCGAAGTCGACCTGCTCGCTGACGACCTTGTAGCCCTCGGCCTTCAGCCCCTGCTCGACGAGACGGGCGTAGGCGGCGGAGGAGGCCTGGTTGTACGACACCACGGCCGCCGTACGGGCGCCCTGCTTCTGTTTGAAGTACCGGTAGACCTCCGTGCCGCCGTACAGCTTCCCGCCCCAGCCCGGGGTGCCGTTCCTGGGCGCGAGGCTGCCGTAGATGCCGTACAGGTGCGGCCAGGTGTCGTAGGCGGCGCCGATGGGCTGGCCGCCGATGTCGGGTACGCGCGCGTGGGAGACGCGGGGGGCGCCCGCGTAGTCGAGGGCGGTGGTGGCGACCAGGGCGACGACCTTGTCCTCGTCGACCAGCTGGTGGACGCAGGTGTTGTCGCCGACCCCGCTGCCACCGTCGTCGCACTCGCGCACCTGGACGGGGTGCCCGTCGATGCCCCCGTGCGCGTTGAGGCGGTCGAACCAGGCCTTGGCGCCGTCGCGCGGGCCGGTGAAGGCGGCGCCGCCGACCGGGCTGGTCACACTGGTGATGATGCCGACCGGGATCGGTGTGCCGCCGCTCGGCGCGGGCGCGGGTGTACGGGTGTCGTGCTCGAAGTCGCTCTCAGGCAGCCGGCTGCCGCAGGCCGTGCCCAGCAGGAGCAGCAGCGCGGCGGCAGCCGCGCCCTCAGCAGCCCGCGGCCGGCGAACCCGACGCATCGCCGCTCAGCTGGACCAGCGCGCACAGGGTGTTGACGGACACCTTCCAGGTGCCGCCCTGCTGGACCGCGGTCCCGGAGGCCTTCGGCAGCGCGGTGGCGCCCTGCAGGGTCAGCGCGTACGTCACGGTCGCCTTGGTCGGCGAGGTGAACTCGATCGTCTGGACCTGCGCCTG
The DNA here is from genome assembly GCF_017614965.1 of Streptomyces griseorubiginosus. Classification (GTDB taxonomy): domain Bacteria; phylum Actinomycetota; class Actinomycetes; order Streptomycetales; family Streptomycetaceae; genus Streptomyces; species Streptomyces griseorubiginosus_B. Next base: position 3,055 of record NZ_WVUG01000188.1, on the reverse strand, counting down.
CACCTGACCGCCGCGCTTGTCACCGCTGAAGGCCTTCAGCACCGGCGCCATCCTGTCGCCGTTCTCCAGCACCCTCTGCTTCTCGGCCAGCGACGTCTTCGGGTCGAAGAACTTCTGCCAGTTGGCGGTGATCTCCTGCTTGGCCGCCGCGGGGTCGGCGGGCGCGGTGGCCGGCGCGCTCGTCGCCGGGGTCGCCACGGACGGAGTGGGGGGCGCGCTCTGGCTGCCGCCGCCGCTCTTGTCGCTGCACGCCGCGAGGACGGGGGTGAGGATGAGAACGAGGGCGGCCAGCACCGCCGTACCCCGTCCCGCCGCCCGTGGGCCGCGCCCCCTTCGTGCCTTCCCCTGCCTGAGGTCGCTCCCGAGAACCATCTGGCTCACCACCGGGTGTCGTTCCGGGCAAGGTGCGCCCGGTGCTTTCAGGGTCAGCTTCCAGAAGGCATAGTGCAAGCGATCGGCAGACCTGGGAAGACAGTCAGACGCGTGACGTGTGGGAGCCAGAGATGCGGACAGGCGGACTCCGGAGCGTGCACCCCGTCCTGTGGGCCGGCTGGGCCGCGCTCGCCGCGGGCGCGGTGCTGTGCGTCATCGGCTGGTACGGCGTCTCGGGCGAGCGCTACGCCGAGCGGCAGCTGCCCTATCTGGCCTCCTGCTCGATCCCGGGCGCGGCCCTGATCATCGCGGGGGCGGTGCTGCTCACGCACGGCCGGGGCGCGCTCGCCGCCACGCGCGTCGAGGAGCTGTACGGCCTCCTGGTCGCCGCCGAGCCCTCGGACGCGGACGAGGCGGGGCAGCCGGCCGGTGCGCCCCTCGCGGTCAGCGGGGACCTGCTGATGGTGCCCGGGGGCACGCTCTGGCACCGGGCGGACTGTCCGCTGGTGGCCGGGAAGGTGGAGGCGGTCCCGGTGGACGCCAAGCTCCTGGCCGGCGGCGAACTGGGCCCGTGCCCCATCTGTGAGCCCGTCGAAGAAACCGACTGATGTCGTCACTGACGTACGACCTCACGCTCGCCGGCCTCTCGGTGGGCAGCGCGGCCGCGCTCACCGGGATCGGCCTGATCGTGACGTACCGCGCGACCGGCGTGCTGAACTTCGCTCACGGCGCGATCGCGATGGTGTGCGCTTACGTGCTGCGGCAGTGCGTGGTCGAGTGGGGGTGGCCGCTGTGGCTCGCGGCGACGGCGACCCTCGTCGTCCTGGCACCGGCGATCGGCGTGACCCTGGAGCGGTTCGTCTTCCGCCCGCTCGCGGTCCGGGGCAGCGACCCGGCGCAGACCCTGGTCGCCTCGATCGGTGTCTTCGTGCTGCTGGTCGGCGCGGCGGCGCTGCTGTGGGGGCAGGGGGCCAGGGACGACGCCCCCGAGCTGGTGTCGGCGGACCCCTGGGGGCAGTTGGCGGTGGTCCTCGTCCTGGCGGCCGGTGTCGGAGCGGTGATCCGCTGGACCCGGTTCGGGCGGGAGCTGCGGGCCGTGGTGGACGACCGGCAGCTCGCGGTGCTCGGCGGGATCGACGCGGACCGGGTGGCGGCGGCCGGCTGGGCGTTCGGGTCCTTCACGGCGGGTCTGACGGGCGTACTGCTCGCGCCGTACGTCCGGCTGGACCCGTACGGGCTGCCGCTGCTGGTCATGGAGGTCGTGGCGGTGGCGGTGGCCGCGCGGATGCGCAGTCTGCCGGTCGCCGTGCTGGTGGCGCTCGGCATCGGGGTGGCGCAGAGCCAGCTGACCCGGCTGCACCCGTCGGGCTGGGGCGGGCCCCTGCTGCAGGCGGCCGACGCGAACCTGTTCGTCGTCGCCCTGCTGGTGACGTCCCTGGCGATGCCCCGCGTCGGCACGCGTGACGCCCTGCCCCGCACGGCCACCGCGCGCGTGCCGACACCGCCGGGCGCGTGGATCGTGGCGGTCGTGCTGTTCCTGCTGCCGCTGGGCTTCGCGGGCTCGGACCTGCACACGTCGGTCCAGGTGCCGGCGCTGGGGGTGGTCCTGCTCTCCCTGGTCGTCGTCACGGGCCGCGGCGGCCAGATCTCCCTCGGCCAGGCGGCGTACGCGGGTCTGGGCGCCCTCTTCACGGCCCTTCTCGCCGCAGGCCGCTTCCCGGGCCTGCCCCGCCTCCCGGAACTGGCCGCCCTCGTGGTCGCGGTCGCCCTGGTGGCCCCCCTGGGCCTCCTGACGGGCCGGCCCGCGATCAGTCGCCGGGGCCTCGCCCTCGCCCTGGCGACCTTCGCCGTGGGCGTCGGCGTGAGCCGCTTCGTCTTCGCCCAGCCCTACGCGACGTCCGGCCTGTCCCTGGACCGCCCGGCGGGCTTCGACGGCGACCGCGCGTACTACGTCCTCGAACTGGCGCTGCTGGCGGCGGCGTTGCTCGCGACCCACGCCCTGCGCCGGGGCCGTACCGGCCGGGCGCTGGCCGCGATGCGGGACGACGAGTCGGGGGCGTCGGCGACCGGCGTGCAGGTGCCCTCGCTGAAGCTGCTGGCCTTCGTCTCGGGCGCCGCGCTGGCCGCCCTGGGCGGCGGCATGCTGGGCATGGGGGTGCGCGCCTTCGACCCCGCCGCCTACGACCCCGTGCGCGGCCTCCTCTGGTTCGCCGCGGTGGTGGTCCTGGGCGCCGACAGCACCCTGGGCGCCCTGGCCGCGGCGGCCCTCCTGGTCGGCCTCGACGCGGGCACCCGGGGCGGGGTTGCGGCGGCCCTGATCGGCGTCCTGGCAGCACTGGTGGGCCGCTTCCCGGCCGGCCCGCACGAGGCCTTGCGCACAGCGACGAGCCGCCTGCGGGGCCGGCGGACGGCGACCCTGACGGCACTGGGAGAGCGGGCGAGGAGAAGGACCCGCCCACCCGAACCGTCCGCGATCCGACGGCCGGCGCTGGCCGGGGTGACGGCAGCACCACGTGACAGCACGGCAGTCAGCCGACGGACAGCCGCCGACGGCGCTCCGCCCCCACCAGGGCCACCCGCACCCGACCACGAATCCCGCACGGGTGGTGCGAGTGGGAACACAAACCCGGCCGGAGGCCGGGTGCACCCCCACGCACCCCCACCCGCACCGGCCCTCAAGGCC
>NZ_WVUG01000187.1 GCF_017614965.1 Streptomyces griseorubiginosus | reverse complement strand
GTACCCGGGCTATGGCCGCCTCCAGGGGAGTGCCGTCGTATTCGAGTCTGCCGGTGAGGCATTCGAGGAGGACCAGGCCGAGCGCGTAGACGTCGGCGGGGCGACCCACGGGCCGGCCGAGTACCTGCTCGGGGGAGAGATAGGCCGCCGTGCCGACCAGGGTGCCGGTGGCTGTCCGGGTGGTGGCGTCCAGGCGCCGGGAGATCCCGAAGTCGGTGAGATGAGGTCGGCCGGAGGCGTCCAGAAGGATGTTGGACGGTTTGACGTCCCGGTGGATGATCCCCTCTTCATGGGCGTGCGCGAGGGCGTCGGCCAGTTCGGCACCGAGCGCTGCGGTCGCCTCACCAGACAGAGGGCTCTGTGCGAGGCGGGCTTTGAGGGTGGGTCCGTCGACGAGTTGCATGACCAGGAACGCCTCACCGTCGTGGCGTCCGGCGTCGTACGCGGTCACAAGCCCCGGATGGTGCAGCCGGGCGAGGATGACCGCCTCGCTGCGGAAGTCCTCCTCCGTGTCGAAGCCGGTGCCCGCACGGAAGATCTTTACGGCCACCGGTCGTCGCAACCGCAGGTCGAAGCCCCGGTGGACGTCCGCCGCGCCTCCCGAGCCGATCAGCGCGTCCAGACGGTAACGGCCCGCCAGAATCCGGGCGAAGCGCCCGGACGGCCGGGCGCCGTGCGCCTCACGCAACCCCACCTCGATCCCCCTGCCTCATAGAACAGCACCGCCGGACGCGGCCGCCGACCGGCCGCCAGTCGCAGGTACCCCTCCAGCTCCCGCTTGCACAGAGAAGACACATCTCCGGTGTCGTTCGTCTCCGCCGGCGTCCCGCGTTCGTCCCACCGCGGCCCGGTCTTCGCAGGTCACGCCCCTGAGACCATCCCGGCGTCCCAATGGGGGGGTGACGGGGTCCGGTTGGGGACGGGCGCTGCCAGCATGATCCGCGCCGGGGGCTCCCGGCCACTCATCAGAGGGGGAACACCAGATGGGACGAAGGACGCTTCTGCGGGGTCTGACCCTCGCCGTGGCAGCGGTCCTGCCCCTGTGCGGTTCAGCGGTCGTGCACGCGGCAGGGTCCGCCGCCACCGCGGTCGCGGTCTGCGGGCACACGAGCACACAGCCCACACTGCAGCGGGGATCGACGGGGGACGCGGCGGTCGAGGCGCAGTGCGAGCTCAACCTGGCGACGAAACCGAGCCGGTACACGCCGATCGCGGCGGACGGTTCGTTCGGGCCGGCGACGGAGACGCGGGTCAAGGAGTTCCAGCGGTGCGCCGGGCTGGGCGTGGACGGTGTCCTCGGCCCGCAGACCTGGGCGGCGCTGAACACCTGGGCCGCCGGGCCGCACACCTGCGCCACCCAGGGCACGGCGAGTACGGCGCAGTCGACCGTGTGCGGCCACACCGACACGCGGCCGACGCTGCGCAAGGGCGCGAACGGCGTCGAGGTCAAGGAGGTGCAGTGCCGGCTGAACCTGGCCATGGAGCCGTACCACTATCCGCCGCTGACCGTCGACGGCGACTTCGGGGGCGGGACCGAGGGCCGGGTCATCGAGCTCCAGCACTGCGCCGGCCTCAGTGCCGACGGCGTCGTGGGCCCCAACACCTGGGCCAGGCTGGTGGATTGGTCCAGTCGTAACACCTACTGCACTCCCCCGCGCCCGGCCGGCTACTCCATCGACGGCCTGGACACGGCCAAGTACCAGCATCCGGGCGGTGCGCCGATCGACTGGAAGGCCGTGCGGGCCTCGGGTGTCGAGTTCGCGACGGTGAAGGCGACCCGGGGCATGAACGTCACCGACGAGTACCTCGCCACCGACCTCCCGGCGGCCAGGGCGGCGGGGCTGGCCGTCGCGCCGTACCACTTCTACACGGGCAGTTCGCCGGACACGGGTGCCGCGCAGGCCGACCGGTTCATCGCCGCCGTACGCGCGACCGGCTACACCGGGCAGCGGGCGGGCGACCTGCCCCCGGTCTTCGACCTGGAGCGCATGGACGACGGCACGGGACGCTGCCCCGTCCACGGCACGGTCGCCGACATCAGGGCCTGGCTCGACCGGGTCGAGGCCGCCTTCGGCCGCACTCCGATCATCTACACCCAGAAGTCCTTCCTGGACGACTGCCTGGGCTCGACGACCGCCTTCGCCCGCTATCCGATGCAACTCGCGGACTACCGCCAGTCGATCACCCAGCCGCCGCTGCCGAACGGCTCCACGACCTGGACGATGTGGCAGTACACCGACGCCGCACTGTTCCCCGGCATCCAGGCGCCGGCGACCGCTGACGTGTTCAACGGCACCCAGGCCGATCTGGACCGTCTGGCCAATCGCTGACCCCGCCCGCGACAGGAGAACCCGTATGACCACCCGGTTCGCACGCGCGCTTCCGGTCGCGCTGCTCGTGGCCCTGGGCCTCACCGCAACCACGACCGCCTCCGCCTCGGCCGCTCCGGCCGCCGCGGCGACCTCCTGCTACGGCGGGGCGGTCACCGTGCACTACGGGGACGCACTCGAGTTCGGCCCCTACTGGACCACGAGTCGCTGCAACGACATCAACATGCGCGTCATCGGCGGAACCGCCGACTACGTCAACGCCTGCGTGAAGTTCGCGAAGTACGGCACCTGCAACCACTGGACCAGGGTCGGCCGGAGCTGGACGACCATCGCCACCGACGTCCTGGACGACAGCAAGTTCACGGTGCCCGCCGGCGTGCCCCTGGAGGGCGACGACGCCGTCATGCAGATCGCCTACTGACCCCCCTCATCCACGGAGACCACCATGATCGGCACAAGAGCGTTCGCCTCGGCCCTGTTCACCACGGCCGCGCTGCTGACGGCGGGTGTCGCGCCCGCCTCGGCGCAGCCCTCGGCCGCTGCCGCCACCAGCTGCTACGGCGGGGCCAAGACCCTGACGTACCACTACCAGGCGGCCGCCAAGGAGTACGGCACCTACACCACGACCTCGCGGTGCAACGACATCAATATGCGCCTCCTCACGGACGGACCGCAGGGCATCTTCCTGGACGCCTGTGTGGTGTTCGTCGACCACACCAGCAAGTGCAACAACGACGACGCGTACACGACGCACGGCACCGAGTGGGCCACCGTCGCCACCGACGTCAAGGACGGCACCCACTTCGTCCTGCGGGTGCACGCCTACGACATCGACGCGCAGAACGTCACCTTCCAGATCGCCTACTGACCGCGCGCCTCTCACCGCTCCCGTTCCCGAAAGGACGACCATGGCTTCCTCCTTCCGCCCCATGAAGCGCCGCACCATGCTGCGCGGCACCCTGGCCGCAGGCGCCGGCGTCGCGTTCGGCCAGCTGCTGTTCTCCGGCACCGCGCAGGCCTATTCGTGGTCGCGCACCCTGAACCAGGGCGACAGCGGCGCCGACGTGACCGAGCTGCAGATCCGGGTCGCCGGCTGGGCGGCGGACAGCGCCAGCCACAGCCGGGTCAGCATCGACGGCGACTTCGGCCCCGGTACGGCGGCGGCCGTGCGCCGGTTCCAGGCGGCGTACGGCCTCTCCGCCGACGGCAGCGTCGGGCCCAACACCCAGGCCAAGCTCAACTCCCTGGAGCAGTCGGACGGTTCCACGCTCCACTTCAACTGGAGCGAGTTCGTCAACCAGTCGGACGGCACCTTCAACGGCGGCAAGCTCAGCGCCTCGCAGGTGAAGGAGAACGTCCGCCGCTGCATGTACAAGCTGGAGGCGCTGCGCAAGAAGCTGGGCGACAAGCCGATCACCGTCAACTCCGGCTTCCGCAGCATCGCGCACAACGCCGAGATCGGCGGCGCCAGCGACAGCATGCACCTGTACGGCACCGCGGCCGACCTCGACGTGCCCGGCGTGGCCAACAAGACCGTCTACCAGAAGGCGGAGACCTGCGGGTTCTCCGGGCTGGAGACGTACAACACCGACCACCAGCACGTCGACAGCCGGGCCGACCTCGGCCGTGACTGGTGGTGGGAGAACGGCACCGTCTGACGCCGCTGTCGGGGGAGTGGAGCTCCGGGTGTCGCAACCGCGGCGCCCGGAGCTCCACGCGTCAGCTCTTCGGCGTGTTCTTGAGGGCCGCCTGGCAAGAGGGCCAGTCGTGGAAGTCGTGCCGTACGGCCCACAGCCGGTGGGCGGCCTTGATGTTCCAGTCCGGGTCGAACGCCCGCAGCGGTGTGCCGCCGAGGTCGCGCAGGCGGGCGTCGGATATCTGGAAGACGCCCCAGTTGCGGCTGCCGTTGGTGTTGGGCAGGACGTACAGCGGGTCGAGGAACGAGGCGCAGCGGGCGATGGCCACGGCGGTGCCGGGGTCCTCGACGAACACCTCCCGGATCCGCTTCGCCACCCGGTCCGGCGACCAGGTCACCATGCTCACCTTCTGCGCGTACAGCGCCTTCTTGGTGTCCTGGTCGACCACGCCCCTGGCCGTCACGCCCGCCAGCACCTGGAAGGCGGTCACCCTGCGCAGGGTCTCCGGCCCGAAGTCACTGTCGACGGCGAGCTTTCCCTTGGCCCGCACCAGCAGGCTCTGCACCTCGCGCACGCACTCGTCATGCTCTCCCATGCTCACCGTCGCGCATCCCGGGGAGTCCAGCACCCTGTCCCCGGTCGGAGCGTCACCGGCAGTGTTCTCGGAGGGCAGCCACACGAACCCGGCCACCAGCAGCACCGCGACGACGGCGGCCAGGATCGCGAGCCGGGGTGACAGCTGCCGGGGCAGCCAGGACCGTGGCGGCTCCTCATCGAGGGTGGCCGTCGGCGGCGTGACATCCTCCGGTGCGGGACCAGCCTGCACCTCCTCCTCGGCCGTGGGCTCCGGCGCGTCCCGTTCGCTGTCCGCCAGAGCCCACAGCCGGTGCAGCTCGCGCAGCTCCTCCGCGCTGGCACCGCACACCTTGGCGAAGGCGTGCACCACCCGGTAGTCCGCCGGGACGCTGAGGCCGGAGCAGTACCGATGCAGGCTGGAACCGCTGACGCCCGCCTCCTTGCCGAGGCGGTCGTATCCCCGGCCACTGCGCTCTTTCAGCATCCGCAGGTATGCGGCGAATTTCTCGGTTCGCGGAGAGGCAGCCACAGATCCCCCCTTGTTCAAGCCCCTACTGACGGGTAGAAGTTACACCGCGGAAGGGAAGTGGCGAGCCCTTTCCTGTGCGGCACCTGTCAGTAATTCCCTTGTAAATGACACCGTTTGAAAAAGCGTCAACTTCTCTCTCGCCTCGCGGAAAGGGATTTCACAGCCGAGTCCTGGAAGGTGACGCTGATCGGGCCGTGGACGGTGTGCCGGGACAGGGTGATCGTGAGTGTGCCGGTGGAGCTGTCCCAGCGGTAGTCGTGCGGGGTCAGCCGCACTCCGGTCGCGCTCACCTTGGCCGGCGCACGGGTCGTGCCCAGGACGGACAGGGTCCAGCGGCGGCTTTGCACCTGGCCGTGGAAGGAGCCCCCCGCCGGGTCGATCGACACGGTGTGGCGCGTGCCCTTGTCCTCGTACCGCACGGTCGTGGTGGCGCTGTGTCCCTTCCGCCCGGTGGTTCCGTCGTCCTCGTACAGGCGGTACGAGCCCGACGCGCCGGAGGCCACGGTCAGGGTGACGTCGGTGAGCGGGTTGCGGTCGTCGTCGGTGACGTCATGGGTGCGGGTCGGCAGGATGCCGCCCGCCCTGACGAACACCGGCATGGTGTCCAGGCCGGTGGTGACGTCCTGGGTGGTGCCGCCCTGGTACGTCCGGCCGGTGAAGTAGTCGGTCCACCGGCCGGGCGGGAACCACACGCTGGTGGTCGCCGTCGTGCCCGGTGTCGTCACCGGGGCGACCAGGACGTCGGAGCCGTAGAAGTACTCGCTGCCGGCCGTCTCGTAGGCGCGTGCCTCGTCCGGATACTCCAGGTAGGTCGGACGGACGATCGGCACACCGGTCCGGTTCGCCTCCGCGGCCAGTGCGTAGGTGTACGGCACCAGGTTCTCACGGAGGTTGAGGAACCTGTCGGCCGACTTCCGTGCCTGTGTGCCGTACTGCCAGGGCAGCCGGTCGCTGTGGTTGCTGTGCAGCCGGTCGATCGGCTGGAACGCGCCGAACTGCACCCAGCGCGCGTACAGGTCGTCGGGGAGCTTGTGCGTGGTACGGGTCTGGCCGCCGTCGGTGTAGGTCTCCGAACCGGTCAGCCCTGTCGTGTCGTTGTGCCCGCCGATGTCGTGGGTGATGGCCGCCGACCCGGTCGCGGCGGACTCCCCCGGCGTGTAGCCGACCTCCAGCTTCAGCGTGCCCCAGGTGGAGGCGGTGTCGCCGGTGAAGTGCACGGTGGTGCGCTTGTCCGCCCAGGGTCCGGTCGGCAGCGCCTGCTGGCCGCTGTAACCGCCCGCCTGGAGGGAGCCGTAGGCGCGGGAGAGGACGAATCCGCGGCTGTCGGTCCCGCCGGTGAGGGTGGCGTACTGCTGGTTGATCCAGGCGTCCGGTGTGACGCCCCGCTGTGACGACTGGGAGGAGTCGCAGCACCAGTCGAGCCACCAGAAGTCGTTGCCCTGCTCGTCCAGGGTCCGGTGCAGGTCCAGGTACGCCTTGAGCTGGTCGGGGTCGCCGAAGTCGAAGGTGTAGCAGGTGTCGTCGACCGCGGCGGCCGCGGCGCAACCGCCCTTCGTCAGCTTGCCCTTGGCCGTGGCCTGCGCCCGGGCGAACTCCGGGTCGGAGGCGAGGATGCTCGGGTGCACGTTGAGGGTGTTGTGCAGCCCCTGCGCGGCCGACCAGTCGAAGAAGCCCTTCGGGTCGGGGAACTTGGCCGGGTCCATCTCCCAACCGCTCCAGGTGTTGACGGCCTTGAAGTCCGTGTCGGTCACCAGCACGTCCAGCGGCACGTGTTCGGACCGGAAGGCAGGAAGGATCGTGTGCTCGTAGTCCGCCGCGGTGCGGTCGATGTACTCCGAGTACCACACGCCGTACGCCCACTGCGGCAGCAGCCGGGGTGGTCCGGTCAGGGTGGCGAGGTCGGTGAGTGCCTGCTTGTAGGCGTGGCCGTAGCCGAAGAGGTAGCCGTCCTGGTAGGGCGAACCGCCGTGCGAGGGGCGGGGGGTGGCCTTCTTGGAGGCGGTGTCGTAGAGCGCCGAGGGGGTGTCGTCCAGCAGGTACCAGCCGTCCCGGTGCAGCAGACCGGGGGTGGTGACCGGGGCGCCGCCGTCTCCGTTCACGCCGTCCAGGCCCCGGCGGTAGCCGCCGAGGGCGAGGTGTGGCGCCGGTGCGGCCTGCTGTGGGGCGGCCACGGAGACGGTGTCGAGGTTGACGTGGCAGCTCGCCGCCTCGGGGCAGTCGAGGGTGACGTCGTTGTCGCCCGCCTTCAGGGCGACGGGTACCGAGGCGGTCGCCCAGGTGTCCCAGTCCTGTGTGGCCGGCAGTGCCAGGGGGGCGGTGGCGCTGCCGGCGGAGACGGAGGCGGTACGGGTCTGGTGGAGGCCGTCGCTGCCGGTGCCGTTGGCGTACCGCACTCGCAGCGTGTAGGTGCCGTCGGCCGGAACGCCGACCACATGGGTGGTCAGGCCCGCGCCCTTGTTGAGCTCCGCGACGAAACCGTTGCCCGCGTATCCCGTGTGGTCGGTGGCGCTGACGGCACCGCCGCCGATCCTTCCGGCTTCCGCCTCGCAGCTCGTGCCGAGCAGGCAGTCGGTGATCGCCGTGCTGTCGACCGGCGGATAGGCGTCACCGGGGTGCACCAGGGCGACGCTGTCGACGTTGACGTCGCCGCTGTCCGAGGCGGTCCGGGTCAGAGCGATCGTGTGGTGGCCCGCGGTCAGGTCGAGGTGCGCGGTGGCCAGGGTCCAGGTGTCCCAGTCGGCCGTGGTCGGCAGGGTCACCGTCCGTGGCTCGCCGCCGTCCACCGAGAGGGTCAGCGTTCGGGTGCGGGTCTGGCCGTCCGCGCCACGGGAGTTGGCGTACCGCAGGCCGAACTGGTACGCACCGGCCTGCTTGACATCGATGTCGGCGGATGCCGAACTGCCGGTGCCCTCGAAGCCCGCGGCGAAGCCGGTGCCGGTGTGGCCGGCGTGGTCGGCCGCCACGGACAGCCCGTTCAGCTGAAGGGTCTCCGCCTCGCACAGCGCGCCGACCTCGCAGGTCAGCCGCTGCCACGGAGTGGCGGTCACCGGGGTACCGCCGGCAGTCAGGTGCACCGACAGGTTACGGGCGTTGAAGGGCCCGGAGCCCACCTGGTAGCGCAGAGTCAGCGCCCTCGTCCTGATGGTCAGCCAGCCTCCGGAGGTGCCGGCCGTGTAGGCGGCCGGGTCGAAGCCGCCGCGCCCGATCGCGTTGAAGGTGGGGGCATCGGTGAACTCGCCGTCGCCCGCGTACTCGGTGCGGATCAGCGTCGGCGAGAGGATCTCGAACCGCGCGTCCCCCGACCTGACCGTCGGAATGCGATGCCCCTGCGAACTCCTGGCCGACGCCGGCGGGGTCCCTGTCAGCGTCGCGGCGGCGATGGCGAGAGCGGCGACCGCGCCCACCTGCCGCCGTAGGGATCCGAGCCGTCGTCTCTGCGATGCGGCTGCCATGTCAACTCCGTTTCCCTGCAAGCCGGATGACACCTACGTGCTCGCGTTGGGTGTGCGAGTGGCGCGAGGGTATGTCGTTGACAGCGGTGCTGATAAGACCTCGTTCAGGTCGGTGTCGGACGGTCGGCCGGCCCCTGTTGCGAAAGTCCTGCCGTCCGCCCGGAGGGCGGGCCCTGCGACATCATGAGGGCCCCTGCGCGAGGTTGTCGCAACAGTCCCTACCGCACCACCCGGTGGCGGAGGTAGACGAAGCGGGAGCTGAAGGTCCGGGTCTCGACGAGTTCGAGGTCCACCCGGCGCTCGTGGCGGGGGAAGAACGGAATGCCTCCGCCGACCAGTACCGGGTAGACGATCGCGCGGTACTCGTCGATCAGGCCCGCGGCGGCGACTTCGGCGGCGAGGGTGGCGCCTCCGATCGCGATCTCGCCCTCGCCGGGCTCGTCGCGCAACCGTTCGATCTCCTCCGCCACGCTGCCGGAGGCCAGGCGGGCGTTTCCCTGCACCGCCTGCAGGGTGGAGGAGAACACCACCTTGGGAAGCGGCTTCCACAGCGCGGTCCACTCGAGCTCCGCCTCGCCGAGCGTCGGATCCTGCTCGGCCGTCTCCCAGTACAACATCGTCTCGTACAGCCGTCGTCCCATCAGGTGGACGCCGACGTCTCGGATCTCGTCGATCCAGAAGCGGAAGACGTCCGGGTCCGGCGCCGTCCAGTCGAAACGGCCGTCCGGTCCGACGATGTAGCCGTCGAGCGACATGCTCATCGAATAGGTCACGCTGCGCATCAGAAGTCCTCCTCGGTGACGGGACCGAGACTAGGGCCGCCCGGAGATCATTTCCTTGAGAGACATCAGGACGTGCGCGTTTTCCCGGCTCGGACTCCTTCGCCGACGGCTCCCCCTACGGTCAGGACGGCGTTTTGTGCTATCCAAGAGGTGTGCGGTGAGGGATCTCGGGGCTCGATTCGCACGTACTCGGGAATGCCTCTCCGGCGTGTGCCGGAGTCAGCGAGCTGAGTGAGCCGCATGGACCCCACATCCTCCTCTTCGCCCGACTCGCCGTTCGACATGGTCAGCGGCGCCCTGGCGGACTACGTCCCCCGGGCGGGAGCCATGGCGGCCCGGAGCCCCGCCGGTCCGCAGAGGGCCCGTCGCGGCCAGGGACCCGCGGGCGAGAGGCGTGAGGGCGGAGGTCAGGAACAGATCCTCGCGGTGGTCAACCTCGACCGGAGTCTGACGATCACCAGCTGCAATCTGGACGCGCCCCCTTTCGCCGGTGTCAGCGCCGCGCCGGGCACGGCCTTCTCCGCGCTGCTGCCGCCCGAGGACGTACCGACCGTCACCGAGCGGCTGCGCAACGTCATCGAGACGCAGGAGGCGCACGTCGCCCGGGTCCAGCGCCTGCGGCGGGACGACGGCACCGACCTGGTGGTCTCGATGAGCATCCTGCCTGCCGCGGCGTCACCGGGCGGACTGACGGTCTCCCTGATCGCCATGGCCAGACGGCTGCATCTGTACGCCTCCGCCGCCGCGATCGGGACGTCCCTGGACATCGGCGAGACGGCGCAGTCCCTGGCCCAGTCCCTGCTGGCCTGGGGTGACGTGGCCGCCGTTGACTTCGATTTCGCCGTGTGGACGGGAGAGGCGGTCATCGAGCAGGCGCACGAGCGCATCCGGCTGCGTCGGGCGGCCCTGGCGCCGGACCGGGCCTGGCCCGAGGGGTATCTGACGCGCGGGGACAACCTTCCCCGCGAGGCGAGCCGTCTGCTGGTGGGCGCGGTGACGCGCGACGACGTGCCGCAGGCCGTCGTCATTCCCGACCGTGCGGCGATCGAGCGGGTGCTCGGCGATCCCCGGCTGGTGCGCGCCCTGGTGCCCGGCAACCTGCCCGCGAGCGTGGCGTGCATACCGCTGGTGGTCAGCGGGCCGGAAGGCACTCCGGGACCCATCGTGCTGGGGGTGACGGAGGTCTGGCGCCGACCGGAGCATCCCTTCCGTGACAGCGAGCTGCTCGACCTGCAGGAACTTGTGGCCAAGACCGCCCGGCACGTGGATCTGGCCCGCCAGCATCAGCGGGAGCACGCCCAGGTCCTGGCGTTGCAGCGCCGGCTGCTGCCGCGGACCGGCAGCGACACCATCGAGGTCGCCAGCGTCTACCAGCCCACCACCCCCGACAGCGCGGGCGTCGGCGGGGACTGGGTGAACAGCTTCCCGCTGCCGGGCGACCGCACCGCGCTGGTGGTCGGTGACGTGGTCGGGCACGGTCTGGGAGCCGCGGCGGCCATGGGCCAGCTGAGCATGGAGGCGCGCGCGCTGCTGTCGGCGGGGCTGGGCCCGGACGAGGTACTGGAGCGTCTCGACGAGACGGTCACGCTCCTCGACGACACGGACGCGGGCCTGGCGGCGGGCTACAGCGCGCTGGGCTCGACATGCTGCATCGCGGTCTACGATGCCGTCGACCACCGCGTGGTGATGTCCAACGCGGGGCACCTGCCCCCGATCCTCGTTCACCCGGACGGCTCAGCCACCACCGTCACCGCACAGCCGCACCCCGGACTGGGTGCCGAGTTCGCGGTGCGGGAGCCGTTCGACCTGCAGTCGTTCGCCGCACCGCCCGGTTCGCTCCTCGCCCTGTACACCGACGGTCTGGTGGAGGACCCGGTGGCCTCCATCGATGAGGGCATCGAGCGGCTGAAGGAAGCGGTCCGTGAGGTGCACCCCTGGGACGATCTGCAGCAGGCCGCGCGTCGCGTGGTCGCCGAGCTGGCCCCGAAGGGACGCCTGCGCGACGACGTGACCCTGCTGCTCGCCCGTACGACCGGCCGGCGCAGCCGGGACACGGCGACCTGGCGACTGCCCGCCGCCGACGACACCGCCGCCCGCGCCCGCGCTCTGGTCGCCGCCCTGCTGGGGCGATGGGGCACCAGCGACCAGGGCCGGGACAGCGCGCTGCTGGTGATCAGCGAGCTGGTCACCAACGCCGTCCTCTTCGGCACCGGGCCCGTCACGCTACGGCTGGTCAAAGCCGGCCACCGCCTCACGTGCGAGGTCGGCGACGTGGGCAACGGCCGGCCGCGTCTGCGCCGCGCCGAACTGCTCGGCGACAGCGGGCGCGGCCTGCACGTGGTCCACAAGCTCACCACGCGCTGGGGCGTGCGGTGGACCGACGCCGGAAAGGCCGTGTGGGCGGAACTCGACGTGTAGGGCGGCTGCCGGGACGAGCGGGCGGGTCCCGGTCACCGCCTCACAGCCACTCCCCCTCCACGGCCGTGGCGGTCAGTCCGGGCGCGGCCGCGTACAGCACGGTGCGACTGCCGGATTTCTGGCCGGCGTCGTACGCGCGCCGCAGGATGTCGAGTACGGCGGCGCCGCCGCGGTTGCCCGTGGTGTAGCCGGCCCTGCTGTAGGCCAGCAGTCCCCGGGGCCAGCCGTCGGGCATCGTCTGTTCCATGTACTCCAGCACCCGGGTCCCGCCGGGATGGGCGAGCAGGAGATCGGGGTGCCAGGGGTGCGGGTCGTCCTGGTGGCGTACCTGCAGCCATGCCCACATCGCGGCGACCGTCTCCTGGACGGCACGCGGTCCACGGCGGTCCATGACGAAGTGGGTCCCGTCGGCCCGGGTGTCCAGGCGGTGCAGGTCCGTGGTCCCGGGCAGGGTGTGATGCCAGGCCGCGTCCAGGCGCAGGATCGATTCTGCTCGGGGGCGGCCGGTGACCACCGCGGCAACGGCGGTGTCCGCGAACAGCAGCCGGACGATGAGGGATTCCAGCGTGTCGTCGGCCGGCTGGTAGGTGGTGCTCAGCGCCTCGGATATCACCACCAGGACCGCGCGGTCGGGGTCCGCGGCGACGAGATCGGCGGCCAGCGCCAGCGATCGGGTCCCGGCGATGCAGGCCCACTGGGTGGCCGGCAGCAGCAACACGTCCCTGCGCAGCGGGAGTCGGTTGAGCAACGACAGGTCGAGCCCCGGCAGGGCCGGGGTGGTGGAGTTGCTGGTGATCAGGCAGTCGACGTCGGCGGGTTGCAGTCCGGCGGTCTCCAGTGCCTCGCGGGCTGCCCGCTCGCCGTAGTCCTGCACCGCAGCCCAGGCCGGTGCGGTGCGCTCCTGGACGGTCTGCTGCGCCGGTATCGCCTCCAGCGCGGCGATCACCCGGTTCACTTCCCGGTCGCTGAACCCGTCACGGGCCAGCGCCGCGCGGGCGGGCTCGACTCCTGGTGTCCGCAGGCCGCTTCCGGCGCTGGGCGCGGTGGCCGTCTCGAACGGCAGCATCCATCCGCGGGAGGTGATCCCCGTGCTCGCGGCGATGCCGTCGATGCGCGACAGCCAGGGCGCGTGCGGATGTCGGCCGCGCACCTCCGCCAGGATCTGACCGGTCTGCACGGCGTGTTCGCCGTGCAGCACAGCGGGAGGACACAGGTAGGCGCTCATATACGCCCCTTTCTCCGCACATCTTCACGGCGTTGGGCAGCAGAACCTGCCCGGATCGTCAACCCCCAGGGTCAAGACGCCGTGAGGGCACTCTACTTCGCCCCGGCGATCCATTGGCCGTAAACGAGGCAAAGGTGCCCAACTCAGGAACTCCCGCCAAAAACGCGACAGCTCCTGCCCTTTCGTCAAGGGAAGGAGCCGTCGCGTTGTGCCCGACACGGATGTCACCAGCGCGTCATGCGTGACGGTGCGAATGCCGGTTGCCCGTGACGAGGCGGTAGAGGACCAGCAGAATCAGGGACCCGACGATCGCGGCGACCCAGGTGGAGAGGTCGAAGAATCCGTCGATGGAGTCCACCCCGAAGATCACCTTGCCGAGCCAGCCGCCCAACAGGCCGCCCACGATGCCGATGAGCATGGTGACGATGATGCCCCCGGGGTCCTTGCCCGGCATCAGGGCCTTGGCTATGGCGCCGGCGAGGAGGCCGATGAGGATCCACGCGATGATGCCCACAGTGCGTCTCCGATTCGTCGCATGTAAAGGTTGTGTCAGCTCTCCGTGTGCACCGTCCGCGCTCGAACAAACATCTCTTCCACATCACGGTTCGTCAGTTCCCCGCAGCAGACCGGTCCCTGAGAACGAGACGCTGCGGGATGCCGGCTCGGCGGACTCCACACGCCGCAGCCACCAACTGGCCGTCGCGAGAAGTCCGGCGAAGACCGCCAGCAGCAGCAAGGACGTCCACATCGGCCGGCTGCCGGGAGACACCCACCCGGTCCAGGCACTCGAAGCCGCCCACAACACCACGCCCGCCGCGTACAGGGTCCGCATGCGCCGCAACTGCCTCGCTACCGGCCAGGGGGTGAAGGACTCAGTGTGCATCGCCATGCGGCGCCCAGTACCCCGGCCGAGCCGCCCTGCACCTGTGTCTCGTCCGCCGGTTCCGGCCGGGTGACTCGTGTGCCAGGGCTGAGCCGCTCCGTCGGGGGTAACCGAACCGACAGAAACGGACAAGACCCCCGCGGGAAGGAGCGTCATGCCCGGCATGATGGAGCGCATCAAACAGTTCGCCAGGAGCCCTCAGGGCCGACGCGTGACCGAACAGGCACGGCGGGCCGCCGCCGATCCGCGGCGCCGGGCCCAGGCGCAGCGCCTGTTGGGCAGGCTTCGTGGCCACCGTTGACCGGGTTCGGCGATCCCCTCAGGACGGACGTGCGCGGCGCACACCCCCAGAAAAGAGGAAGGGCGACGGTGGAAGGTTCCTCGCTCCGAGCAGTGGGCTGGGCACGCTCGCTGCCGCTGTCCAGCGAAGTGAAGGCCGCCCGGGACTGGGCACGTGACCACCTCAGGACCCTCGGGTGGACCGTCTCCGCCCCGCAGACGGTGGACGCCGTACTGCTGACGGTCTCCGAGCTGGTCACCAACGCGCACGTGCACGCGCACAGCAACGCCCAGTTGGTCATGACCTGGGACGAACAGTGTCTGCACATCAGCGTGCATGACGGTTCGAGCGATCCGCCGACGCCCCGCACCGCGAGCACCGAGCGCCTGGGCGGACGCGGCATGTTCCTCGTGGACGCCCTGGCCGACGAGTGGGAGTTCCGGCCCTGCCGCCACGGCAAGTCGGTCATCGCCTGCTTCCGATCGCCCGCGGACCCCGCGGACGGGCATGCGGGCCGAGGCCCGGACGACACGGAGAACCACACCCCTGGGCGGCACTTCACCCGCGAGCCGTGAGACGCGCTGGAACCGCGCCTGGCCGAGCCGGTTCCCGGGTGTGCGGGAGGAACCGGCTCGGCATGACGGGTCTCGGCGGTGCTCCTACTGCCCGAATCCGTAGGCGAACAGGTGGTCGGTGCCCGTCGAACCCGTCACCGGCAGCGTGATCGACGCCACCTGCTTCGACGGATCCAGCGCGAGCTTCGTGGCGAAGACGTAGGTCTTCACACTGTCCCGGCCTCCGCTGCCGGTGTCGCGGTAGGCCGTCGTGACGGCCGTGGTGTCACCCGCGATCGGCTTGCTGGAGCCGCCGTTGAGCGTCCAGTCCGAGAAGCCGACCGTCGCCGTCGACGTGGTGCCGTCCGTGTAGGTGACGGTCACGGTGCCGGAGACACCGTCGGTCGGCGCGTTGGTCGCCGCGCCCAGCAGACCCAGCGCGGCACCCGACGTACCGGCGGGCATCGGGATGGTCTGGCCGGCCATCTCCAGGTTGTCCAGCTGACCGGAGGTCACCGTCGGCCAGGTGTAGGAGATGCCGTCGACGGTGAGGGTCGAGCCGCTGGTGACGCCGGCCGCCGACAGCGCGTTCTGGGAGTAGGCCCAGCCGCCGTTGTCGAAGCCGCCGGAGAAGGTGGCTCCGTCGGGGTAGACGCCTTCGTTGGTGTTGTACGGCCACAGCGCCCCGGCCTTGGCGACGGCCACGCGGAGGGTCGCCCCGCTCAGGGCCGCGCCGGTGCCGTGGTCGGTCAGCGCGAAGGTGACCGGGTAGGTCCCTTCGCTCGTGCCCGCCGTCACATGGACCTTCGTCTCGGCGCTGCCCGCGGCGGGCACGGTCAGCGAACCGGACGCCGGATCCGCGGTGACGCCGGCGGGCGCCGTGGCCTTCCAGTCGACCGTGACGGCCTGGCTGCCGAGGTTGGTCAGAACCAGGGTGGCGTCACCGGAGGCGCCGGGCTGGAGCACCAGGCCGTCGCTGGAGGGGCCGGTCGCGGCGAGCACCCGGTTGCCGCCCGTGGTGTCCGACGGCGGTGCCGCCGACGGGTCCGACGCCCAGGAGGTGTCGGGCTGGGTGCCGAGCGTGAAGTCGAGGCTGCCCGCCCCCTTGAACTGCCCGTACGTCAGCCACGCGTTCTTCCATGCCTTGCCCTTGACGTTCAGGGACTGCACGTAGGGCGCGTCGGGCGCGGCCTGCGGTGCGTTGATCCGGACGGTCTTGCCGCCCGCGAGGGTCGCCTGGGCCACCGGGAAGACCGGGCTGCCGAGCGCCAGGGTGTCCGTGCCCGGGGTCTCGGGGTACAGGCCGAGCTCGGACCAGACGTACCAGGAGCTCATGGCGCCGAGGTCGTCGTTGCCGAAGGAGCCGACGGGAGCGTTGAAGTACAGCTTCTGCTGGGCCTGGCGGACGGCCGCCTGGGTCTTCCACGGCCGGCCCGTGTAGTCGTACTCCCAGGGGATCTCCACGCTGGGCTCGTTGCTGAGGTCGGCGTCGGTGTTGCCGGGGTTGGTGATGTCGTCGAGCAGGCTGTCCAGGTAGGACGAGTACGCCTGGTCACCGCCGCGTGCCTGGATCAGCTGCTTGAGGTTGAAGGGGACCATCGGCGTGTACTGGGCGGAGGTGCCCTCCACGAAGCCGTTGGAGGTGCCGGGGGTGAAGCCGCCCGCGAACTGGCCGTCCTTGTTCTTGGCCTGCAGATAGCCGGTCTGCGGGTTGAAGACGTTCATCCAGTCCTGGGCGCGGGTGGCGAACTTCGTGTAGACGTCCGTCCTGCCCAGGGACTTGGCGAACGCGGCCAGCGCGTAGTCGGCGGAGTCGTACTCCAGCTGCGTGGAGACGGGGCCGTAGAAGTTGCAGCAGCCGTAGTCGTTCTCGTCCAGCGGGAGATAGCCCTTCGTGTCCCGTACCGACTCCCCCGGGCGGTCGTTGTTGGGGACGGTGGCCTCGTGCTGGAGGGCGGCGAGGGCCTTGCCGGTGTCGAAGTCCGTGGCGCCGAAGGCGTACGCGTCGGTGATGATGCCGGCGGCCGGGTCACCGACCATCACATAGCTCTCGCCGTTGTTCGAGGCCCACTTGGGCAGCAGGCCCGTCTGGTCGTAGCCGTTGAGCATCGAGGTGACGACGTCGCTGGTCACCTTGGGCTCGACCATCGCCATCAGCTGGGTCTGGGAGCGGTAGGTGTCCCAGCCGGAGTAGTTGGCGTACTGGGCCTGCTGGCCCTTGGCCAGCTTGTGTACCTGGTTGTCCATGCCCATGTACTGGCCGTTGGCGTCCGAGAAGACGTTCGGGTGCAGCAGCGCGTGGTAGAGCGCCGTGTAGAACTGCGTCTGCTGGTCGGCGGTGCCGCCGCCGATCTGAAGTTTGTCCAGCACGGTGTTCCAGGCCTTGTGGTTGGCCTGCTCGACGGTGTCGAGGTCCCAGGTCCTCACCTCGGAGGCGAGGTTGGACGCCGCGTTGGCGTCACTCGTGTACGAGATGCCGACCTTCGCGTTCACCGTGGGGTCGGCGGAGGTGTCGAAGGTGAGGTACATGCCGTTCGCGCCCGTGGTGGGGGGCTGGGCGGCGTCGGCCGTGGCCGAGGAGCGGGGGGCGGTGCCGGACGTCTTGGGGGTGCTTCCGTGGAGGG
>NZ_WVUG01000186.1 GCF_017614965.1 Streptomyces griseorubiginosus | reverse complement strand
CCCCCGCTCCATGAGCCCCGCCAGCTTCCCCGCCGCCGTCTCGTAGGCGAGCCCTGAGGGCGGCCGGATGTTGCTCAGGCAGTTCCGGTCGGCGTCCGTCGTCACGCCCGGGACCGGCCGGTGGGTCAGATAGGCGCCCAGGGAGTCCGCCGCCGACATGCCGGGCCGTTCACCGACGAGGACCACGACCATCGTCGCGCCCATCGCCGACGCGACGTCGTCGCCGAGGGCCACCCGGGCCTGTTCGGCCAGGACCACCGGCGCGATGCTCCATCCGGTCAGCCGCGCCGACGTCTCCCGCACCATCGCGGCCGCGTGCTCGTGCACCGCCCTGCTGGACAGCCCGTCCGCCACCACGAACACCACGTCCCAGTCGCCGGTCGGCAGATGGGCGCGGTCCACGGCCCGCAGCCGGCGGCCCAGGTCGGGGCGCTGCAGATAGGTCAGCCGGTCAGGCGCCGCGCTGCGCACCCGTACCGTCGGCGTCCCGCTCAGCCCGGCCGCGACCACCTCCGGCTCGAAGGGCGAGTGGACCGCGTCCCGGGCCGCGGCGTGCGCGGTCTGGAGTTCCAGGCGGTGCACGGTGGGCAGCCCGGAGCCCGCCCGGCCCAGTCCGATGCGTGCCTGGGTGTGCCGCCGGAGCGCGGCCCACAGGGGCGGGTCGTCGGCGGGCACCGCCGCCTGGGTGTCCGTCATGCCGCCAGTTCCCTTCCGATCGCCGTCAGCGGATGCGAGGTCACCTCACGGACCCGGCCGCGCTCGTCCAGCAGCCCGGTCGACTCGAGCCACGTCTCGAACTCCGGTGCCGGGCGCAGGCCGAGCACCTCCCGGAGGTACAACGCGTCGTGGTAGGAGGCCGACTGGTAGTTGAGCATGATGTCGTCGCCGCCCGGCGTGCAGATCACGAAGGACGCGCCCGCGACGCCGAGCATGGTGAGCATCGTGGCGACATCGTCGTCATCGGCGTCCGCGTGGTTGGTGTAGCAGATGTCCAGGCCCATCGGCAGGCCGAGGAGTTTGCCGCAGAAGTGGTCCTCCAGGGCGGCCCGGAGGATCTGCCGGCCGTCGTAGAGGTACTCCGGGCCGATGAAGCCGACCACCGTGTTCACCAGCAGCGGCCGGTACCGGCGCGCGACCGCGTACGCCCTCGCCTCCACCGTCTGCTGGTCCACCCCGTGGTGCGCGTCCGCCGACAGGGCGCTGCCCTGTCCCGTCTCGAAGTACATGACGTTGTCGCCGACCGTCCCCCGGCCGAGCGCCCGGGCCGCCTCGTACGCCTCGTCCAGCAGGCCGAGCGTCACGCCGAACGCCGCGTTCGCCTTCTGCGTGCCGGCGACGGACTGGAAGACGAGGTCCACCGGGGCGCCGCGCTCCATCAGGTCCACACTCGTCGTGACGTGGCACAGCACGCAGGACTGCGTGGGGATGGCGTAACGGCGGATCACCCCGTCGAGCAGTTCCAGCAGGTCCCGTACGGCCTTCGGGCTGTCCGTCGCCGGGTTGATGCCGAGCACCGCGTCACCGGAGCCCAGCAGCAGACCGTCGAGGAGAGCCGCCGCCACGCCCGCCGGGTCGTCGGTGGGGTGGTTCGGCTGCAGCCGTGTCGCCAGCCGCCCCGGCAGCCCGATCGTCGACCGGAACGCCGTCACCACCCGTGTCCTGCGGGCCACGGACACCAGGTCCGCGTTCCCCATCAGTTTGGACACCGCCGCGACCATCTCCGGTGTGAGGCCCGGCGCCAGCGCCGTGAGCGCCGGGCCCTCGGCCGCCAGCAGCCAGTCGCGGAACTCGCCGACCGTCATCCCGGCCACCGGTGCGAAGGCGGCCGTGTCGTGCGTGTCGAGGATCAGCCGGGTCACGTCGTCGGTCTCGTACGGGATCACCGGCCGGGTCAGGAAGGTCGCCAGCGGCACCTCCGCCAGGGCCCAGCGCGCCGCGACCCGCTCCTGGGCGCTCGCGGCGGCGATTCCCGCGAGGCGGTCGCCGGAGCGTTCGGGGCTCGCGGCGGCCAGCAGCCGGGCGAGCGAGTCGAAACGGAAGCTGTGACCGCCGAGGGTGGACGTGTAGCTCATGGCGGCGACCGTACGGGCCCTGTGTTGCGGCCGGATTTCTAAAGGTCTGATTGACAAACATTTAATGCGACGGCGCCCTTGCGCGACTCATTCGGGCTGCAGAGTTCCGGTCCAGCGCAGCTATGGACCACCAGGAGAGAGGCCACCCGATGGCAGTGGACGAAGGACTCGCCCCGACGGCGAAGACGGCCGGAACAGAGACGGTTCACCGACTGAAACCCAATGCCGTGGGCCTCCTGGGCGTGGTCTTCATGGCCGTCGCGACCGCCGCTCCGATCACCGCGATGACCGGCAACGTGCCCTTCATGGTGTCGTCCGGCAACGGCATCGGCGCACCGGCCAGTTACGTGGTCGCAATGGTCGTCCTGGCAATCTTTTCCGTCGGCTTCACGTCAATGGCCCAGCACATCACCTCCACCGGCGCCTTCTACGGCTTCATCTCCTACGGCCTCGGCCGCACCGCGGGGCTGGCGTCGGGGCTGCTCGCGACCTTCGCCTACGCCGTGTTCGAGCCGGCGCTGATCGGCATCTTCTCGACCTTCGCCACCGGAACCCTCAAGGACCAGACGGGACTTGACATCCCGTGGTGGGCCTTCGCGCTGGTGATGCTCGCCGTCAACGCGACGGGCACCTGGTTCGGGGTCTCGGTCGCAGAGAAGCTCCTCGTGGTCCTGCTCGGCACCGAGGTGACCGTGCTCGCGGCGATGGCGATCTCGGTCGCGCTGCACGGCGGCGGCCCGCACGGCTTCACCTTCGGCCCGGTCAACCCGGTCAACGCGTTCAAGGGCACGTCCGCGGGGCTCGGCCTCTTCTTCGCCTTCTGGTCGTGGGTCGGCTTCGAGTCGACGGCGATGTACGGCGAGGAGTCCCGCGACCCGAAGAAGATCATCCCCAAGGCGACGATGATCAGCGTGCTGGGCGTCGGTGTCTTCTACGTCTTCGTCTCCTGGATGGCCATCATCGGCAACGGAGAGACGGAAGCCGTCAAGGTCGCCTCGTCGGCGAACCCGCTCGCACTGTTCTTCAACCCCACCGAGCGCTACGTCGGCCACTGGGCGGTCGACCTCATGCAGTGGCTGATGATCACGGGCTCGCTCGCCTGCGGCATGGCCTTCCACAACTGCGCCTCCCGCTACATGTACGCCCTGGGCCGCGAAGGCGTGCTCCCCTCCCTGCGGAACACCATCGGCCGCACCCACGCCCGGCACGGCTCCCCGCACATCGCGGGCCTGGTGCAGACGGGGGTGAGCGCGGTGCTGATCGTCGGCTTCTGGCTGACGAGCAAGGACCCTGCCAACGCCCTCTACGTCCTGCTCGCCATCCTCGGCACGATGGCGATCCTGATCGTGCAGGCGGTGTGCTCGTTCGCGGTGCTGGTCTACTTCCGCGGCCACCACCCCGAGAGCCGGCACTGGTTCAGGACCTTCACCGCACCACTCGTCGGCGGGGTCGCGATGCTCGCGGTGGTGCTGCTCCTGGTCTCCAACATGGACGTCGCGGCCGGCTCGGAGTCCGGCTCGCCGCTGCTGAAGGCGACACCGTGGCTGGTCGCCCTGGTCGCGGCGACCGGTGTCGGCTACGCCCAGTACCTCAAACGACGGTCCCCCGAGCGGTACGCCCTGCTCGGGCGGACGGTGCTGGAGGAGACCAGGGAGCGGTAGCCGCAGCCGGCCACACCCGCGCCCGTCACCCGCCGGAAGAGGTGACGGCGCGGGCTTCCGGCTGGTCAGTGGGAGAGCCACGTCTGCCCCTCGCGGCTCAGCCCGACCCGAACCGCTTCTCCCGGTGCGCCCGCCACCGCTCCATCATCCGAGCGACCTCGCCCTCGACGAACTCGAAGAAGGCGAGGGTCTCGGCCATGCGGCGGCCGGCCGGGGTGTCGGGGCCCAGACTGTTCACGCCCTCGCGCAGGGCGCCCTCCCAGCGCTTGATGACAGCATCGCGGTTGGTGAGCGCCTCGTACCACTGGTCGCCGTGCACCCCCGGTGCTGGTGCTCCCCACGGTGGCCGCCGTGCTGGTGGCCGTCGGGCTGGCGGGGCTGCGGAGGCGGGACCTGACCACCTGACCGGGGAACCCTCGGGCGGCCTTCGTACGTCCCTCCCGGACATGGGACAACGTACGGAGGCCGCCGCCGGCTGTCTGACCGCGGCCCTCGGCGCGGGCGCTGGGCTCGCGGTGTGGGCCGTGGACGTCCGGGCCCGGCTCTGGCGGTTCGAGCGGGCCCCGGACTGGAAGGTGCTCTACGCCGAACTGCCGCTGGCGGTCCTGGGCGGGACCGCCCTCGGGCTCGGGCTCTGGGCCCTGGTGCGCCGTTTCAGACCGTGACGTCGAGCCCCTGGAGCCCGCGGATCACGAAGTTGGGCTTGCGTACGGGCTCCTGGGCGAGGCTCAGGGCCGGGGCCTTCTCCAGGAGGGCCGTCATCGAGGCGGCGAGTTCGATACGGGCGAGCGGCGCGCCGATGCAGTAGTGGATGCCGGCGGAGAAGGAGATGTGCGGGTTCTCCGCGCGGGTGAGGTCGAGCCGCTCGGGGTCGCGGAAGACCTCGGGGTCGTGGTTGGCGGAGCCGAAGAGCATCGCGATCTCGGCGCCGCGCGGAATGGTCGTCCCGTCGATCTCGATGTCGTCAAGCACCCAGCGTTCGAAGAGCTGGAGCGGGGTGTCGTACCGCATCAACTCCTCGATCGCGGACGGGATGAGGGAGTGGTCGGCGCGCAGGGCCGCCAGCTGGGCGGGGTTGCGGAACAGCGCGTACCAGCCGTTGACCGTGGCGTTGACGGTCGCCTCGTGACCGGCGTTGAGGAGCAGCACGGCGGTGGAGATCATCTCCTGCTCGGTCAGCCGGTCGCCCTCGCCATGGGCGGCGATGAGACCGGAGATGAGATCGTCGCCGGGCTTCTCGCGCCGCTCGGCGATGAGCTCGCGCAGATAGTCCGAGAACTCCACGGAGGCCTGGACGGCCCTGCGTGCCGTCTCCTCGGAGGGGTTCAGCTCGTACATCCCGCAGATGTCCGCCGACCAGGGCCTCAGTGGGGCCCGGTCCGCCTCCGGGATGCCCAGCATCTGGGCGATGACGGCGACGGGGAGCGGTTCGGCGACGTCGGTGAGGAGATCGCCGCCGCCCTTCTCGACGAGCCGGTCCACGAGGTCCCCGGCGAGCTCGTTCACGTACGGCTTGAGCTGCTCGACCGTCCTCGGCGTGAACGCCTTCGACACGAGCCGGCGGATCCGGGTGTGGTCCGGCGGTTCGAGATCGAGCATGCCGTGGTCGTTGAGCGTGTGGAACGGCTCGTGCTCGGGCGGGGGTGCGGTGCGGCCGAAGTCCTCGTGTGTGAACCGGTGCTGGTAGGTACGGCCCAGCCGCCGCTCCCGCAGCAGCGCCGACACGTCCGCGTGGTGCGGGACGAGCCACTGGTTCGTGGGCTCGAAGTAGTGCACGCGGCCCTTGGCACGGAGTTCGGCGTAGGCGGGGTAGGGGTCGGCGACGAACGCCGGGTCCCAGGGGTCGAAGGCTGCCATGCGGGGACGCTAACCCGGGGCACCGGGCTCTGACCAGGGGTGTTCCGTCAGCGCCTGCAGACCCGTGGCGAGCAGGCGGGCCGCGCGGTGGACCTCGGCCGTCACCTCGTCGTACAGCTGCTCCGGTGTCTCGGTGCGGTTCAGGTGGCGGTGCAGCGACTGGAACTGCAGCGGCCACAGGGCCAGCAGCGCGGCCGCGGCGATCCGGGGTTCGGGAGCGTCCGGGGTCGTGCCCGTTCGGTGGGCCAGGATCTCGGCGGCGACGGTGACCTGCTGGTCCGTCATGTCGTGGTGGTAGGCGCGCAGGGACGGGGTGGACCTGGTGAGCGCGGAGAAGCGCAGGAGGGCCGCCTTCGCCTCCGCCGGGTCCTCCTGCGCGGCCAGCCAGGAGGTGAGGGCGGTCAGTTCGGCGGAGAGGATCTCCAGGACGGCCTCGACCGGTGAGCGGGCCGGGTCGGGCAGAACGGCCCGCAGGGAGTCGAGGGTGCTCGCCCCCAGGTCCAGGACCAGGGACTCCTTCGTCGGGAAGTGGTTGAACACCGTCTTCTCCGACACCCCGCAGGCCTCGGCGATCTCGGCCACCCGTACCGCGTCGAAGCCCCGCTCCAGGAACATCTCGGTGGCCGTGTCCGACAGCCGCTGCCGCAGCTGCCGCTTCTTGCGCTCCCGCAGCCCCTCCCCGGCCGGCTCCTCCTCCCGGCGGCGCAACGCCGTCCAGTCCACAGTGCGCGTGCTCATGGCTGGAGCTTAGAGGGCCACGGTCGTTTATTTTTACTGCTACAGTAATTTTTCAGTGACTGTACATATCAGGACGTGAGTCCGGATCGGCCCGAGGAGCCCCCATGAGCGCCATCCACATCGTCCGCGACTACCCCCACCCACCCCGCAAGGTCTGGCGGGCGGTCACCGATCCCGAGGTGATCCCGCAGTGGACGGCCACCGGGGCGGGCGCGCGGCCGGAGGGGTTCGCGACCGTGCCGGGCACGCGGTTCCGGTTCGTCGCCAGGCCGAAACCCGGCTGGAGCGGTGTCGTGGTGTGCGAGGTGCTGGAGGTCCGGGAGCCCTCGCTGCTGCGGTACTCGTGGCAGGACGAGGGCGGCGGTGAGGTGACCGAGGTCGCCTACCGCCTCCAGCCGCACGCCGGCGGAACGCGCTTCACCTACGACCACACCGGCTTCACCGGCGCCGGAGGCTTCCTCACGGCGAGGATCCTCGGCAGCGTCCGGACCAGGATGCTCGACAAGGGCCTGCCCGCCGTCCTCGACCGGCTCGGCTAGCCCGGCGTCACCAGCCGTGCCTCGTACGCGAACACCGCCGCCTGGGTGCGGTCCCTCAGGCCCAGCTTCACCAGGACGCGGCTGACGTGGGTCTTGATCGTGGACTCGGCGACCACCAGGCGTTCGGCGATCTCCGCGTTCGACAGGCCCTGGGCGATGAGGACCAGGACCTCCGTCTCCCGGTCGGTGAGGTCGCCGTAGGCCGTCATCGCGGACTGCATCGGGCGCGGGGTGCCCGAGAGCTTCGAGAACTCCGTGATCAGGCGCTTCGTCACCGAGGGGGCCAGCAGCGCCTCGCCGGACGCCACCACCCGTACGCCGTCGGCGAGTTGGCGGGCCGAGGCGTCCTTGAGGAGGAAGCCGGAGGCTCCCGCCCGCAGGGCCTGGTACACGTACTCGTCGAGGTCGAAGGTGGTCAGGACCAGGACCTTCGCCGTGGTGTCGGAGGCCACGATCTCCCGGGTCGCCTCGATCCCGTTCAGTTCGGGCATGCGGATGTCCATCAGGACCACGTCGGGGGAGAGTTCGCGGACGCGGTCCACCGCCTCGCGGCCGTTGACCGCCTCCCCCACGACCTCGATGTCCGGCATCGCGTTCAGCAGGACCGAGAAGCCCTCGCGCACCATCATCTGGTCGTCCGCGATCAGCACGCGGATGGTCATGCGTCCCCTTCGCTCATGGTGGCGACGGGCAGGAACACCGTCACCTCATAGCCTCCCTCGTCCGTCCGGGCCGCCGTCATCTCGCCGTTCAGCATGGAGACCCGCTCCCGCATACCGGTGATGCCGTGCCCCGCGCCGGGTGAGGGCTTGACGAGCGACGGCTCGGGCGGCGGGGCGTTGACGACACGCAGGCCGAGCCCGCCGAGCACGTACGACACCTCCACCTTCGCCGCCGCGCCGGGCGCGTGCCGCAGGGTGTTGCTCAGTGCCTCCTGCACGATGCGGTACGCCGACAGCTCGACGCCCTGCGGGAGTTCGCGTACCGCGCCGGTGACCGTCTTGTCGACGGTCAGTCCCGCCTCGCGCACGTTGGCGAGCAGAGCGTCGAGGTCGGCGAGCGTGGGCTGCGGGGCGTCCGGGGCCTCGTAGTCCTCGGCACGTACGACGCCCAGCACGCGGCGCAGTTCGGTCAGCGCCGCCACCGCGTTCTCCCGGATGGTCGCGAACGCCTTCTCCAGCTCCGGCGGCGGGTTCTCCACCCGGTAGGGGGCGGCCTCCGCCTGGATGGCGACGACCGACATGTGGTGCGCGACCACGTCGTGCAGCTCGCGGGCGATCGTGGTGCGCTCCTCCAGGAGCGTGCGCCGGGAGCGCTCGTGGGCGGTGACCGTCTGCTGGGCGTCCACCTCCTGCCGGGCCTGGCGGCGGATGTGCCAGACGGTGACGGCGAGCAGGGCCAGGGCGGAGAGGAACAGCATCTCCATCGTGTTCGAGGGCATGTAGCGCCCGCCCTCGAGGAAACTCTCCGCCGCGGCGCCGTAGACGGCCGTCAGCAGCCACATCCATGCCGCCGTGCGCGGCCGGGTGCGTATCGCCACGACGGTCAGCACCACCAGGTGGGCGACGAAGCTGCCCGGCAGCCACGGCCAGTCGTCGTCGTAGCCGCCCGTCCACATCGCGGCGAACAGCGACACGGCCATCGACAGCCAGAAGGCGGCGACGGGCCGCATCGCCGCCAGCAGGACGGGGGCCATGGTGATCAGGCCGAGGGCCACGTTGACGCCCGCGCCGCTGTCGTCGCTGTTGGCGGCGATGAGCAGCACGAGGGCCGCGGCCGCGATGACCAGGGCCTGCGGAGTCCAGGTCGCGTACTCCCGCCAGCGGCCCGGCAGCCCGCGCACGAGCCGGCTGTCCACGCCCAGGCGGGGCAGCGGGCGGTAGGCGAAGGCGCCTTTGAACAGGTCCTGCCGCAGCCCGCGCAGGGCGTCCGCGGCCGCCCGCACCTCGGGGCTGCGCGGCTTGTAGGGCTCGAACGCGCTGTCCGGCGATTCCGGCGGCAGCGGTTGCGTGTGGGTCGTCTCGGTCACGCTCACAAGGTAGGCGCGGGCCGGGGTCGCGGTCGTCACCAGTGAGGAGGGTCCTTCGGCCTCCCTCTCAGGTACTACGGCCGTCTCAGCCCCGAGCCACTGGCCCGCCGGCCGCACCAGCGCCGACGTAAGCGAACACCGCCGCCTGCGTACGGTCCCTCAGGCCCAGCTTCACCAGGATGCGACCCACATGCGTCTTCCCGGTCGGCTCGGCGACGACCACTCGGCGGACGGCGCGCAGCTCCGGAGCGGCTTGCTCGGCGCGGCCCGTGGTGAGGACGGTGGTACTGACGCGACCCGGGTCGCGTGCGCGAGGTCGCCGAAGACCTCGGTGACCTGGCCGGGACCCCGCCCGTCGCAGTGCAGCCGGCGGCTGGTCGGGGCGGCCAGAGCGCGGTCGGTGGCGGCGCGGACGCGGTCCCCGTGGGCCTCGGCCGTTCCGGTGGCCCGGGCGGCGCGGCGCCATCTCGATCCACCCGCCCGCGCCCGCCGGGTCGATGAGGGGGAAGTGGCCGACGTCCTCCAGGAGCGTGAGGCCCACCACCTCGCCGGCCTTCGCCGCCGCGTCCGCGTACGACTCGGCAACCGCTTGCGGTACGACGAGGTCGCTCCGCCCCTGGACCAGCGTCGTGGCGATACCGGTGGGCAGCAGCAGCGCCGGGTCGGCGTACGGGCGCCGCTCGGCGAACTTGTCGTCGCCGCCCAGGAGTTGGCGCGCGGCACCGGAACAGACGTCCAGCTTGTCGGCCACCTCGAAGTCGGCGATGGGCGCCAGGGCCACCACACCGCGGAGCGCGGCGGGGGCGGCGGTACGCCAGGGCGTGTCCGGCGGCAGGACATGGCGGGCCGCCGCCCACAGGGCGAGGTGCCCGCCCGCCGAGTGCCCGGTGAGCACCATGCGGCGCGGGTCGGCCTGCGGCAGCGCCTGCCGGGTGAGGGCGGGCAGCGCGTCCAGCGCCGCCGAGACGTCGTCGAAGGTGTCGGGCCAACGACCCGCCACCGCGGGGGAGTCGGAGCGCCCCGAGGTCCCGGTCCCGTCTCCCCGCCGGTACTCCACGCTCGCCACCGCGAACCCCCGCCGGGCCAGGAAGTCCGCGAACGGCGAGATGTGCCGCCGGTCGTACGGCGCCCGCCACGCGCCCCCGTGCAGGACGACGACCAGCGGAACGGCCGCCCCCGCCCCCGTCCCGCCACGCGGGGCGTAGAAGTCGATCAGCTGGTCGGGGTGGTCCCCGTACCCGGCGGTGGAGTCGGGGTCGACCGCCGGGTGCGAGAACGCCGACTCCTCCTCGGCGGCGGCACGGGCTGCTGCGGCGTCGTCCGGCATGCTCCAACCTCTCAGCGATGTAACGGAGTCAGGGCCTGGTGGGGAACCGGCCGTTGGCCGGGACGGTACCAGGCCCATGACGTGCGCCGACACGCGGATGTCACGCTGGGTGAGTGGGAAAACGGTTCTGTCGGACCATTTCCCCCTCACCCCCTCACCCGCGCCGGCTAGCTCCCCAGCGTCTGTCCCAGCACCCGGGCCGCCCGCTCCACGTCCGCGAAGGAGACGTACAGCGGTGTGAAGCCGAAGCGCAGGACGTCCGGGTGCCGGAAGTCACCGACCACACCCCGTTCGATCAGCCGTTTCATGACGTCCCCGGCGTCCGCACAGCGCAGCGCGACCTGGCTGCCGCGCTCCTCGTGCGCGACCGGCGTCAGCGACTCCACGAGCCCCGCCGGCACGTACTCCTCCACGCACTCCAGGAAGAAGTCCGTGAGGGCGAGGGACTTGGCGCGTACCGCCTCGATCGGAACGCCGTCCCAGACGTCCAGCGCCGCCTCCAGGGCCAGCATGGACAGGATGTCCGGGGTGCCGACGCGGCCCCGCAGCGCGCCCGGCGCCGGTTCGTAGTCCGGGCGCATGCCGAAGGGCTCGGCGTGCGAGTTCCAGCCCGGCAGCGGGGAGTCGAAGCGGTCCTGGAGGTCACGGCGGACGTAGAGGTACGCCGGTGAACCGGGGCCGCCGTTGAGGTACTTGTAGGTGCACCCGACCGCCAGGTCCACCCCGTGCCGGTCCAGGCCGACCGGCAGCGCGCCCGCGCTGTGGCACAGGTCCCACACGCTGACGGCGCCCACCGCGTGCACGGCCGCCGTGAGCGAGGGCAGGTCGTGGAGCCGGCCCGTGCGGTAGTCGACGTGGTTGAGCAGCACGGCGGCGGTGCGGTCCGAGAGCACGCCCGGCACCTGTCCCGGCGTCACCGGGCGCAGTGTGCAGCCCGTCAGCCGGGCCGCGGACTCGGCTATGTAGCCGTCGGTCGGGAAGGTCGTCGCGTCGACGACGATCTCGTCGCGCCCGTCCCTCGCCAACCGCGCCAGGCGCACCGCCCCCACAAGTGCCTTGAAGACGTTGACACTTGTCGAGTCGCCGACCACGATCTGCCCGGCCGCAGCCCCCACCAGGGGGGCGATCCGGTCGCCGATCCGCTCCGGCGCCGTCCACCAGCCGCTCTCGTCCCAGGACCGGATCCTGAGCGAGCCCCACTGGCGTCGTACGACGTCGTCGACCCGGCCCGGGACGGCCGCGGGCAGCGCGCCGAGCGAGTTGCCGTCCAGGTAGACGACCTCGTCGAGGACGAACTCGCCGCGCACCGCGGCCAGTTCGTCGGCGGCGTCCAGCTTTTCCGCGCGCACTGTGAGCTCAGACATGTGACCGCGCCGTCCACAGCTCGGGGAACACGTTCTTCTGCGCGCGCTTCTCCAGCCAGGCCACCCCGGCCGAGCCGCCCGTGCCCGCCTTGGAACCCATGGCGCGGCGCGTGGCGACCAGGTGGTCGTTGCGCCATCGCCACACCAGTTCGGCGACGTCGGTCAACGCCTCGCCGAGGCGGGCGAGTTCGTCGCTCTCGTCGCCCGCGTAGAGCGCCGTCCAGACCGCCTCGACCTCCTCCGAGGGCTCGTAGCGCCGCGATACGTCGCGCCGCAGCACAGCCTCGGGGATCGCGTGCCCGCGCCGGGCGAGCAGCCGCAGCACCTCGTCGTACAGGCTCGGCTCGTGCAGCGCCTTCTCCAGTTCCGCGTGGACGCGGGGGGCGCCGCGGTGCGGGACCAGCATGGACGCGGACTTGTCCCCGAGCAGGAACTCCATGCGGCGGTACATCGCGGACTGGAAGCCGGAGCCCTCGCCGAGGGCGGAGCGGTAGGAGTTGAACTGGGCGGGGGTGAGCTGGCCGAGCGGCTTCCAGGAGGCGTTCAGCGCCTCCAGTTCCCGCACCGAACGCTTCAGCGCGGCGATCGCGGTCGGCACGTCGTCCGAGCGCAGGGCGCGCGCCGCCGTCTCCCATTCATGGACGATGACGGTGAACCACAGCTCCATGACCTGGGTCGTGACCAGGAAGACCATCTCTCCTGGGTCGTCGGAGAGGGTGTGCTGGAGGTGGGTGAGCACGTCCGCCTTGACGTAGTCCTCGTACGGCGTCGTGCCGGCGAAGTCGAGATGCGGGGTCTCTGGCTCCTGGGTCTCGTGAGCCTCGTGGGACATCGCTGTCTCCTGTGATGTTCTCCGGGTAGCGGTCCGCCCCTGCCGTTACCGACACGGGGGCCCCGGTCCCCACCCGCATTCTTTTCAATGCCCCCCGGCATCGCAAGGCCCGCCTCGTCACACCGGACGGGCGGGCCTGGGACAGACGGGAAGGACGGGAAGGACGGGTCAGCCGAGGGTCTGGGCCGCCGTCGGGGAGGAGTCCTTCAGGAACTGGGTGCAGCGCTCGTACTCCTCCTGCTCACCGATCGCGCCGGCCGCGCGGGCGAGAGCGTGCAGGGCGCGCAGGAAGCCACGGTTCGGCTCGTGCTCCCAAGGCACCGGGCCGTGCCCCTTCCACCCGCTGCGCCGCAGGGCGTCCAGGCCGCGGTGGTAGCCGGTACGGGCGTAGGCGTACGACTCCACGACACTGCCCCGCTCGAACGCCTCGTCGGCCAGCTGGGCCCAGGCCAGCGAGGACGTCGGGTACTTCGCCGCCACGTCCGCGGGCGGGGTGCCGTTCGCCAGCAGCTCGCGGGGCGCGGGGTCGTCGGGAAGGTGAGTCGGGGGCGGTCCCCCGAGAAGGTTCTCGTGAATGGCCATGCCCCCCAGTCTGCGCCATCCCCCTCGGCCCGAGCACGGGCCCACCCACGCACCGACTCAGGACAGACACTTGGCCGCGGGGTCGGGAATGGCACTGGCCGCCCCACCTAAAGCAACGCGCCCGGCCACCCGAGCGCAAGCCAGACCCCTGGCCAGCCGGGCTCAGGAGAGGTGCTTGGCTGCGCGTCCCCCCTCCAGCGGTGGAGCCGCCACACCACCGTGGGTGCGGCACTCCGGGCGGCGGCAGTCGGGGGGTAGGGGGCGTACGGTCGTGAAGGCTACTGCCGAGGCCACGGCCAGTACCCCGGCGCACAGGAGCATCGCGCGGTGGAAGGCGGTGTTGAAGGCGTCCGGGGAGCGGTAGGCCTCCGGGCCCATCCCGGCGAGCAGCGGCAGCGCGGCCACCGCGATCAGACCCGCCGCACGGGCCGCCGCGTTGTTGATGCCGCTGGCCAGCCCCGCCCGCGCGGTGTCCACCGAGGCCAGGACGGTCGCGGTCAGCGGTGCGACCAGGGCGACCATGCCGGTGCCCTGCACGAGCAGGGCGGGCAGGACGTCGGCCACGTAGGAGGACCCCGGGCCGACCCGCAGCATCAGCAGCATCCCGGTCGCGCAGAGCAGGGGGCCGACGGTGAGCGGGATGCGCGGGCCGATCCGGTCGGCCAGGGCGCCGGAGCGGGCCGAGAACAGCAGCATCATGGCCGTCGTCGGCAGCAGGGCCGTACCCGCGGCGAGCGGCGACCAGCCGAGGGCGACCTGGAGCTGGAGGGCGGTGAGGAAGAAGTAGCCGCCGAAGGCCGCGTACACGCACAGCGTGACCAGGTTGACGGCCGTGAACTGGCGCGAGCGGAAGATGTCCAGCGGCATCATCGGGTCAGGGCGCCGCTTCTCGACGTACACGAAGGCGACGCCCGCGAGGACACCGGCGACCGCCGTGACGGCGACGATCAGGGAGCCCTGCCGGGCCTCGATCAGGGCGTAGGTGACGAGGGCGAGCGAGAGCGCTCCGAGGAAGGCGCCCAGGATGTCGAAACGGCCGTGCGCACGGCCGTCCGCGGAGTCGGGCACGTGCCGCACGGCGATGGGCGCGCACAGCAGGGCCAGCGGGACGTTGAGCAGGAAGACCCAGCGCCAGCCGGGCCCGGCCACCAGCCAGCCGCCCAGGAACGGCCCGACGGCCGCGCCGATGCCCCCGAACCCGGACCACAGGCCCACGGCCCGGCCCCGGTCGTCGGGATGGAAGGACGCCTGGATCAGCGCGAGGGAACCGGGCGTGAGCAGCGCCCCGCCGACGCCCTGGAGGGCACGGGCGGCGATGAGCACCCCGGCGTTCGGCGCGAGTCCGCACAACAGGGACGCGGCGGCGAACCAGACCACACCGAGCACGAAGATCTTGCGGCGGCCGTACCGGTCGCCGAGGCTGCCGCCGAGCAGGATCAGCCCGGCCAGCGTGAGCATGTACGCGTTGACGGTCCACTGCAGCGCGGCGAGATCGGCGCCGAGATCACGGCCGATGCGCGGGAGGGCGACGTTGACGACGGTCGAGTCCAGCATCGCCATGCTGGAGCCGAGGACGGTGGTGAGCAGGATCCATCTGCCCTGGGGTGAGGCCAGCCGGACGTCGGGCATGCCCCAGGTATACAGCGAGCCCGGCGCCTTCCGACAGGCACCGGGCTCTCCGTGCGGCTGCTGACCGCAGCCGCTTACTTGATCTTGTTGCCCGCCGAGCGCAGGTTCTGCGTGGCCTCGACGACGCGCGCGGCCATGCTCGCCTCGGCCAGCTTGCCCCAGGTGCGCGGGTCGTAGGTCTTCTTGGAGCCGACCTCGCCGTCGACCTTCAGGACACCGTCGTAGTTCTTGAACATGTGGTCGGCGACCGGACGCGTGAAGGCGTACTGGGTGTCGGTGTCGATGTTCATCTTGACGACGCCGTTCTCCAGGGCGGTGCGGATCTCCTGCTCGGTGGAGCCGGAGCCGCCGTGGAAGACGAAGTCGAACGGGGACTGCTTGCCGAACTTGGCGGCGACGCCGTCGCTCAGCTCCTTCAGCAGCTCCGGACGCAGGACGACGTTGCCCGGCTTGTACACGCCGTGGACGTTGCCGAAGGAGGCGGCGAGCAGGTAGCGGCCCTTCTCGCCCAGGCCGAGGGCCTCGGCCGTGCGGATCGCGTCCTCGACCGTGGTGTACAGGGAGTCGTTGATCTCGTGCGAGACACCGTCCTCCTCGCCACCGGTCGGGGTGATCTCCACCTCGAGGATGATGTTGGCCCGGCGGGCCTGCTGCAGGAGCTCCTGGGCGATGGAGAGGTTGTCCGCGAGGGTCTCGGCGGAGCCGTCCCACATGTGCGACTGGAACAGCGGGGTGAGGCCGGCCTCGACCCGCTTCTCGGAGATCGCCAGCAGCGGGCGTACGTACCCGTCGAGCTTGTCCTTCGGGCAGTGGTCGGTGTGCAGCGCCACGTTGACCGGGTACTTCTCGGCGACGATGTGCGCGAACTCGGCGAGCGCGACCGAACCGGTCACCATCTCCTTGGCGTACTGGCCGCCCAGGAACTCGGCGCCGCCCGTCGAGATCTGGACGATGCCGTCGCTCTCCGCCTCCGCGAAACCGCGCAGGGCCGCGTGCAGGGTCTGGGTCGAGGTCACGTTGATGGCCGGATAGGCGAACTTGCCTGCCTTCGCCCGGTCCAGCATCTCGTTGTAGACCTCGGGAGTTGCGATGGGCATCTGTCCGCTCCTTGGTATGTGCGGGTTGGCGATCTGCGTACTACGGCCCTGACCTAGACCTTGGGGGTGACGTCATCGTCGGCCCACATCTTCGCAGACATGGCCGGGTGCTTTGCCCGCCGTGTCCAAGTTGTGGATAACCCCTGTGGACAACTCAGTCCAGACCCAGGTCGTCCTTCGAGTAGGCGAAGAGATACGGCACTCCCGCGCCCTCCTGGATCTTCTCCGCGGCGCCGGTCGCCCGGTCCACGATCGTGGCCACCGCGACGACCTCGGCGCCGGCCTCGCGCACCGCCTCGACGGCGGTCAGCGGGGAGCCGCCGGTGGTGGAGGTGTCCTCGACGACGAGCACACGCCGGCCCTTGATCTCCGGGCCCTCGACGCGCCGCTGCAGCCCGTGCGCCTTGGCCGCCTTGCGGACGACGAAGGCGTCCAGACGCTTCCCGCGCGCGGCGGCCGCGTGCAGCATCGAGGCCGCGACCGGGTCGGCGCCCATGGTGAGCCCGCCCACCGCGTCGAACTCCAGGTCGGCGGTCAGGTCCAGGAGCACCTGGCCGACCAGCGGAGCGGCCTCCCCGTCGAGCGTGATGCGGCGCAGGTCGACGTAGTAGTCGGCCTCCAGACCCGAGGAGAGGGTCACCTTGCCGTGCACCACGGCCTTGTCCTTGATCTGCTGCAGCAGCGCGCCACGTACGTCCGTCGTCATGCCAGTCAGCTTAAAGGCGGCGTCACGTCCGGTCAGAGGCGGCGCCAGGTCCAGGTGGTCGCCGCTTCCAGCGGCTCCAGGGGCGTGACCAGCCGGGGCAGCGTGTTCAGTCCGTCGGGCGGCCCGGTCTGCGGCTCCACGCAGACGGCGGCCTCCTGCTCGTCGTACACCACGACCCACTCCTCGCGGCTGGCCACCTTCAGCTCCAGCTGCCCGGGCCAGGTCAGCGTGACGTCGACACCGCCGGGCATGCCGAAGCAGTCGTCCCAGGGGCCGGGCCGCGGCTCGATCCGGTTGCCGGTGGGGAGGTGGTCCGCCCCGCGCTCCTCCTGCCAGGCGGGCGTGAAGCCGACGCGGACGTCCTCGCCGCCCAGGTTCCGGTTGAACCAGGGGTGCCAGCCGATCTGGGCCGGGAAGGAGGAGCCGTACGTCTCCACGGACATCGTCAGCGTCAGCGAGTCGGGCGTCAGCTCGATCTGCTGGGTGACCCGCCCGGGGTAGGGCCAGGGCTCGACCAGGTCGTACGTGATCACCGCCTCGTCGCTCTGTACGCGCGCGGGGCGCCAGGCGCCGTCGCGGACGGTGCCGTGGATGGCGTGCGGCGGGGAGTTGAGCGGCATCTGGTGCACGGTGGCGCCGTCCCGGAACCGTCCGTCCCGGATCCGCCCGCACCAGGGGACCATCGGGAAGCAGCCGAACCGCTCGCCCTGGCGCAGCAGTTCGACCCCGCCGATCCGCAGTCCACCGATCCGTCCGCCGTTGCCCGGCCGCACGGTCACCTCCGCGTCGCCCGCGGTCAGCGTGATGTCTTCGTCGCTCACGGGACGACCCTACTGGGGTGATCAAGGGGGCGCCGGTGGACAGGGGCGCGGTGCGCACGTCACCGGCGTCGGCGCAGCACCCGTCCCACCACGATCGCCGAGGCCAGCACCACGGCCGCCGCGGGGGCCGCCCAGCGCAGCGGGGATCCCGGGGAGACCGTCTGCGGGGCGGGCACGGGGGCGTAG